>JBKHFD010000005.1:0-57130 GCA_046540355.1 Desulfobacterales bacterium
TTTTTTCGCTCCTGACCGCAAGCGCTCAATGTCGCTTCAAAAACCGATCCCGACCCTGGGTTTCCTTAGAAGTTTTTCCCCCGGCCGAGGCCCGGGACCGCACACTCCAAATAACTTTTTGCCGCATGTTTAAAGGCGTTGTTTTTATTTTTTTAAACCTTGGCCCTTGAACGAAGTTACTTAGAAGTCGATTTTGCGAAGTCATCAAATATTTCTATGTTTTACCTAAACCTAAATTGAGGTTTTATCAGGGCTCCCGCTTGATTTACGGGGCTTATTTTTCCGCAGGGGGTCGGTTTCCACCATTATGATAAACGGAAAAGTGATCAGGAAGTCCAAAATAAAGCCCAAGGTTATCAATATATAGATACAGGGCAGCTTGACCGCATAAAACCTGATTCCTGAAATGCACTGTTTTATTCCTGAGGCCGTTTTTGATTTCATGGGGCTGCGTGTTTTCTTTTAGAGAAGACTTTTCGTCCGTGTATACAGATACAGCTGCTTTGATTATTTAAATTATACTTAAATTTAGATTATACATTATTTATCTGCGCAGGTAAATATTTATGTGAGTATGAAAAACGGCCTTCGTCCGTGTTCAGAGTGCCGGAGGACAGAACATGATGATTCGCGGTTTTCTGGGCTTTTTCCTGATTGTTGCGGCAGCGTGGTTTGTCAGCGAAAACCGTCGTGCTTTTCCGGTACGCACGGTTGCAGCCGGTCTCGGCATCCAGATCGCCCTCGGGCTTGTTCTGCTTAAAGTCCCGGTATCCGCAAGGTTTTTCGAATTCCTTAACAGGGCTGTGCTTGCACTCCAGGAGGCCACGCGGGAGGGCACCTCTTTTGTTTTTGGATATGTCGGCGGCGGAGAGGCCCCCTTTCATGTAGAAGACCCCCAGGCCACTTTTATACTTGCTTTCCAGGCGCTGCCCCTGGTACTTTTGATAAGCGCCCTTTCTGCCGTGCTATTCTACTGGAGGATACTGCCCGGGATCGTAAGGGGTTTTTCCCTGCTTCTTGAAAAATCCATGCGGCTGGGAGGAGCCGAAGGTCTCGGGGTATCCGCAAATATTTTCGTAGGGATGGTTGAATCCCCGCTTCTGATAAGACCCTATGTTTCACGTATGACCAGGAGCGAGCTTTTTACACTGATGACAAGCGGCATGGCAACAATTGCAGGAACCGTCATGGTGCTGTATGCCGGAATTCTTGCAGATGTTGTCCCCAATGTCATGGGGCATATCCTCACTGCCTCGCTTATGAGCGCGCCCGCGGCTGTGGTCATTTCAAAAATAATGGTTCCCGAAACAAAAGAATTGACGGGTGCCGAATTAAAGGCACACGAAGAGGATGCAGGAGCAATGGATGCACTTACCCGCGGCACGTTACAGGGCATGGAATTGCTGCTGAACATCATCGCCATGATCATTGTGCTGGTTGCCATTGTTAGCCTGATAAACATTATCCTCGGACTACTTCCGGATATAATGGGCCAACCCCTTACTCTTCAGCGGATGCTGGGATGGCTCCTCTCCCCGGTGGTCTGGATGATCGGAGTCCCTTGGTCGGAGGCAAATGCTGCCGGCTCCCTGCTGGGCACCAAGACTGTATTAAATGAATTGATAGCTTATGTGGAGATGAGCAGGCTTCCGGCCGGGGAATTAAGCAAGAGATCCCTGCTGATAATGTCTTATGCCCTGTGCGGGTTTGCCAATCCCGGAAGTCTTGGGATAATGATCGGGGGTCTGGGAGGCATAGCACCGGAAAGACGTGGGGAAATAGTATCGCTCGGGTTCCGGTCCATAGCGGCGGGAACAATGGCTGCGTGTATGACCGGGGCCATAGCCGGGGTGATGGGATAGAGCCCCGCAGTCGGTGTTAAGCCGACATGAGGCGGGCGCTCGAGGTATAAAACTATTGAAATAATTTGACAAACAGATGTTGATGTATATCGTAAGGTTAATAAATAAAAGTCACTGTTCCAGATATTGCTTTTGCGCTGGAAGCTGCGTAGAATATCGTTGTGCCGGATCCTGATAATGTATTGAAGTATATACAGATTCGGGGGCAATGCAATGAGGCATTGCTCCGGGATGATTGCTGCTGGATATACTATAAATCATTAGTGCAGAGGAGGAGGGCAAAATGACTGTTAATTTCAAAGGATGGCGGGACCTGATGCCTAAAAGAACCATGGCTGAAAAGGTCCTGGGTCAGGCATTGAAATATCTGGGCAAAGACACGGATAAGAATGCCAAGTATGTATTAAAGGCCATGGATCATATAGCAAGCGGTGAAAAACAGGAAATGATCCGCCAGTGGTTTCATCACTGGATGCGAGAGGAAGGTCCGGGCCGGCAGTTTTTGCAAAGGGTTGTGCAGAATACCCACCCCAGGGTGAGGGAGCGTTACGTGGCCCGCATGGTTGCAGGCATGTTCTTTAGAGACCCGGACGCCCCCAGACGTGCCCAAGAGAAGTTCGGGCTGCAGCCGCCTGCTGTTATGTTGATTTCTCCTACCATGCGCTGTAATTATCGCTGCGAAGGATGCTATGCGGGAAGTTACGAGCGCAAGGACGACATGGCCCCCGAGGTTTTTGACCGGGTGCTTACCGAGGCAGAGGAAATGGGGATTAATTTTATAACTATCCTGGGCGGAGAGCCTTTTGTCTATCCCCATTTGTTAGACGTGATTGAAAAGCATCCCAAGTCATTCTACCAGGTTTATACAAATGCGTCCTTAATTGATGAAAAGACCGCGAACCGTTTGGTGGAGCTTGGAAACGTGGCTCCCCAGATCAGCATAAACGGCCCCCGGGAATTTACCGATGCTGTGCGCGGCAAGGGGTCGTTTGATGCTTGTGTACGTGCAATGGACCGTCTTTACGAGGCAGGATGCGCGTTCGGATTCTCATCTCTTGTTACCCGCAAGAATATGGATGTAATCTGCTCGGATGAATGGGTTGATTTCCTGATCGAAAAAGGTGCGCTCTACGGTTGGTATTTCCTGTTTATGCCGGTGGGCAATGAGCCTGATATGGAACTTATGCCGACTCCCGAGCAGCGCGACCAGATGCGCCGTTTCCAGAGTTATGTCAGGGAAAACAAGCCGCTTCTGCTGGTTGACTTTTGGAACGACGGAGTTCTTTCAGGCGGGTGCATCGCAGGGGGCAGACTCTATTTCCATGTAAATCACCGCGGTGATGTGGAGCCGTGCATTTTCTGCCATTTTGCAACAGACAATATTCATGACAAGGGTCTGGCAGAGGCCCTGAATTCGGAATTTTTCAGGGGAATTCGTGCGGAGCAGCCTTTTTGCTACAATACCCTGCGGCCGTGCCCCATGATAGATCACCCGCAGACCATGTGGCGGATTATACGGGAGCATAACGCAAAACCGACCCATGAGGGCGCGGAAACTATGTTTACCCAACTTGCCCCGGAAATGAAAAAATATGCGGATGGTGTAAGACAGGTGATGAACCGGGCATGGGAGGAAGACGGCTACAAGCACTGGGCACCCAGATGGATGTATCACTGCGGCCTGGAGCCCGAGAACATAGAACGCCGAAGGCGTGAGTTCGAGGAAAAAGCCGAAGAGGAAAAAACACCTGAACAGACCAAAACAACCGGATCAGGGCAGGCCTAAGTCCTCTGCCCCCATATCTTAAAACAGGATAAAAAACCCTTTCCCCTGGTGAAAGGGTTTTTTTGTATTCATTCAGTGTTGAGATGCCTGCATATTTTTGTTATGATGTCATTTTGGGCAAATGCGCAATTTTTTAAAAAATGAATTCATCTTTTGGCTTTAGAAGATGACAAGCAGCTTTGGACGGAGTTTTGGGTTTGACCGATAAAAGGCCTGTTATCGGCATTACAATGGGTGATCCAGTAGGGATCGGACCGGAAATTATCTGCATGGCATTTAGCCGCAGTCGGATTTCCGAGGATATAAGACCGCTGGTGCTCGGCGACGCCGGGGTTCTCGAGCTTGCCGGGGGATACGCCTGCAAGAGTCATAGAATCAGGGCTGTCAAAAAGCCGGAAGAGGCCGATTATAAGCCCGGACTCATAAATGTGCTCAACCTTTCCGGACTTGACCCCAAAATTCACAGATGGGGCCGCCCCACCCGGGAAACAGGGACGGCGATGATAAGCTACATAGAACAGGGTGCGGATCTGGCAATGGAGGGACAAATTTCAGCTCTTGTCACTTGCCCGATCAACAAGGCGTCCATGAACCTGGCCGGAGGCAAGTACCCGGGTCATACCGAACTGCTCGCCCGGCGTACGGGTACTGAAAAATATGCCATGATGATGGCCGGAAAACTCCTGAAGGTGGTACTTGCAACCATCCACATGCCTTTGAGATCTGTGCCTGATTCACTTGATACAGACAGGATTGAAATGCTGATCCGGTTAACAGATAAAAGCCTGAAGGAAAGATTCGGGGTAGTAGAACCGGTGATCGCGGTGGCCGGGTTAAATCCTCATGCCGGCGAAGACGAAATGTTCGGGGAGGAAGAGTCGGGTGTAATTCGCCCTGCAATTGCCCGGGCGGTAAACCGGGGAATAAATGCTTCAGGTCCTCATCCGCCTGATACGGTGTTTTATAACGCCGCAAGCGGCGCTTATGATGCGGTGATCTGCATGTATCACGATCAGGGGCTGATTCCGTTTAAGATGCTTCATTTCAGGGACGGGGTAAATACCACCCTTGGTCTGCCGATAATACGGACTTCCGTGGATCATGGCACAGCATATGATATCGCGGGCCAGGGGGCGGCAGATCCGGGCAGCCTTATTGCCGCGATTGAAATGGCGGCCGAGCACGCCGCAAGGGCCGTATTTTCTCAATAAGGTCCGGAATTTCCCGCCATGAGTAAAAATTCTGATAAAATCATCATAAGGGGCGCACGCCAGCATAATCTTAAAAATATTGACGTGGAGCTGCCCCGTAACAGGCTGACGGTTATAACGGGGCTTTCGGGTTCCGGCAAGTCAACCCTGGCCTTTGACACCCTTTATGCCGAGGGCCAGAGAAGGTATGTGGAATCGCTGTCCACTTATGCCCGTCAGTTTCTGGAAAGAATGGAAAAACCCGATGTGGATTATATCCAGGGTCTGTCTCCCGCCGTTGCCATTGAACAGAAAAGCGCCGGTCAAAACCCGCGTTCCACTGTCGGAACCGTTACTGAAATATACGACTATTTAAGGCTTCTTTTTGCCAGGATAGGGACGCCTTATTGCCATAATTGCGGCCGGCCCATCGAATCCCAGACCATAGACCAGATAGTGGACCGGATAATGCAAATGCAGGAAGGGACCCGGATTATAATCCTGTCCCCGCTTATTGCCGGCCAGAAAGGCACCCATGAGAAACTTTTTGCACGTCTTAAAAAAGAAGGGTTTGCCAGGGTAAAAGTGGATGGAAAAATTTGTGAGCTTGAGGAGGTCGGAAAGCTTGCAAAAACGCGCAAACACACCATTGAAGTGGTGGTGGACCGCCTGGTGGTAAAGGAGAACATGCGAAACCGTCTGGCGGATTCACTGGAACTCGCCCTGTCGTATTCCGAAGGATTTGCAGAGGTCGAAAGTCCCGACAGCAATGAACCTGAATCGCTTTTGTTCAGCGAGAAAGCTGCATGCATGCATTGCGGGGTAAGTTATCCAGAGCTAACCCCCGCGTCTTTTTCCTTTAATTCACCCCAGGGGGCATGCCCGGAATGCGACGGTCTTGGCACCACCATGGAATTTGACCCGGCACTTGTTATTGCTGATCCCGGACTTTCACTACGCGAGGGCGCTGTGCGACCCTGGGCAAACCGCAATTCGGTTCAGTTCGCGGAATTTCTCGATGCTCTGACCTGTCATTACGGAGTTGATATTTATACGCCCTACAGGGATCTGCCCGAACGTTTCCGCAGTGTTCTGCTTTATGGGTCTGGCGATGAGGAAATTCCGTTTTCTATGAGCAGGGGGAATCGTAGAGTGGATTTTACCCGTCCCTTTGAAGGAATTATTCCGAATCTTAAGCGGCGCTACATGGAAACCGATTCCAGCGCAGTGCGCGAAGAGATCCGGCAGTACATGAATTTTGCTCCCTGTCCTGTCTGCAAAGGCGCCCGGCTGAATCAGATAAGCAGGTCAGTCCGGGTAAGCGGCCTGACCCTGCCCGAAATTACCGCCTTTTCAGTGGACCGTGCACACGAATTTTTCAGCGGGCTATGCCTTGAAGGCAAGGAGGCGCTGATAGGCGACAGAATACTAAAGGAGATCACCGACCGACTAGGCTTCCTTAACAATGTCGGGCTTTCCTATCTTACCCTGGATCGTTCCGCCGCTACGCTTTCCGGGGGGGAAAGTCAGCGCATAAGACTTGCCACCCAGATAGGCTCAAGGCTTACCGGCGTGCTCTACGTGCTTGATGAACCGAGTATAGGTCTTCATCAGCGCGATAACAGGCGGCTGCTTAAGACTCTTTATGATTTGAGAGATATGGGCAATACCGTGCTGGTAGTGGAACATGACGAGGAGACAATCCGGTCTGCTGATTATGTGGTAGACATGGGACCCGAGGCCGGGGTCAGGGGAGGGTATCTTGTATTTGCCGGCGGGCCGGAGGAGATTGAAGAGGCCCGGGATTCTCTTACGGGTCAGTATCTTTCAGGAAGGAAAAGCATAGAAATTCCGCACGCCCGGCGGACCGCAGGAGCGGAGAAGTTTGTTGTCAGGGGCGCCGGGGAGAATAATCTTAAAAACATTGATGTTTCGTTTCCCCTGGGATGTTTCGTCTGCGTAACAGGGGTTTCGGGATCCGGCAAATCCACGCTGGTGATAGAAACCCTCTACAGAATAATTGCGCGCAGACTTTACAGGGCGGCTGTTCCGCCGGGGAAATATGCTTCCGTGGAAGGCTGGCAACATATTGACAAGGTAATAAATATCAACCAGTCCCCCATAGGCAGGACACCACGCTCAAATCCGGGGACTTATACAGGGGTGTTTTCATTTATCAGGGAACTGTTTGCAAAAACCCCGGAGGCCAGAATGCGTGGGTATAAGGCCGGAAGGTTTTCCTTCAACATACGCGGCGGCAGGTGTGAGGCCTGCAGTGGAGACGGGATAATAAAGATAGAAATGCACTTTCTGCCCGATATTTTTGTTCCCTGCGATGTATGCGGGGGAAAGCGGTATAACCGCGAAACCCTGGAAGTAAAGTACAAAGGCAAAAACATTGCAGAAGTTCTCGACATGACGGTAAACCAGGCCATGCAGTTTTTCAGAAACATAGGCCACATAAGGACGAGACTGCAGACTCTTGTAGATGTTGGCCTGGGTTACATAAAGCTGGGCCAGCCGG
This sequence comes from Desulfobacterales bacterium, assembly GCA_046540355.1. Taxonomy (GTDB): domain Bacteria; phylum Desulfobacterota; class Desulfobacteria; order Desulfobacterales; family Desulfosalsimonadaceae; genus Desulfosalsimonas. The sequence continues at coordinate 7,363 of JBKHFD010000005.1, forward strand.
CAACCACTCTCTCAGGAGGCGAGGCCCAGAGGGTCAAGCTTTCCCGCGAGCTTGCCAAGCGGGATACGGGACGTACGCTCTACATTCTGGATGAACCCACAACCGGTCTTCACATGGAGGATATAAAAAGGTTGCTCGGTGTGTTAAACCGGCTGGTGGAGGCGGGCAACACCGTTATAATAATAGAGCATAACCTGGATGTGATCAAATATGCGGATTATATTATCGATCTGGGCCCGGAGGGAGGAGACGAAGGCGGATATGTGGTGGCAGAGGGCTCTCCCGAGGAGGTTGCCGCGGATCCGGGGTCTTATACGGGGAAGTTTTTGAGAGATGTTCTTTGAGAATCATTTGATGCCGAAGAGCAAAAAGCCCTTATCCGGCGGCGGATAAGGGCTTTTTGCTGGATCCTGCGCCGGTCCGGTTACAGTAAATCAGTAACCGTTTGAACCACAGGCGCTGCGTAAATGATGATCAGCGAGACCACCAGGGTGTAGATAACAAGGGCTTCGATCAGTGCAAGACCGATCAGCAGGGTGACGGTAACCCTCCCTGAGGATTCGGGATTTCTGGCAATCCCTTCAACCGCGCCCTTTATGCTCATGCCCATGGGCAGCCCGCAGCCCGCCGCTGCTATGGCAACTGCAAAACCGGCCACCACCATACAAATGGTAAAAAATTGGATTGCTTGAGCTTCCATCTAAAACCTCCGTTTTCTTAATAATAAGGTTAACAACATTACGGCTTCTTCCAATAGCCTTTATGCAAATACCACCTTGGTATTTATCCTGTTTAATGGGCTTCTTCTATTGCCAGGGCAAAATACATTACAGAGAGCAGATAGAAGATAAACGCCTGCACGAAGCTGAAAAATATCGCCAGAACCATGATCGGCAGCGGCGCCAGAAATGCGCCTGCCAGCATGAAAAGGATGCCCAGGATAATTTCCTTTCCGGTTATGTTGCCGAACAGACGAAAGGAGAGCGAAAGCACCCTGGCAAAATGGCTTATGATTTCAATGGGCATGAAAAGAGGCGTCATCCACCAGACAGGGCCCATGAAATGTTTTATATACTTTTTTCCGTGGAGCTTGATACCTATATAATGGGTGGCGAAAAACACTGGAATCGCACAGGAAAGCGTGGTGTTCAGGTTAGCGGTCGGCGAGGTGAATCCCGGTATAAGTCCGGCTACGTTTGAAAAGAAAATATAAAGAAATATCGTGACTACAAAGGGAAAAAACCACCGGCCTTCCTCGCCCGCCATTTCCACAGTGAATTCCTCAAGTCCCGAAATGAGGGCCTCCATAACATTTTGCGCCTTATTGGGAATCAGGTTGATTTGCCTGGCGCCTATTGCACCAATGATAATCAGCCCGGCCATGACCACCCAGCTGTAAATTACATGGGGGTTTTCATGTGCAAAATGGTCCAGCCCGACCAGTTCAAACAGCTTTACGAAAATTAGAAACGGATGTTCCACTTTAGACCGCCTCCTTGAAGAATATGATTTTTGTAACTTCCCGGGCGGTGGCCAGCATTATGCTTGCCACCACTATAGACAGGCCGATAAGCAGGCCCGGCGGTTCCACGTATCCGCGGGCAATCAGAATAAATATAATAGCACAGGTTATTATAAACCTGACATAGTACTTTGCCAGGACCTTGTTTAAAGAATCCATATGCGGGGGGGTCAGGGAGCGTTTAAGGGTTCTGTACATCAGCTGGAAGTTGATTACGGCTATAAGGCCTCCGATTACAACCGCTATTGCGAAATCCAATGAAGTTGCCAGAAAACACGTAACAGCAGCCGCTGTAAGCAGTATCCAGTTGGCCCGGATGATAAATTTTAACAGTCGCTGCTGTATAGTCATGTCTAAACCCCTACTTTTCCTTCTCGCTTCTCTTTACTGCCCTGTATATATTGTTGAATCCGGCGATGATTCCCAATATCAGGAATATGAACATAAACACCGGATCGGTCCCCAGCAACTTGTCTATCCACAGACCTATAAACAGCCCGATGAATATGGCAAGGGCGATTGAAAAACCCAGATGGCTGTAGTAGCCAAGATCCCTGAAAGCTTGCTTGGTCTCTTTTCTCATCAGGGCCTCCGGCACCGGTGCCGGCAATAAAACTGATTTGTTTTAAAAGTTAGGATAATTAACACACCTAAATCGTGCGGTCAATAAAAAAACTAAGAATGATTCAAAACCTGCGGAAGTATTTATCTTAACCCCGGATCAGCCTCCTGTATTTTATCCTGTGGGGCCGGTCCGCCTCCGCTCCCAGGCGTTTTTTCCGGTCGGCCTCGTAATCAGTATAATTTCCTTCAACCCAGACCACACGGCTGTCGCCTTCAAAGGCCAGGATATGGGTTGCTATACGGTCCAGAAACCACCTGTCATGACTTATTACCACGGCGCATCCGGCAAAGTTCTCCAGGGCTGTCTCAAGGGCCTGCATTGTATTAACATCAAGATCGTTTGTGGGTTCGTCGAGCAATATCACGTTTGCCCCCTGCTTTAACATGCGGGCCATGTGAACCCGGTTTCTCTCGCCCCCCGAGAGCATGCTTACTTTTTTCTGCTGATCGGCCCCTGAAAAGTTGAACTTTGACACATAAGCCCTTGATTTTACCTCCACGTCTCCCAGGCGGATAATGTCGTCACCGTCTGATACAGCCTCCCAAACGGTCTTTTCGGGATCCAGGGATGCGCTGCTCTGCTCAACATAGGCCAGACGCACTGTATCCCCGATCTTAAGCGTTCCTGAATCGGGTTCCTCATGTTTTGTTATAAGCCGGAACAAGGTGGTTTTGCCCGCGCCGTTCGGGCCTATTACTCCCACGATTCCTCCGGGCGGGAGACTGAACGACATATTTTCAAAAAGAATTGTATCCCCGTATGCCTTGGAGACGTTTTCCGCCTCCACCACCACCTTTCCCAGCCTGGGGCCCGGGGGAATATAGATTTGCATATCCTTTGCCTGTGCCGGTCCCTGCCGGGACAGAAGCTCCTCATAGGCGTTTATGCGCGCCTTTGACTTGCTCTGCCTGGCTTTGGGCGACATACTGATCCATTCAAGTTCGCGCTCCAGGGTTTTCCGGCGCTTTGACTCGGCTTTTTCCTCCTGCCTCAGCCGTTCCTGTTTCTGCTCCAGCCAGGAGGTGTAGTTGCCCTTCCAGGGGACCCCTCTGCCGCGGTCAAGCTCCAGTATCCAGCCTGCAACATTGTCAAGAAAATACCTGTCATGGGTCACGGCAATGATGGTACCTTCGTACTGTTGCAGATGGCGTTCCAGCCAGGCCACGGTTTCGGCGTCAAGATGGTTTGTGGGCTCATCGAGCAGCAGTATGTCAGGTTTTTGAAGAAGTATTCTGCAAAGGGCCACCCTGCGCCTCTCACCTCCGGAAAGCACCTTTACCGGTGTGTCGCCTTCCGGGCAGCGCAGTGCATCCATTGCCATTTCAAGGCGGGAGTCGATATCCCAGGCGTCTGCGGCATCCAGTTTTTCCTGCACCTCGGCCTGCTTTTGGATCAGCTTGTCCATATCTTCATCTGACATGGGTTCTGCGAATTTTTCATTTATCCTGTTGTATTGCTCCATCAGTTCCAGTGTGCCGCTTACTGCTTCTTCAACCACCTGGCGCACCGTTTTTTCGTCATCCAGCACCGGTTCCTGCTCCAGCAGACCCACTGTGTATCCCGGGCTCATGGCCACCTCGCCGTTGTATTGCTTATCAAGGCCCGCCATGATGCGAAGCAGTGTGCTTTTTCCCGCGCCGTTTAATCCTACAACACCTATTTTGGCGCCGTAGAAGTATGAAAGCGAGATATCTTCTATAATAGGCTTTTTGTTGTGATACTTGCTGACCCTGTTCATTGAACAGATAATTTTATTGGGCTCCTGCCTGCTCATATTCTTTTCTCCGATACTTATGCTTTTATTTTATTCCGGCAGACTGATTTTTCTTTTTTCAGGGTCGGGGTGCTGTCTGTAGAAAATTGCCATGTGTCCTATCATTCCCACCATTTCAGCCCCGCTTATGTTTTCTATTTTTTCCGAAACAGCCTTTTTCTCGGCTTTTTCCTTGAAATCCCGGAATTTTACCTTGATTAGTTCATGGGTGTCCAGGGCTTCGTCCACGGCATCCATCACAGATGGGGACAGCCCTTTCTGCCCGATAAACACAGTTGGCTTTATTTCGTGGGCAAGCCCTCTTAAGTGCGTTCTCTGGTATCCCTTAAGTTTCTGCAATATATTTTTCCCTGATTGTAGCTTCTACAGACCCGTGAGTTACGGATAAGTTTCCAAACGTGCCGGCGTTTTGTGTTTTTCAGTGATAATTTTTTCAGGGGACTATAACCGAGAAACAAGGGTGGTTTCAACCGCAATCGTATAAAAGCATCTAAGAAAGGTTTTTCAGGGCTATTACTATGTTTTTGAGATTATTGATTATGCAAAAGCAAGCAGGCTTACAGCCATTGTTGCCATGCCCGCTATGAGTCCGTATACAGAAAGATGGTGCTCCCCGTATTTTTGCGCCGAAGGCAGCAGTTCATCAATGGAGATAAAAACCATGATTCCTGCAACAGATGCAAAAAGCATCCCGTAGACAAGATTGCTGAAAAAGGGCAGCAGGAGCAGATAACCCACACCAGCACCCACGGGTTCTGAAAGTCCGGATAAAAAGGACAGAACAAAAGCCTTTTTCCTGCTGCCTGTGGCATAGAAGACAGGAACAGAAACCGCTATTCCCTCAGGGATGTTGTGAATGGCGATTGCAACCGCAATGCTCACTCCCAGGGTTTCATCCTGCAGGGCGGTTGTAAATGTTGCAAGTCCTTCCGGAAAATTGTGGATGCCTATGGCAAGTGCCGAGAGTATTCCCATGCGCATGAGATCGTTTTTTTTCCTGAGTGCTTCCTGAGATATCAGTTCCTCAACGCCCCGGACTTCATGAGGGTTTTCATACGAGGGTACCAGCCTGTCAATCACTGCTATGAGAAGAATTCCGCCGAAAAATGCCGCTGTTGCAGCCATGTAGCCTTTATATTCCCCCAGGGGGAGCGCAAGGGAGTTTCTTGCTTTAAAAAAGATTTCGATCATGGAAACATAGATCATAACACCTGCGGAAAATCCAAGAGACAGGGAAAGAAACCTGGTGGATGTCTTTTTTGCAAAAAAGGCCAGGGCGCTGCCTATACCGGTTGCAAGCCCGGCAAGCAGGGTCAGCGAAAAGGCGAACAAGACATTTTCCACAGGCATGAAATTCAGGCCCCTCGTGATTTAAGGCATAAAAGGTGAATATTTCCGTATTACACCTAAATTGGAAATCCCGGAGGGTTTCAGATTTTTAAAATAAAAATGGTTGTTATCCTTTCAAATGAATTGCTTTTAAAAATCTCAATTTAGGTTACAGAAACCATAACCGTAATTATAAGAATATGCAAAATCAAAGGCGGCCGGAGTTTTATTTGTTTTGACTTCTGATCTCATGATATGTTTAAAAAGCAGAAAACCTGAAAAGAGAGCCGCGGTCTGTTCAAAACATATCAAAGGAGGTGACTGCGTGGCAAGTATCATGCCCACGGATGAGCAATTAAAAAATATATACACTGTTTCGGATCATGGCGAACTTGTAATGGTCACCCTGCTGAGGTTCAAATCTGAGGGAGGCGAGGCGCTTTATGAGAAGTTCTCCCAGATGATTTATCCGATCATTAAAAGAATAGGGGCGCGAATCATTTATTACGGCAGCGGGGTGATGGCCTTTATCGGGGATGAACACTGGGATGCAGTAATGATTGTGGAATACCCCTCGCGTTCGGCATTTGCGGAGATGATAAATGACCGGCAGTACATGGATGCTGTAACGTACTGGCAGGAGGCGCTGGTGGATGCACGCGTTTATATAACGCGCCCCCAGTGGATGGGGTAGAAGTCGGAGTTCTGCTTATTTGTGGATCCAGACCTGGCCGCATGAATGCGGTTCACCGATTTTGCCGATTATCTCGGCCTCAATGCCGGCATCGCGCATTTGAGCCAGGCATTTTTGGCAAACCGCCGCATTAACGGCAATTATAAGCCCGCCCGAAGTCTGCGGGTCAAACATCAGGTCTGCGAGCACGTCATCTACTGATTCGTCTATATGGACGGAGTCGGAAAAATGTTTTTTGTTGGTGTAGGCGCCTGCCGGGAAAAAGCCCATGCGGCCGTATTCCATGGCTTGGGCGATTACGGGTACGCCTGCTGCTTCAAGCAATATCTGTTTTTTGCCGGCCCGCGCCATTTCAAGCAAATGTCCGGCAAGTCCGAAGCCGGTTATATCCGTGCACGCCGTGGGTGAAAAACGGCCGCCTACTTCCGCGGCCTTGCTGTTTAGCTGTACCGCTGTTTCAATCATTTTTTCCATTGCTGCAGCATCCGCAATTCCGCCCTTTACCGCGGTGGCAAGAACTCCCGTGCCCAGGGGCTTGGTAAGAATCAGCCTGTCTCCTGTTCTTCCTCCTCCGTTGGTAAGGATCTTCCCGGGGTGGACAAGCCCCGTCACTGAAAGGCCGTACTTGAATTCAGAGTCATCCACGCTGTGGCCTCCGACCAGCAGAGCTCCTGACTCATGAATTTTTTCAAGGCCGCCTTCAAGGGTTTCCTTTAACACAGATTCCGGAAGATCATCTGCGGGAAAACAAACTATGTTCATAGCTGTTATGGGTACGCCTCCCATCGCATAAACATCGCTCATGGCGTTTGCAGCGGCAATTCTGCCGAAATCGTAAGGTGAGTCCACAATGGGCGTGAAAAAATCCAGCGACTGGATTAGCGCGGTATCATGGTTAAGCCTGTATACACCCGCGTCATCCGAGCTTTCCATGCCCACAAGAAGTTCGGGGCTTGTTTTTACCGGCAGCTTTGCAACAACCCTGTCCAGGACCCCCGGACCAAGCTTTGCAGCTCACCCGGAAGCCTTTGTTTTTGATGTAAGACGATAATCATCGCCCATTTTAAGCATTCTCCCTTTTAATCAGAACCCCGGCATCAAAGACCGGTCCGTGTTTGCATACGTGCCTGTAACCTTCACCGGCGTCATTTGTGGATACCGCGCATCCCATGCATACCCCTATACCGCAGGCCATAAGGGTTTCGACCGAAACCTCGCACGCAATCCGGGCCGATTCTGCAATCTTTCCCACCGCCTCAAGCATGGCGTGAGGCCCGCATGCATAGATCATGGCAGGATTGCTTTCTTTTATCCACTCCTGCAATGCCTCTGTGACAAGCCCCCTTCGCCCCTCTGTGCCGTCCTCTGTTGTAACCCGCACCCCGGCGCCCAGATCAAGAAAAGCTTCTCTGAAAAGAACGTCTGTTTTTGTCCGTCCTCCCAGAAACACGGTTATAAGTTCCATGTCCGTGCCTTTATTCTTTAAGCTCTCGGCCAGAAATACCATCGGTGCAATCCCAATACCTCCTGCAGCCAGGGCCGCGGGCCGGCTGTGGCATTTCACTGAAAAGCCTTGCCCGAGAGGACCAAGCATATCGATTGATCCGCCCGGCCTGATGCCGGCCAGCTTTTTGGTAAACCCTCCCACAACCCGGTAGAGGAGTTCAAGCTGCGGGCCGCTGCCGTGGTTTTCCAGGAATCGGTGGATTGAAAAAGGGCGTCTTAGAAGCGGTTCTTTTTCTGCCGGCATACGCAGTGTGACAAACTGGCCGGGCACCGCATTTTTGTAATGTGCGCCGCATGTCAGCCGGATTTTGAAATATCCGTTTGATACAGGATCATTTGCAATTACGGAAACCGATTCCTGCACGGCCATGCTCAGCCCCCTTTGACCCCAATTACCGCGGCAAACCGCTTTGACCCGGACCCGCCCCGGTAGGAGAAAAAAAGATGAGTGTTGCACATGGTGCATATGTTGGAGAGTTCAATGTTTTCTTTTTTCACCCCCGCCTCCCGTAGCTGGTCAACACTTGCCTGCCAGAAATCAAACCTCTGGTGTTCATCCTTATATATCCAGAACGATTTGGGTATTTCCTTTTTGTAATTGACAAACTCCGCACAGCAGGGGCCAAGAGAGGGTCCTATGCCTGCAGCAATATCGGCCGGATCTGTATTGAAATTCTGTCGCATGGCTGTAATGCATTCACCTATTATGTTTGATACGCTTCCCCGCCACCCTGAATGGACATTTGCCGCAACACCCCGTACCGGATCATAGAGCATAACCGCCTGGCAGTCTGCCGCCTGGATAACAAGGCCCATGCCGGGTACGCCGGAAATAACCGCGTCTGCGGCCGGCGGAATTTCTGCGGCTGATTCCGCCTCCTGCCGGGTATTTACTACACAGACTTCCGTGCCGTGGAACTGGCTTAAAAAAATCAGCCCGGCGGCCCCCGTGCATTCTTCTACTGCAGGGGGGGCGGCATGGATTCCGGATTTTCCGGATTCCATGCCGCTGCTGTTTGCGCCTGAATCAAGATCCCGGCGCGTAAATATCGCATGAAATATACCCGGAAATGAGGCCAGGTTTGAAAACGCTGCATAAACCAGGTTGTTTTTGCGCTCCAGAAACATATATACCATCCGAATAATTTTTTTTCAGAAACAAAGCAGAATAACCATAAACCTTTTATACGGCTCGCGCAAGAGTCAGCACGCAAACCGAGGCGGCACCACCCTCATCAATCACGCGGGCGCATTCTTCGCAAGTGGAGCCCGTGGTAAAAACATCGTCCACGAGCAGCACGTTTTTGCCGGCAATTTTTTCAGGATCCCGAAGCTCAAATGCGTTTTTAATGTTTTTTATCCGCCTGCCGCGTTCCAGGCCTGTCTGGGTGGCCGTGTCTCTGGTGCGCACAAGGGAGTCGGAGTCAAACGTTATTTTCGCATCCGCCGTCAATCCCTCATTTTTTAGAATCTCAAGCATGTGACGTAATATAAGATGCGCCTGGTTAAAGCCGCGGCTGCGAAGCCGCTTTTTATGAAGCGGCACGGCAAGGAACGTATCTATGCCCCTTGTGCTGAAATGCAGGTTAAAGCCGGCATAAACAAGTTCGGCCAGTGGCTTTGCCAGTCTTGTTCTGCCCTTGTATTTATAGGCGTGAATCAGCTTTAGGATCGCACCGTCGTATACGGCAAAGGCCCGCGCGCAGGAGAAATGCTTTTTCCGCGTTATGCAGTCTCCGCACAGGTGGGCCCCGGAAGTGCGGCTTTTAAAAGGCTCCCCGCATTTCGTACACAAGGGTGGATCCAGGGCTGTGAAATCGTCAAGACAATCGAAACACAAATGCGGCCGCATTACCCGTTGGAACACGTTTTCAGACAAAAGCCCGGCCGGGATCTCTGTCCTGTTTTCAAAACCCGTTGCACCGGGCCCTGCCAGTTTTCCGCAGGCCGCGCATGTTAAGGGGAATACGGCATCTGACAGGGATCTGCCGATCCTGGCAGCCGTCTTAAGAATCATTTCCAGTCCGGCTGATTGCTTCCACGATTGCCTTTGCAAATTCCGAGCAGCTTACCGTGCGGCTGCCCTCGATCTGCCTTGCCAGGTCGTATGTTACGCTGCCGGATTTTACTGTTTGCCCCAGACCTTCCCGGATACGGCCGGCGGCCTCGCTCCATCCCATGTAGTCAAGCATCATTGCCCCGGAAAGTATAAGGGAGCTGGGATTTACCTTGTCGAGTCCGGCGTATTTCGGGGCGGTGCCGTGGGTGGCCTCGAATACCGCGCATTCATCCCCTATATTGGCGCCAGGTGCCATGCCGAGTCCGCCTACCTGGGCTGCCAGGGCGTCTGATATGTAGTCTCCGTTTAAGTTGGGAGTGGCGATAACCCCGAATTCCTCCGGCCGCAGCAGCACCTGCTGAAACAGCATGTCGGCAATGCGGTCCTTTATCACGATTTTTCCGCCTGGCGGGCTGCCGTCGTATTTTTTGTATACTTCGTCCTCGGTTATTGCCACATCGCCAAACGACTCTTTTGCTTCCTCATAGCCCCAGTTTCTGAAGGCGCCTTCAGTAAACTTCATTATGTTTCCCTTGTGCATAAGGGTCACACTTGTATAACCGTTTTCAAAAGCGTAGGTTATGGCGCTTGCGACCAGGCGCCTCGTATTTTTTTCGCTTATGGGTTTTATTCCTATGCCCGGCTTTTCCGGAAGCTCGGCTTTCATCTCCTGTTTGAGAAAATTGGCGACCCTTTCGGCCTCGGTGCTGCCTGCCTGCCACTCTATTCCTGCATAAACGTCTTCCGTGTTTTCGCGGAATACAACCATGTTGATGTTTTCAGGCTTCTTCATGGGGCTGGGAACCCCCTGCACGTATTTTACCGGCCGGACGCATGCGTAAAGGTCCAGGACCTGGCGGATGGTTACATTTAAACTGCGGATGCCTTCTCCCACCGGCGTGGTCAGGGGGCCTTTTATGGCCACCACATGCTGTCTTATGGCTTCAAGGGAGTCATCGGGCAGCCATTGGCCGGTCTGCTGATATCCTTTTTCGCCCGCGGGGATTTCTTTCCATTCTATTTTCCGGTCTCCGTTGTAGACGCGTTCAACCGCCCCGTCTATAACAATTCTTGTGGCCCGCCAGATATCCGGGCCTGTGCCGTCGCCTTCTATGAAAGGGATTATAACGCGATCAGGAACAATCAGCTTTCTGTTGGTATCTTTGGTTATTTTTTCTGCATTTGTCATTTATCCGGATCCTTTCTCTTTTGTTGCTTCTTTCTGCATGCGCTGGCGCATGGCTTCATACATGGCAATTCCGCCCGCAACCGAGGCATTCAGTGAATCTACCGGCCCGGACTGCGGAATGCGGCACAAAAAGTCGCACTGACGCTTTACAAGGGGGCGGATGCCGGTGTCCTCTCCTCCCAGTACAAGGGCTCGTGCCCCGGTCATATCGGTTTCATATACCGGCAGATCGCCTTTCTGGTCCAGACCGATAGTCCAGAAATGATTTTTTTTCAAGTCCTTCATGGAGTTGACAAGGTTGGTTGCCGTGGCGATGCGGGCATGTTCAAGCGCGCCTGCCGATGCCCTGGATACGGCAGGCGTAGGAGCCGCGGAGCGATCTCTGGGAATTATGATTCCGCTGACCCCCGTGCACACTGCCGTGCGCACCAGGGCCCCCAGGTTCTGGGGGTCCGTTATGCTGTCGAGAATGAGCAGAAATGCTCCGCTGCCGTTTTGGTCCCCGGGGGCGCAAATGGAGCCCAAATCCGAGATGGGAAATTTGTTAGTGCTTGCGGCTATATCCTGGTGATGTATGTTGTCGGTCATTTTCCGGATTTCTTCGCGGGAGACGGCCGATACCGGGATATCTTTTCTGCGGGCGAGTTCTGCTATTTTGGAGACGCGTTTTGCCGGGTTATTCCGGTTTATGTAGATCCGGTAAATTTTGCGCCTTCCGGCAGACAGGGCTTCCGCGACCGGGTGGATGCCTGAAAGAGTTTCTGTGTCCGAAGATTTGCGGGTATTCAAGGCTGGTTCGTATTCCTGTATTCTTCGATAAGAGAGGCAAGTTTTTCAACTGTTTCTTCCAGATCGTCGTTTACTATCACATGGCGGTACTCGTTTCTGCACGCCATTTCCTCCTGTGCTGCCCTGAGTCTTTTTTCAATTACTTCCGGCCGGTCGCTGTCTCGTTTTTTCAGCCTCCTGCAAAGTTCCTCCATTGAAGGCGGCATGATAAAAACAGGCACGCTTTCCGGGAAGCGCCTGATAATCTGGCGCGCCCCGTTTACATCTATATCCAGCAGTACGTCGTTTCCGGCGTAAAGCTCTTTTTCAAGCAGATCTGCCGAGGTTCCGTAGTAGTTTTCGTGCACCTTTGCCCATTCCGCCCATCTGTTCTCCCGGATCATCTGCTCGAAGTCCTGCCTGGAGATGAAGTGATAATCTTTTCCATCCGCCTCTCCGTTTCTGGGGGGTCTTGTGGTGTAGGAAACAGAATACTTCATGTCGGGAAAAGCCGAAAGTATCCGCCTGCAAAGCGTTGTTTTTCCAGTGCCCGAGGGTGCGGAAAGGATGAACAAGCGTCCTGTTTTTGCCTGTGCCTTCTCCATGCCCGGATTTATCCTAATCCTATCCACTGTGGTTTTGCTTCTGTTTTTCCTTGATCGCCGTAAACCGCTGGGAGATGGTTTCGGCCTGCATGGCTGAAAGCACTATATGGTTGGTCTTTGTTATGATGATTGAACGGGTCCGGCGGCCGTGGGTGGCGTCAATAAGTCGGTTTTCCTCCTTTGCATCGTCTTTTAGCCGCTTCATAGGTGCGGAATTGGGGGAGAGAATTGCGATTACCTCTTCGGCGACTATTGTACCGCCAAAACCGATGTTGAGTAAATTGTAGTCCATGTAGTGCTCCTGCGGGTGATTCGGGTGAAAAAGCCTGTTTACTCTATATTCTGTACCTGTTCCCTTAACTTTTCAAGCTCTGTTTTGGCTGAAACAACTTCATGAGAGATCTCGGCGCTGGCTGCTTTTGCCCCCATGGTGTTAAATTCCCGGCCAAACTCCTGGAGCAGGAAATTAAGCTGCTTGCCCCCGGGTTCATGTGATTCCATTATCTGCCTGAACTGTTCTGTATGGCTTCTGGCTCTTGTCAGTTCCTCGGATATATCGCTTTTATCGGCAAGCATTGCCGCCTCCTGGGCGATTCGTGACTGATCTGTTTCGCTGGTATTTCCCGCCAGTTCCCGGATCCGGCGATTTAGCCGCTGCTGGTAATATTCAAGAAGTCCCTCTCTTTTGCTGTCAATGCGGTCAATGCATTGCTCTATAAATTCGAGGCGGCGGGACAGGTCTTTAGCCATGGCCCGGCCTTCGTTTATCCGCATGGCATCAAAGGATTCCAGTGCCTCCTCCATGGTTCTGCCCAGAAGCTCGCCTACGGCATCCAGGTTTTTTTCGGTTTCCACGGTTTCAATAATGCCTGATACGTTTAAAATGTGCGAAAGGCAGGGCGATTCTTTGATATTTAAATGGCGGCGCAGATCCTCCAGGGCCTTGTAATATGCCTCTGCAAGCGGCCTGTTTACTGCAAAATCCCTTATTTCGGCCTCGGGCTCTTTTATGGTCACCCTTATTTCAATCCGCCCCCTGAATACCTTTCTGCCGACCTTTTGTTTAATAAAATCTTCCAGCCCGGCATAAGAGGACGGCATCCGTATTGCAATATCGAGGTGCCGGCTGTTTAATCCCCGGATTTCAACCCCGGTGCTTATCGTCTGTTCGGATTTTTCCGCTCCAGCAAAAGCGGACATGCTTTTTATCATGGCTGAGACTCTCTTAGGCTTTTAAGATCAAAAACATACTTTTCCCGTACCCTGTAAAGAAAACCGAGCACATTTTCCGCCGCATAGTCGGGATATGTCCATGGAAGCGCCCGGAACTCACCCTTGCTGTATACCAGGGTTAAATCCGCATAAATTCCGGTGCCTATATATATCCGGTGCGAGAAGTTCTTTGCCGTTGCCAGCACAAAACGCTCCCGCAGCAAATATCCGGGATCGATGTTTACCCTGCGGTTATCGCCTTCGGCAAATTCGAATTCTATTTTGTTTGTTGCATGCTTGATACCGGCAAGTTCATCCTGGCCTACCAGGGTTTTAAAAGCCATCATGCGGCGGAGCAGCCCGGCGCCCATTTCCTTTTCATAATAATCCGTATAATCAAACCGAAACCAGTTGCTTGCCAGGTCTATGTCGCCGAATTTTTCAGAAAGCCGCCGGGCTACGGGTTCAATAAGATCTGGTTCGGCAGTAAATGCGCCGATTACAAGTTTTGCTGGTTCAGGCAGGGCCGGCCGGCTCATGGATTACTGTTCTAACGGCTTTGCTTCTTCAATAAGCATCACCGGAATATCATCGCGAATTTCGTATATCAGTTTGCAGTTTTCGCAGATCAGCCCGTCGCTTTTGTCGTTTAAATATATTTCACCTTTGCATTTCGGGCATACAAGAATTTCGAGAAGTTCCTGACTGATGGTCATTTAAACGGTTCTCCCTGTAAGTGCCTTGATTTATGGTATCCGGGATTATGTAACCATGGAACTACAAATATATCAGACAACCATGACGGATGCAAAAGGAAAATGAAAAAAGCTTGACTGGCTCTGAAACGCTCGATAGTTAGGTGTAAGATTAAGAATACAAAAGAATTTTAGCCGGAGAATAGACTGAAAATGAATGCTTATGAAGCGATACGCAAAAGAAAAAGCATCCGGGGCTTCAAACCCGATCCGGTGGATCGGGGGATCATAGAAACGATACTTGAGACCTCGGTTTACGCGCCTTCAGCCATGAACACCCAGCCCTGGGAATTTACCGTGATAGCCGGGAAAGTGCTGGATGAAATACGCGGGGAAATTATTGAGAACCTTCGTTCAGGCGTTTCCGGAGGTCCCGAGCACTCAACCGCCCAGTGGCCCAAAGACAGCATCTACAGAACCCGACAGGTGGAACTTGCAAAGCAGCTGTTTTCCCTTATGGGAATCGAGCGCAATGACAAGGAAAAGCGAATGCAGTGGATGGAGCGGGGGTTCAGGTTCTTTGACGCACCTGCGGCCATTATTATATCAACTGATAAGGTGCTTGGAGAGGCAGGGCCTTTGCTTGATATAGGTGCTGTGATGAATAATATCTGTTTGCTCGCCGCAGAGCATGAGCTGGGAACCTGTATCGAGGACCAGGGAATTTTTTATCCGGATGTAATCAGGCGGTATACGGGTATTGATGAAAGCAAAAACATTGTTATTGCTATTGCCGTTGGTTATCCGGATCCCGATTTTCCCGCCAACCGGGTGGAAAGCGGCCGGGTGCCGATTTCCGGGAACACAGGATGGCACGGATTTAATTGATTTATGAGTCTGCCAAAGAAGCCAAATAGAAAGCCCGCCGGAGATTTTTCAATGATGATCCACAACAATGAAGTCCGCGATATTTTAAATCAGGTTGCGGACTTAATGGAGATCAATGAGGAGAACAGTTTCCGGGTGCGGGCCTACAGGGAAGCGGCCCGCATTGTTGGAGCCATGCCGGAGCAGGTCTCAAACATGGTGGAAGCCGGAGAGGACTTGACCAGATATCGTGGCATCGGAAAGGATATGGCCGGCAAAATCCGGGAAATAGTTGAAACCGGAACCCTGACTCAATTAAGAGAGCTTGGCAGAGAAGTTCCGGTGTCTCTTTTGGAGATGATGAAGCTGCCATCGCTGGGCCCCAGAAAGATATCCCAGATCTACAAAACACTCGGGGTAAAAACCCTTCAAGAGCTTGAATCCGCGGCAAAACAGGACAAGATCGCCGGATTAAACGGTTTTGGAGAAAAAACCCAGCAGAAAATTCTTGATTCTCTGGATCGTTTCAAAAAATCCGGGGAAAAGCGTCTGCTGTGGAGCGATGCAGAGCCTTTTGCAAAGAGCCTTCAAAAATATCTGGAAGAGATCAAAGGGGTAAAGAAAGTTGTTGTGGCGGGCAGCTTCCGCAGGGGAAAAGAAACCGTGGGCGATCTCGATATTCTGGCGATCTGCAGCCCGGGCAGCGAGCATGAGCTGATGGAGGCCTTTGTGCGTTTTGAAAGCGTTAAAAATGTGCTTGCCCACGGAAAAACCAAGAGCAGCGTGATTCTTCGCTCCGGGCTGCAGGTGGATTTAAGAATCGTGGCCCAGGTTAGCTACGGGGCGGCCCTTCACTATTTCACAGGCTCGAAGGCCCATAATATCTCGGTTCGGAGGCTGGCCCTTGAGCGCGGCTACAGTATCAATGAATACGGGGTATATGAAGGAGAAAAGCGGATTGCGGGAAGAACCGAAAAAGACGTCTACGCCTCGGTGGGCCTGCCCTTTATAGAACCGGAGCTGCGCGAAAACCTCGGGGAAATAGAGGCGGCCGAAGACGGCCGGCTTCCGGCGCTGGTCAAAAAATCCGATATACGCGGTGATTTGCACTCTCATACCCGCCGCACCGACGGACACTGCAGCCTGCGGGAGATGGCCGGGGCTGCAAAAGCCCTGGGCTACGAGTACCTGGCAATAACCGAACACTCACAAAAGGTTGCAATGGCGGGGGGTCTTGGTGAAAAGGAAGTTCGGGCTCACATGGAAGATATTGACCGGGTAAACGAGGAGCTTAAAGGCTTTCGTCTTTTAAAGAGCATGGAAGTAGACATCCTGCCGGACGGAAAACTGGACCTGCAGGATTCGGTGTTAAAGGAGCTTGATTTTGCTGTCTGCTCTGTTCATTACCAGCAGCGCCTGGACAGGAAAAAGCAGACCGACAGGATCATCCGGGCAATGGATAATCCCCATATGGACATTCTGGGTCATCCCACCTGCAGGCTGATAAATACCCGAGATCCCATGGATATTGATCTGGAGAGGATACTCGAGGCGGCAAAGGATCGAAACGTGGTAATTGAGCTAAACGCCCAGCCGGACAGACTTGACCTGCCCCATAATTACTGCAAGACCGCAGCGGAACTCGGGGTTAAAATAGCGCTTTCAACAGACGCCCACAGCACAGACGGCCTTGGATTTATGGAAAACGGAATCATAGCAGCACGGCGTGGCTGGCTGACCAGGGCGGATATCATAAACACCCTGCCGCTTTCCAGGCTTCGCAGCCTGCTTCGCCGGTCAGGCTGATCCCGGGAGCCGGATTTGCGGATCAGGATGCTTTGCAGGGCTTTAGCCAGAGCCGTTGGAACGGTTTTAAGTCAAGACGAATTTTTCCGTTATCCATAGGGTTTAGGCTTTGTCCTGTTATAAGTTCCGCCAAAATTTCCCCGTCCTTTATAAAGGTCTCTTCTGCATCGATCTGCGCATGGGTCCGCCTTAATGAGGTATTTACCACAGTGATTGAGCAGTTTTCGCCGCACCGGTTATATACTGCAGCCACGCGGCGGTTATTTGTACAAAGAGGTTCGGCTTCTTTAGCCCGGGGCGCAAGAGCGGCATCATTGTCAGTTATTTGAATGAGTTCATTGAGCCCGCGTGCTATAATTCCCCGCACTGATGCCGGGTCCCTGATTTTTCCGGTCAGATTACGGACCTCCAGGTAGCTGGGTTTGATCCGTGTGCGCTTGATATCCCTGAGTTCACCCGTCTTTTTCATGCGTTCAAAATCATTGGGCAGAGCTGCCAGGTCGTTGAAGTAAACAGATTTTATATTTCTGCCCGCAAGCGCGAACCCGAGTGTATAAAACGCCAGAAATCTGCTGCATTCAAGATCCACATCCTGTAGCCTCGGCATTGAATCCCAGGTTGAGGTGCACAGTTCGTAGGGTTCCCTGCCGCGGACCAATCGGTCCGCAAGAAGAAACAGCGCACTGCTGCTGTTCATTTTCTCTTCCGGAATACCGAGTTCTGCGGCTATATCTGCAGGCTGACAGAGATGGTCCTTTAAGTATAAAAACCCGGAGGAATCATTTTCCGAAAGAAAAAGTTTCCGGCGGACCGTGTCGGGATCCAGGCCGGCTGCACTGCAGATTTGTTCGAATTCGTCCTTTTTAAGGCGTCTGGCCGGTGATGCCTTATACTTTACTTCTCCTCCGTTTGCCCTGACAGTGTCAATTAGTTCGAGCTGTTCGGATATTGTCATAATATCCATGCCGCCCCGTAGTGATTTGCCGTCGTGACACTCTATTACCGTAAAACGTATTCTGTCCCCGGGTGTTTTGTGTTTTTTTATCAAATTATATGCGCGGTCAAGTATTTCGGTATCGGAGAATATAAAGACCGCGGGCAGCACTGATGCAAGATGGAAATCATACATGACCGGAGCCTGGCACGAGGGCTCTTCAAGCTGGCAGAGCACGGATTCCAGCCGATCGTTTATTTCGAGGTTGGCAGTCATCCCCGGCGAGACTGCCTCCATTGAAAGGTTTAAGATGCGCAGAAGCATCCTTACTTCAGGCAGGCCGAAACAGGAGGTTTTCCACTTTTTAAATGCATAATGGGCCGCGTCCAGGCGCAGCAGGTTGACGTCCATGCCAAGGTACCAGGAAAAATCATCAGCCACCATTTTCAGACCTTCAAATGTGGAGGTGTTAACATCCACCTGCACGTGGCTGAACGTGGTAAGCGCCCTTATTTCTTGGCCAAATACCTGCCGGTCAATTTTTTCATATGCATCAACGGCTTTAAGCGCGGTGCTTTCCTCATATCCGGCTTTTAGCAGAAGATCGGAGCGCCGTTTGATCGCTTCCCTGAAAATATAGGGAGGATGGCTGGTTTCCTGGATTTCTGAGAGTTTAAACACAGAGTCCGGGTCCAATCCCTTCTGCTTCATGTATTTTCTGAATTCAACAATCCTGTGGTAGTCTTGATCAAGAAGCATCTGGTCGTTTCCGACCTTGTTAAATATCGATAGAATGCCGGTTATCCGGGAGTCGTCCAAATAGGTTTGAAGAAGCCATGTTGCCGCGTCAATTTTTTCATCCGGACAAAGACCATGGTAGCGGGGATCTGTCGGTTCTCTTCTGAATATGGTGAAAAGAGGGTAGGGGCGGGGGCGGAATATATTGTCAAAGTCTCCGTCTGCAAGCCTTTTCCGGTACTCCTGTTCGGAAAATACGTAAAAACACCTTCCCGAGGTTTCATCTCCCTTCAGGTAGGCCTGGAATACCGGGTTTTCAATGTCAACGTGGTTAAGCACGAAATCCGCCATGGAAACCCGGCTTTCCATAAGGTTTTCAAAGTCCCTGTTGGATCCGAACCTGGGATGTATGCGGGTTCTTTCAATCTGGGAGAAAAAACCGTCGTTGAACCGATCTTCCGCCACCAGGCAGGCCGGAAGTACATGAATGCCGGCTGCTGCTGGGAAGTGCTCCCTGAGAAATCTGTCCAGTGTCTGCAGTGTTTTTTCTTCTTCCTGATATACGCTGTCCGCATACGCAATAACCATTGTTGTCCGGGGTATCCTGGAAAGCGGATCACTCGTGTGCTGCTCTATGTCCTTTTTTTTTAGGTGCTCCGGCTTGCAGCGCCAAACATTTCTTAACATATCAGTCCAGTATGAAGAAATCCGCCCTGCAATATTTCCGTATTCATCTTCCGGATAAAGATCATGAAAAATACGGCGTATTTCCTTGATCTTGTCCTCTGAGGGCAGGGGCATGGGTTTCCTCCTGTTTTAACATAAGAACCGGGGCATCCGGAGCGGGGACGCCCCGGCAGAACTGGCAATCCGGGTCGCCACAGGAGTTACTTGAGGAGACTTACGTACTTTGCTATCCGGGGATCTTTTTTCCAGTCAGGCCATTTTCCCTCTTGCCTGCCGCTTCTTCGCTCATTGCGACGAAAGCGGCGAAATCTGCGGGCTCGGATTTTGTTGCTTTTCATTTTCCCCCCTCCTTATATTTGTTTTTTTAATGTTTTGCTATTTTTCATATCGTCTTGCCGGAAATTTTATTTGTGACATTTTCTTAAATTTTGAAACAATTTTTCCCTTTGAAAACAGTGTTAATAATCGGCAAATAACCATGTACTTTAAGCTGGATCATGTACCGGAAATTTGAGAATTATGTTGTTAATTAATCAATTATATCAAGTCTCTTGCTAATTTTGATATAATCAGTGTGTACAGGGGTGTCAACCAAAATCGGGTATATTTTTCGGGCTTTTGGCTTCCGGGATGCCGGGCAAAATATGTGTGTTTTTCCAAGCCCTTTTAAAAATGCGGACACGTCCGGGCACTATCCCGAATAGGGACTACTGAGGAATACCGGAATCAAGGTGCTGCAGTTTTGGAGGAAAAAAATAAGTGGCTACGCGCAGGCGTAGCCACTTGAATTTTTCAGGTAAAATGGTGCCGAAGGCCGGATTTGAACCGGCACGGGCGTGGCCCACTGCCCCCTCAAGACAGCGTGTCTACCTAATTCCACCACTTCGGCACATGATAAACAGTTTGTCTGTTTGCTATTGTGAATCCGGCTCTCCAGGGGGTTGCTGCTGGCCGGGCTGTCCCAGGGGCGCCTGCTGTTCCTGCAGCGGCTGTTCCGATGCCGGCTGCACATCCCTGACCACGGATTCATCGCCCCTCTTGGAAATAATTGCCAGGGTCAGCGAGGTTAACATGAATATTATTGCCGCCCCTGCTGTTACCTTTCCCAGAAAAGAGCCTCCGCCTGTTTGACCGAAAAGGGTCTGGTTGCCCGCTCCGCCGAACATTGCGCCCATGGAGGCGCCTTTGCCGGACTGAAGCAGCACAATACCTATCAGGGCGAAACAAGCTATCAGATGAATTGCAATAATCAGTGTATGCATACAGTCAACGCTTATATTTTATAATTTTGCTGAACGTGTCCGGTTTCAGGCTGGCCCCGCCTACCAGGGCCCCGTCTATATCTTCGAGCGCCATGAGCTCGGAGATGTTTTCAGGCTTAACACTTCCTCCGTAGACTATCCGCGTTCGCTCTGAAGTCTCGCGGCCGAAGCGTTCTTTAAGAAAACTCCGCAGCCGGGAATGCACTTCCTGCGCCTGCTGCGGGGTGGCGGTTCTGCCGGTTCCTATGGCCCAGACCGGTTCATATGCTATAACAGAGCCTTCAAACAAATCTACAGACAAACCTTGTAACCCGTTTTCCATCTGCTTGTCAAGCACGGAAAACGTTTTTTCTGCATCCCGTTCTGACTCGCTTTCCCCGACGCATATGACCGGAATCAGGCCGACATCCTTTGCGGCTTTTATTTTCCTGTTTACGCTTTCATCTGTTTCGCCGAAGAACAGTCGTCGTTCCGAGTGCCCGATAATAACGTATCTGCATCCGGCAGACACCAGCATGGGACCTGATACCTCGCCGGTGTAGGCACCTTCTTTTTCCCAGAAAATATCCTGGCCGCCAAGTTCCACCGGTGTGTCGCGGATGATTGGAAACACCGGGGCAAGTGCGGTTGCAGGCGGAGCGATCATAATATCGACTCCGGATACATCAGATACTTTCTCCACAAGTTCCCGGGCCGTATCCTCGGCCTCGGTGCAGGTTTTATGCATTTTCCAGTTTCCGGCGATCAAGGGCCTGCGGTCTGTCATGAGAACCTCCTGATTAGAGCTGTTTTCCCATCATTTCGGCTAGATCCAGCACGCGCTGCGAATACCCGGTTTCATTGTCATACCAGGCCAGGACCTTTACCTGGGTGTCAATTGTGTATGTGTTGTCAGCATCCACCACCGAGGACAGGGTGCTTCCGTTGAAATCCGTGGAAACCAGAGGGAGCTCGCTGTAACCAAGAATCCCGGAAAGCCGACCCTCGGAAGCTTCCTTTAGCTCTGCATTTACCTTCCCGGCGGAAGCAGGTTGTTTTACTACCGCTGTCAGATCGACAATAGAAACATTTGGCGTGGGAACCCTTATTGCAATGCCGTTTAATCTGCCCTTCAGTTCAGGAAGCACTAGTTCCACGGCTTTTGCTGCTCCGGTTGTGGTTGGGATCATTGACATTGCAGCAGCCCTTGCGCGTCTTAGATCCTTATGCGGAGCATCCAGAAGCCGCTGGTCACTCGTGTAGGAGTGTGTAGTGGTCATAAGCCCTGAGATTATTCCGAATTTTTCATGCAGCACCTTTGCCACCGGAGCCAGGCAGTTTGTTGTGCAGGAGGCGTTTGAAACAACGTGGTGATGGTCGGGATCGTAAGTGTCATCGTTTACGCCCATTACGATAGTGTGATCAGGGCCCTTGCCGGGTGCGGATATAATAACTTTTTTTGCCCCCGCATCCAGGTGCTTTGCAGCGCTTTCCCTGTCCCTGAACAGGCCGGTGCATTCGGCAACAATATCAACGCCGTTTTCCTTCCATTTCAGATTTGCAGGGTTTTTTTCCGCAGTTACCGCGATGGTTTTTCCGTTTACCTCGATGGCGCCTTCTTTCGGGGAAATATCAGCGTCTAACCGGGGATGAACGGAATCATAAAGCAGAAGATGGGCAAGTGTTTTGGTGTCCATTATATCGTTTACTGCCGTCACCTCGATTTCTTTACTTTTGAGCGCGGCCCTGAAAACGAGCCTTCCGATTCTGCCCATTCCGTTGATGCCGAGTTTGATCGCCATTTTTTTTCCTCCTTATACGGTTATCCAGAGTGTTAGAGTTTTGACTATCCCCGCTTGTTTCCCTTAAGGATGTCGCTGGCAAGGGAAATGCTTTTTTTGCCGTATTCCTCTATTGTCTTTACCATTTCACCCAATTGTTTGTTCCGGTTTCTCAGGTTGGCAGCCTTTATTACCACAGGCAGATTTACCCCCGAGATCACTTCGATGTTGCCTTCTTCCAGAAAAGAATAGCTCAGATTCGAAGGCGTTCCCCCGAACATGTCGGTGAGAATTATTACTCCTTCATTGTTGTTTACCGAGCCTATTGCCTTTTGTATCCTGCTTCTAAGTTTATTCACATCTTCGGATAAGTCAATGGAAACAGACGCAATCTCATCAGGCCGCTCGCCGAAAATTATGGCCGCGGTCTCAATTAGCGTTTCTCCGAGGTGTCCGTGCGTTACTATAACAATGCCAACCATAGAAAAATCCTTAAAATCATTCGTTTTTCCGGTCCACGTCCCTGTGCGTTAGCTTCACGGGACGGCCCGGTTTGTTTAAATATTCATGCAAAGCCTCTGCCACGGATACGGATCTGTGTTGCCCTCCGGTGCATCCCATGGCGATGGTAAGATAGGCTTTGCCCTCCTTTTCGTAGAGCGGCAGCAAAAAGTCAACTAATTCATGAAATTTTTCCAGAAAGCTCCGGGTTGTGGCGTTATTTAACACAAAATCGCGAACAGATCGATTGCGGCCGTCAAGGGGTTTTAATTCGGGTATGAAAAATGGATTTGCCATAAAGCGCACATCCATGATCAAATCCGCGTCATGCGGGAGTCCGTGCTTGTATCCAAAGGATAATATGTGAATCCGCATGGGCCTGGCGTGCACTATGTGTTCAACAAGTTTGAATATCACAGACTTGAGATCGTGAACAGTGTAGCCGGAGGTGTCGATGATGTGGTTGGCAAGTTCCCGTATAGCCGACATCTGTTCTACTTCAGCGCGTATACCTTCCTGCAGGGTCCGCTCCTGGGAAAGGGGATGGTGGCGGCGGGTCTGGCTGTAGCGGCGCAATATGACGGTTTCCTCGGCTTCCAGAAAAAATATTTCAATATCAAAGCCCTTGTCACGCAGAGCGTGGAAGGTTTCCGGAAATACGCTTAAAAAGCCTTTTTCCCGCATGTCCATTACAAAGGCCAGCCCTGCAATCTCCGAATCGGTCTGCAGCGGCAGTTCCATGAACTTGGGCAGAAGTTTGACCGGCATATTGTCCACGCAATAAAAGCCCGCGTCTTCAAGGGCCGCAAGCGCGACACTCTTACCCGAACCCGAGATCCCGGTAATGATGATGATTTTGTGCCTGTGCATCAGAAATCCTCGTCCACGCCCCGGATCGTTTCCATTACATCATCCTTTGTTTCGGCCTGCATAAGCTGCTGCTTGAAGGATTCCTCCTTTAGCAGCTTTGAAATCCTGGCAAGGATGCGCAGGTGAAGTCCCGTGGAATTATCCGGGCTGAGCAGCAGAAAAAAAATATATGTGGGTTTACCGTCGATGGCCTCAAAATTAACCCCTCTGCGGCTTAATCCGAAACCGAGCACAAGGGAGTCAAGCTGGCTTATTTTTCCGTGGGGAATAGCTATTCCTTCTCCTATGCCGGTGCTTCCGAGTCGTTCGCGTTCAATTAACACCCGCACGATTTCCCTGTGATCCAGTTCCGTCTTCTTTGCCACAGGTTCTGCCAGTTCGTCGATCACCCCTTTTTTATCCGCGGATGTCAGGTCGGTGAGCACGGTTTCTTTGCTCATGTAATCAAGTATCTTCATAGCATTGATGCCTTTTTTGTTAATCGACGGTCTTTTTTTTACGCTACAGGCTGGATAAGTCCGAGATCACCGTCATTGCGCCTGTAAAGTACGTTAATCTGATTCGTACGTGCGTTTGTAAATACAAGGAAACTGTCTGAAATCAACTCCATCTGCATGGTCGCTTCTTCAACGTCCATGGGTTTATATTCTAAATTCTGCACTATCACCCGCGGGCCGGAATTGTCTTCGAAGGCCGGCTCCTGGGGGACAGGTTCTGCGGCAGGTCTTGGGTTCTTATCTTCACCTCTGCCGCCCTGGCGTCTGTCCTTTATTTTTGCCTTCTGCTTTTTGAGCTGCTTTTCCAGTTTGTCCAGAGCCAGGTCTATCGAGGAATACATGTCGCTGGATTTTTCCTTGCATACAATGTTTAGCCGGTCCCCTTTAAGTCTTATTTCAGCGATATGCCTGATCTTTTCAACCGAGAGGACAACGTGGGCTTCGGCCGGGTTGTCGAGAAGCTTGTCAAAACGGTCGAGTTTAGTGGTTACGTAGTTCTTCAGATGATCGGAAGGATCGAGATTCTTGAAGGTTACGGTAGTTTGCATGGATAGCCGCCTCCTTGCTTGTGCTTATAGCTGTTTTCGTTTGCTGGAGGGTAAAATGCCAATCATTTCTCTGTATTTGGCAACGGTTCGTCTGGCAATCCTGATGCCTGACGATTTTTCCAGCATATCGGCGATTTTCTTGTCGCTTAAGGGTTTTTTGGGATTTTCCCCGGCAATGATGCTGCGCATTTCCTCCTGGACGCTTGCGGAGGCCACGGTCTGGCCGTCGGCCCGGTTAATTGAGCTGTTGAAAAAGAACTTCAGTTCGAAAATTCCGTGGGGTGTATAAACATACTTGTTGGTGGTAACCCGGCTGATGGTTGATTCGTGCATGTTTATGTCTTCGGCCACATCGCGCAGCACCATGGGCTTCAAATGCGAGATACCGTGATCAAAGAACTCCCGCTGAAATTTGACTATGCTCTGCATTACGTTATAGATGGTTTTGCGCCTCTGCTGGATGCTCTTTATAAGCCATTCCGCGGACCTGACCCTGTCACGGATATATGCCCTTGTGTCCTTGTGAAGTGACTGGCCGTCCTTTACTGCATGTTTGTAATAATTGTTTATGTGAAGCTGAGGTATATCATCATCGTTTAAAATCACAATATAATCATCGCCTTCTTTATATACGAAAACATCAGGGGTTATATATATCTGTTCGTCTTTATCGCCTAAGCGTTCACCCGGGACGGGATCCAGCCGCCGTATAAGTTTTATTGCCGCAGATACGGTCTCCATGTCGATTCTGAGGCTTTTTGCAATCGCCTGGTATCGCCTGTTTTCCAGGTCTTTTAAATGATCGCGGATAATCGCTTCAACCACGGGGTTTTCAATCCCAAGCTGTTTGACCTGGATCATCAGGCATTCGCCAAGATTTTTTGCGCAGATACCGGGCGGGTCAAAGGTCTGCATTACCCCGAGAACCTCTTTGACTTTTGATTCGGGGGCGTCGGCCATGGAGGCGATTTCTCCGGTTGTAACATCCAGGTAGCCGAACTTGTTAAGATTACCGATTATAAAACTGCCGATGGTCTCTTCTTCTTCAGTGGGTCTTGTCATAAGAAGCTGCCATCGCAGGTGGTCGAAGAGCGTGGTCCTGCTCGCTGTAAATGCTTCGTAGTTCGGGGCTTCCTTCTCTTCGGTTTCAAAGTGGATTCTGCCCGCCGAACTGTATTCCTCCATGTATTGCTGCCAGTCCAGGTGATCCTCGAATGATTCCTCCACCGTGACTTCTCCCGAATCCCGGGTTTCGGTTTTTTCATCCGGCTCTTCGGGACTCTCCTGTTCGGCGTCGGTAGTGTCTGATTCTTCCAGGACAGGGTTGGATTCCAGTTCCTGGTTCACCATTTCCACCAGTTCCATGCGGGATAGCTGCAGCAGCTTGATCGCCATCTGCAGTTGAGGGGTCATGACAAGCTGCTGCTGAAGTTTTAGATTCTGTTGCAGTTCAATGGCCATATCAGAGAGTGAACTTTTCCCCAAGATAGATTTCACGGGCTGCAGGGCTATGGGCGATTTTTTCCGGACCCCCGGATTCGAGCACCTGGCCGTTGTTTAATATGTATGCTTTGTCGCATGCACCCAGTGTTTCGCGTACATTGTGGTCCGAAATCAATATACCGATGCCTCGTCCCGTCAGATGGGTTATTATGTTCTGGATATCAGTGACGGCCAGGGGGTCGATTCCAGCAAACGGTTCGTCGAGAAGGATGAATGCAGGATCGGTGGCAAGGGACCTGCTGATCTCAAGGCGCCTTCGCTCTCCTCCTGACAAATACCCTGCTTTCTGGCCGGACAGCCGTTTGATACCCAGTTCAGTCAGCAGCCTGTCGGCTTTTTCGTTTTGTTCCTCCTTTGACAGCGGCAGTGTTTCCAATATTACCATGAGGTTATCGCGAACGCTTAATTTTTTAAAAACAGAAGGCTCCTGGGGAAGATAGCCCAGCCCTTTTCGCGCACGCTGGTGCATGGGCAGACGGGTTATGTCCTGTGAATCAAGCAGTACGCTGCCTTCATCCGGCCTTATCATCCCAACCGTCATGTAGAATGTGGTGGTTTTGCCCGCTCCGTTGGGGCCCAGAAGGCCTACCACCTCGCCTCCGGCAACTTCAAGATCCACCCTGTCCACCACTTTTTTGCCGTCATAGATTTTTATCAAATTCCTGATTTCAAGCAGTCGTGTCATTTTTTATTCGTCCGGACCGGTGCTTTGATTTTCCGATTCATCACGGTCCGATCCTGAAGCAGGTTTTAAAACCGCCTCCACCCGCTTATCATCTTTCCCTTTTACTTCCATATTCCCTGTGTCCCGGTGCATTATGATTTGGCTTCCGGTAATAACGCTTTCTTTGCTTTCAAGGTTCGCCGGGTCACCGTAGAGTTTAAGCACTCCGTCTTCGGAGGTGTATACGGCCGTGTCCGCCTCGGCCGTGGTATCCCGGAAATCTATGATCACATCCCCGGATGCTTCCATTTTCTCAATTGATTCTTCATTCACGCCCTTGTCCTGCACTCCCGCCTCGGAACCTGATTTGTAGAAAATCTTCATCCGGTTTGAGCGCACCGAGGATTCACCCTGGATCGCATGGACGTTTCCGATGAATTCAGCCTCGTTTCCTTCGGTCTCCATGACCATTCTGTCCGAAGTAATCCGTATTTCACCGGCCTCAGGGTCAAACATAGGCATCGAGGACTCCCGGGCCGTGGCGGGCTGGCTGAGCAGAGATATGAGGCACACCAATAATGCAGCCCGAAATGCGGCCTGTTTTCCGGAGCGTATTATGTTTTTAAAAGTCGTCAATTTGATTCATCCGTACCAGCACGTGACCATCGAGATTCAGCGTGCCGGTGTCAAGTTCGAATTTGCCCGAATCCGCCGAAGAACTTGAATCGTTTCCAGTAACCGCCAAAGGGGTATCTGTATATATTATATTGGACTCATTTCTGTAATGCAAGTTTTCGGTCATCAGGATATAGTCCTTATGACGGCAGAGCACTGAACCGCTCACGGATATATCCCGGGTTTCGGTATTCATTTTCCCTTCTTTTGCGCTCAGGTGCACCGGACTTCCGTCTTTGGTGAAAAAAGTCAAATCCACCTCCGATAATTCAGCCAGGTCACGGTCTGAAAACAGCCTTGCAGATTCAGCGTATACCGTCCATGAGGTGCGATCCTCGCCGTCCGCAGTGTGCCGGAAGCCCTTGATGGTAAGATCAGCCTCTGTGTCTTCCGGAGGCTCGGGTTTTTCCGCTGTGTCAAACTGCACCCTGAACCTCACAAAAACTATTACCAGAAGGATCAACATAGTTGTGAGTACAAAGGCCAGTATCCGCCTGAAGCCGGTCTTGTTCAGTAATCCGTAGAATCGGTCTGCACCCAAGATTGAAGGATTTCCTCCCAAAGTCCCTTTGCCATGAGTATGCTTTCGCATACTTCCCTTACAGCGCCCCGACCTCCCGGGTTCCGTGTAACCATGCAGGCAATTTGTTTTACTGCTTCATGGGCGTCTGCCACTGCAATTGCAGCCCCCACGTTTTTCATTATCGCTATGTCGGGAAGATCATCTCCCACAAAGGCGGTTTCCCGTCTTTCGCATCTTGCCTGCTGCGTAATGGAGTCAAGCAGCACTGTTTTGTCTTTCGCCCCGCAATGGCAGAAGTCCACCCCCAGTTCCCGTGCCCGCCTTTCAAGGGCGCCTGATCTGCGGCCCGTTATAATTCCGACAAAGATCCCCGCAGTTTTCAGCATCCGGATTCCCACGCCGTCCCTGACATTAAAGCTTTTTGATTCCCCTCCGTCCTCTGTATATACTATATCGCCGCGGGTAAGCACCCCGTCGGCATCAAGGAGCATAAGACGGATATTTTCAAGCAGGTGTTGTGTCATTTTCAATGCCCCTCATTGCTTCGTCGATCGCCTTAAGGCCGTAAAGAACGCTTTCAGCGGTATCCAGGGAGATGGAATTGGGGCCGTCTGACAGGGCCTGATCAGGTTTTGGATGTACTTCAATGAATATGCCGTCCGCTCCGGCCGCAAGAGCCGCCCTTGCCAGTACGGGCGCGAATCCGCGCTGCCCGGAGGAGGTTCCACCCGCCCCGCCGGGCAGCTGTACGCTGTGGGTGGCGTCAAATATAACCGGGCATCCGGTTTCCTGCATTATGGGGATGCTTCTCATATCGGCCACCAGATTATTGTATCCAAAACAGGCGCCCCTCTCTGTTAACAGAATCTGATCGTTTCCTTTTTTTCCGGCTTTTTCAATCACGTTTATCATATCCCATGGGGCCAGAAACTGCCCTTTTTTGATGTTAAGAGGCTTTCCCGTTGCAGCCGCGGCAGATACAAGATCAGTCTGGCGGCACAGAAATGCAGGTATCTGTATCAGATCGAGCACTTCTGCGGCGTTTTCTGTTTCGGATGGAAGGTGTATATCAGATACAACAGGGATTTTAAGTTCGCTGCGCACTTGGGCCAGCAGCTCCAGGCCCTCGGCAAGCCCGGGTCCCCTGTATGAATCCGCAGAAGTCCGGTTGGCCTTGTCGTAGGAGGCCTTGAAAATAAAGGGTATGCCCAGACGTCCTGCTATTTCCTTCAGGGTGCGGGCTGTTAGCATCACTGTTTCATGGTCTTCTATAACGCAGGGACCGGCTATAAGCACAAAGGGTTTGCCGCCCCCGACTGCGATCTGATCTATGTATACCGGTTTCATACGGGTTGTCCTTTTTTATATATTTGTTCTTTGATGCACGGTATTAAAATTCTGCTGAAACGCAAAAGCCATGCCTCCTGTTACCCCGCAGCATGTCAAAAGTCAAGACGCGAAAATAATACCTTGCCACAAAATATTCGAACTGCTAAAGATGATACTTTCGTAAAAAGTCTGATTTTTGATGGTGTCATCAAAGATAGCTATCAATAAATTTTAATTAATAAGAATAAGGCGATGTTTATGGCATCAAGAAAAAAGCAGTCCGGAAAAGGGTTTAAGTATCTGCTGGCAGCAGTTTTAGGGGTACTCGTATTGGGTGCTTTGATATGGCTTGGTATATCCGGTTTTGAAGGGGGGGAACCCGAGGTTAGCCTTGATCTGAAGGATAAGTATATATCGGATCAGGAGCAGATCCGGGCCGAAGCAGGGGATGACAAAAGCGGCCTTCGAAGAATACGCGCTTCTGTTGAGCAGGAGGGAAGCGAAGCCGTGCTCATGGATAAGCAATTTGAGAAAGGAACCGCTTCTGCAGAGGATGGAGCGCATGCTTTTGAACTGGAATTAAATATCCGCGATATGGAGCTTTCAGAGGGAGATGCGCTTCTGCGGATTGAAGTATGGGATCATTCCTGGAGAAACTGGTTTTCCGGCAACCGGGTCAGCCTGGAAGAGGAGCTGGTGGTGGATTTAACCGCCCCCCATATAGAGGTGCTCACAGATCAGCATAACGTAAGCCAGGGAGGTGCGGGTCTTATTATATACAGAATCTCAGAAGAATGTTCCAGGCACGGGGTTTCCGTGGACGGACATTTTTTCCCCGGCTACAGCGGTTACTTTGACGATCCAAGAGTGTGCGTTGCATTTTTTGGCCTGGCCCATGATGAGGATACGGAAGTGGACATGCGCGTGGAGGCCGAGGACCGGGCGGGAAATACAGGCAGAAGCGGATTTCCTTACCATATTAAGGCAAGAAACTTCAAGTCCGAGAACCTTCGGATAACCGACCGGTTTTTGAAGAATATTCTGCCTGAGTTTGAGGATGCTGATGAATTTCCGCAGGATAAGCCGCCTGTTGAGCAATTCCTGTTTGTAAACCGGGAGCTGCGCAAAAAAAATAACCAGACAATTCTTTCGGTGGCAGAGGATACTGATACCAGGATGCACTGGCGCGGAAATTTTCTCAGGCTTCCCAATTCGGCCAGTAAGGCAGGATTTGCCGATCGCCGCACTTATATGTATGACGGAGAGGAAATAGACAGGCAGGTGCATATGGGAACAGACCTTGCCTCTGTGAGGCATGCCCCGGTTCCGGCCGCCAATACCGGCAGGGTTGCGTTTGTGGGTCGGGCCGGGATTTACGGCAACGTGGTGACTATAGACCACGGGTTCGGGGTGTTCTCTGTTTACGCTCATCTCAGTAAGGTCGATGTATCGGAAGGCGATATGGTGGAAAAGGCTGATATAATAGGGGCTACAGGCACTACAGGCCTGGCTGGAGGCGATCATCTGCATTTTGGTATGTTTATAAACGATATTTTTGTAAATGCCGTGGAATGGTGGGATTCTTCCTGGATAGAAAACAATGTCACCCAAAAACTCCATAGGGTCAGGGAGTTGGCGGAAGACAAGTAAACGTGTTGATTTTTAGTGAAATCTGAGATATTTTTATTTGTGTATAATTACTTTTCATTTGGTTTTATTACGGCAATTAAGCAGAATTTGATGCGTATAGGAAAAACAAAAAACAAGGCAGAAACGGAAAAGGCGGCAGAGTCAGGGGGAAAAAAACGCAAAGGCAGGCTCCGTGAGAATCTGGAGGCAATTGTTATTGCCGTAGTGCTTGCACTCTTTATCCGTGCCTTTGTGGTCCAGGCTTTTAAAATACCTTCCGGCTCCATGGAGCCGACCCTTGAAGTGGGCGATCATATCCTGGTAAACAAGTTCATATACGGAGTAAAGCTTCCTGTAACAAATACCGGCATTATTCCGGTAAGCAAGCCCGAACGTGGGGATATAATTGTCTTTGAATACCCAGTGGATCCGGACAAGGATTTTATCAAGCGGGTGGTGGGGATTCCCGGGGATGTGGTTGAAATAAGAGATAAGAAGGTATATGTAAACGAAGAACCGGCGGATGATTATCCGGTAAAACATAACGGAGACGGTATACTGCCTGAATCCGCGGATCAAAAGGACAATTTCGGCCCGGTAACAGTTCCGGAGGGCTCGTATTTTGTACTGGGCGACAACCGGGATAACAGCTATGACAGCCGTTTCTGGGGCTTTGTCCGGGAATCGGCTATAAAGGGAGAAGCTTTTATTATTTACTGGTCGTGGGACAGTGAAAATTTCGGCGTCAGGTGGGGCCGGATCGGCCAAATATTAGAATAACCGGGAATCTTGCCAATGCAGTGGACGAAAAAGGATATCCTGGACATTGAATCGCTTTCCGTTGAAGAAATTGAGCTGATTTTTGAGACAGCCTTCGGCTTAAAGGAAATTTCCCGGCGCCCCATAAAGAAAGTGCCGACACTGCGAGGCAGGACCGTTGTCCTGTTTTTCATGGAACCCAGTACACGTACCAGGATTTCCTTTGATATTGCAGCCAAACGGCTTTCGGCAGACAGTCTGGCCATTGCAGCGGCCTCGAGCAGCATAGTCAAGGGAGAGACCCTCCTTGACACCGCCAGTAACCTGCGGGCAATGAACCCCGATATCATCGTAATACGCCATTCTCATGCGGGTGCAGCCCATATGCTTGCCCGCAGTCTTGATGTTTCGGTAATAAATGCGGGCGACGGGATGCACGCTCACCCAACCCAGGCCCTTCTCGACATGATGACCGTCAGGGAGATAAAGGGAAGCCTGAGAGGGCTTAACGTGGCCATAATTGGCGATATAACCCACAGCAGGGTTGCCCGTTCCAATATACTGGGTTTTACAAAGATGGGAGCCCGGGTTCAGGTGGCCGGACCCGCCACCATGATACCGCCGGGTCTGGAGCAGCTTGGGGCTTCTGTTGCTGGAAGTGTTGACGGTGCGTTATCAGAGGCTGATGCTGTTATAATGCTGCGGATTCAAAAAGAGCGCCAGAGAAGGTTCCTGTTTCCCACGGAAAGAGAGTACTCAATTCAGTACGGACTTAATACGTCACGGCTTTCATTGCTTAAGCCGGATGCCCTTATAATGCATCCGGGACCTTTGAACCGCGGGGTGGAGATTTGCCCCGAGGCCGCGGACGGTCCTTTTTCAGTGATCCTGGATCAGGTCACAAACGGGGTGGCACTTAGAATGGCCCTTTATTATCTGGTATCAGGAGGTATGCGAGATGCGGATGCTGATTAAAGGCGGGCGTGTCATTGATCCCGGGGTTATGGATGAAGAGGCAGATATCCTGATAAATGAAGGCAGGATTGAAGAGGTCCATACCGGCGTACAACAGGGAAGGTCGGACGACCGAAAAGACCGCACTGCTGAAAAGGATTTATCCGGAGCGGCCGTAATAGATGCCAGGGGACTTGTGGTTGTGCCGGGGCTGATTGATATGCACGTTCATCTCCGGGAGCCCGGCCAGGAGTACAAGGAAACTATAGAAACAGGGCTCATGGCAGCGGCCGCAGGCGGTTTTACTGCCGTATGCTGCATGCCGAATACCTTTCCAGTAAACGATTCAGTATCAGTGACCAGGTATATAATAGAGCAGGCCGCGCGGTGCAGCCGCGTGCGTGTATATCCCGTGGGAGCTGTCAGCATGGGATTATGCGGAGAACAGCTTGCAGAATATGGTGAACTAAAGACTTCAGGGGCGGTGGCTGTGTCAGACGACGGAAAGCCGGTTGCTGATGCACAGTTGATGCGAAGAGCACTTGAATATGCCGGAGGTATCGGGCTTGCGGTTATTTCTCACTGCGAGGAACCGGCACTTTCAGACGGGATGATAAACGAGGGCGCGGTCTCCACGCGCCTGGGGCTTGCAGGTATTCCCAATGCCGCGGAAAGCGTAATGGTGATGCGTGATATTGCGTTAAGCGAGCTTACCCGCACGCCGGTCCACATCGCCCATGTGAGCACCATGGAATCGGTTGAAGCCATAAGGGCGGCAAAGGCCAGGGGTGCTTTGGTTACCGCTGAAACAGCGCCTCATTATTTCACCCTTACCGACGAGGCTGTGAACTCATACGACACCAGGGCTAAAATGAACCCCCCGCTTCGCACGGAGAAAGACAGGCTTGCGGTTGCAGAGGCCATAGCGGACGGAACCATTGACGCCATCGCAACCGATCATGCACCCCATTCCGGACTTGAAAAGGAACTTGAGTTCGATCTTGCGGCAAACGGGATTATCGGGCTTGAAACCTCCCTTGCTCTGGGGCTCCGCCTTGTGGATAACGGCATGCTTTCACTGGAGCGGCTGATTGCCGCAATGTCGAAAAATCCGGCAAAAATACTTGGAAAAGCAAGCGGGATTGCCCCGGGACTGCCCGCAGATATTACAGTAATTGATCTTTCGGCAAAATATAAATACAGGGCGGAAAAAGGGCGATCAAGGAGCCGGAATTCACCGTTTGACGGCTGGAATCTCAAGGGCCGCGCCGTATATACAATTGCAGGCGGGCAACCCGTATTCGACCTTTCACAAGAAGAACAACCATAGCCGCCGCCTTGGTGGTTCAGGATACAGCATTTTTTTATTTTATAAAATGGCATCAGAGAAGGCAAAACTGCTTATAGTTGACGATGAGCTGAGCATGAGAGAATTTCTAGAGATCATGCTCGGCAAGGGAGGCTACGAGGTCAAAAGCGCTGAGACAGGCCGGCAGGCAAACTCCATGCTGGAGGAGGAGCCCTTTGACCTTGTTTTGTGCGATATCCGGCTCGGTGATATAAGCGGCCTTGATGTGCTTCGCAAGGCCAAGGCCGTTAATCCTGAGACGGTGGTGATAATGATTTCCGCCTATGCGACCGCTGAAAACGCGGTTGAAGCAATGAATGAAGGCGCCTACGACTACCTGCCGAAGCCTTTCGACAATGACGAACTTAAACATACCATTTCAAAGGCCCTGGAGCTAAAGACACTTTCAGAGGAAAAAAACAGGCTTGAAGACGAGCTTCGGGAAAATCTTCACTTTGGTCTGCTGGTGGGAAACAGCCCCAGGATGAAGCATATTTATGAGCTTATCGAGCAGGTGGCTCCAACCAAAACCAACGTGATGATTACCGGAGAAAGCGGAACCGGAAAAGAGCTTATAGCACGGGCAATCCACAATCAGAGCAACCGGGCCGAGCAGCCGTTTATAGTGATCAATTGCGGAAGCATACCCGAAACCATTATGGAAAGCGAGTTTTTCGGCTACAAAAAGGGAGCTTTTACAGGCGCCAGCCAGGACAAGAAGGGCCTGTTTGAAGCCGCCGACAAGGGGACTGTTTTTCTTGACGAGGTGGGGGAACTGAGTCCGCAGATGCAGGTCAAGATACTTCGCGTGGTCCAGGAGCGCTCATTTAAGCCGGTGGGCGGCAACGAGGATATTTGCGTTGACATCCGGATTATCTCGGCCACCAACAAGCGCCTGGAGGATGAAGTCATAGAGGGGCGCTTTCGCGAAGATCTTTACTACCGTTTAAATGTTGTTGAAATCAAGGTTCCTCCCTTAAGGGAACGCAAAGCCGACCTGCGAGCCCTTGCCCAGCATTTTCTGGACAAATACTCCAGGGCGGCTGGAAAGGAGATTACCAAAATATCCTCGTACGCGGTGGATCTGCTTCAGAAATACGACTTTCCCGGCAACATCCGGGAGCTTGAAAATCTTATCGAACGCAGTGTGGCGCTTTCAACCACAAATATCCTGCTGCCTGACAACCTTTCGCTTTCAATTCACAAGCGGCGATGGATAGAAGGCATTGAAAACCGAAGATTCGATCTTGACGAGGTTGCCAATGGCGTTGCCTTGGACAGCATCCTCGAGGAGATTGAACGTGCCTACCTGGAAAAGGCCCTTTCCTGCTCGCGCGGCAACAAGAACAAGGCCGCAGAGCTGCTCGGCATAAGCTTTCGCTCCTTCCGCTACCGCTTAAGCAAGCTTGGAATAGATAAACCGGAACAGCAATGATTAACATTGAGGGGGTGACCAAAAGTTACGGCGGAAACGTTCTTTTCGATGACGTTAGCTTTCGTGTAAATCCAGGCGAAAGGGTGGGCCTTGTGGGCAGAAACGGTCACGGCAAGACGACCCTTTTCAGGATGATTATCAGAGAGGAATCCCCGGATTCCGGAGTTATAAGCTGTCCGAAGAATTATCGCATCGGCCATGTCTCCCAGTCCCTTCAATTTCATTGCCCCACGGTGCTTGAAGAATGCATGCTCGGTCTGCCCGCGGATTCCGAAGGCCAGCACTGGCAGGCGGAAAAGATTCTTGCCGGGCTGGGTTTTTTGCCCGATGACATGAAAAGGGCGCCTTCGGAGTTTTCAGGGGGGTTCCAGGTGCGGCTCAATCTTGCAAGGGTGCTTGTGTCAAAGCCTGACATGCTTTTATTAGACGAGCCCACCAACTACCTTGATATTACCTCGATCCGCTGGATCAGGCGTTTTCTGGGAAACTGGCCGGGAGAGCTTTTCATGATAACCCATGACAGGAGCTTCATGGATCAGGTTGTCACCCACATAGCGGGGATTTACCGGAAAAAAGTACGCAAGATAGCGGGCAATACAGAGAAGTATTATGCCTGGATCGCCCAGGAGGAGGAGATATACGAAAAAACCAGGCAGAACGAAGAGCGCAGAAGAAAAGAAATAGAGCAGTTCATAAGCCGGTTCAGGGCAAAGGCCAGGCTTGCAAACCTGGTGCAGTCCAGGATAAAGACGTTAGATAAGCTTACCCGGAAACAGAAGCTGGAAAAGGCAAAGGAGCTTGATTTCTCCTTTAACAGCGCCCCGTTTACCGGAAAATACATGCTCAGCGCGCAAAACCTCTCCTTTTCATATGATGGGTTTCAGTCTGCCGGTCCACTGATTTCCGACTTTTCCATCACCATAGCTCCGCAGGAGCGCATATGTATTGTAGGCAGAAACGGGGAGGGCAAAACCACGCTGCTTCGCCTGCTGGCCGGAGACCTTGAACCCGGAGAAGGGCGGATCGAGGACCATCCCAACTGTGTTAAGGGTCTGTTTGAGCAGACAAATATTAATACACTTTCCGATGAGCGAACCGTGGAGGAAGAAATCCTGGCTGCAAATCCGGATATGGGGCGCCAGGCCGCCCGCGGCATCAGCGGAGCCATGCTATTTGAGGGCGACCAGGCATTAAAAAAAATCAAAGTGCTTTCAGGAGGGGAAAAATGCCGGGTCATGCTTGGAAGGCTTCTTGCCAGACCTGCTAATTTCCTGCTCCTTGACGAGCCCACCAACCATTTTGACATGGAGTCCTGTGATGCCCTTCTTGCGGCAATAGATAATTTCAGCGGCGCCGTGGTGATGGTCACCCATAACGAGATGTTTCTACACGCCCTTGCAGAAAGACTTGTGGTTTTCCGGGGCGGCGGAATAGATGTCTTTGACGGACCTTATCATCGCTTTCTCGAAGATGTTGGATGGCAGGAGGAGGAAAACGGAGCAGGAGCAAAAAAGCCCGCCCCGGGGAATTCGGAAGGCGCCTTCCGGGAAATGAGCAGAAAAGAGCTTCGCAGGAGGCGCTCTCAGATCGTCACGGAAAAGGCAAGGACGTTAAAGCCTTTGGAGGAGAAAATAAAGAAAACCGAGGACGCCATTGTCAGGGGAGAGGAGGAGATGGAGGAACTGAACCGGAAAATACAGAATGCCTCGGGAAGCGGGGACGGCAGGGAAATCGCGGAGCTTTCCCGTGCCCTGCACAAATGCAGGGAAAATATTGACGAAGAGTTTGCCCGCTTAGAAGAGCTCACCGAAGAGGCAGAATCAATGCGGGCAGGTTTTGATGCCCGCCTCAAAGAGCTGGAGTCCGGAAGCCGGTACTAAAAAATCACCCCTGGCATCCGGGGCAGAAATAGCCTTTTCTGCCTGAAACCGAAATTTTTTCAATTTTATGTCCGCATGAGGGGCATGCAGCTTCGGTGTGCCGGAAAGGGATCAGGAAGCCAGGGGGCATTTTTTCAGGATCAGCCCCGGCCTCTATTGCGGCAGAGAGTACCCTCTGCATCGCGTTATAAACAGCCTCAAATTCGCTTTCGCTTAAATCGCCGGTTTTTTCTTTCGGATGTATGCGGGCCTGGTACAGGATCTCATCAGAGTATATGTTTCCTATGCCCGCAATAATGGACTGGTTCATTAATGCTGATTTGATATAGCCCCTGGCCCGGGCAAGGCGTCTTTGAAATTCCCTTACGTCGAGTCCGGTATCCAGGGCGTCGGGCCCAAGGTCCTTTTCCCGGAGAAACTTGCGGGTGTCCCTTATCAGACGTATTCTCCCCAGTTTTCTGCGGCAGTCAAAGGCAAGCCCGCACCCGTTTGAAAAGTATACAAGCATGCGGGTATGGGGAGGCTTCTTTTCTTCAGGCTCCAGGTATTTAAGAAAGCCGGTCATTCCGAAATGGAGTGCCAGGCTGAGGCTGCTGGTGCTGAGCGTGGCGAACATGTACTTGCCGTGCCTTTGGGCCGAACAGAATTTGCTGCCTTCCATGGCGTGTTCAAGTTCCTTTTCAGATATCTCATCCAGGACGGCTGCCTCAGCATTCACCCCCTCTATTTTCTGCGCAAGTGAAGTTTCTGAAAAATAGCGGCAAAAAACTTCAACATCCGGAAGTTCAGGCATTCTGAAATAACCTCCGTTTTTTATATTGCATACTCCGTGGTTTCGGACCCGGGTTTCCAGAGGATCTTGTATAGATCGTTTCTGCGGCTCATCAGGTTGCGCACGCTTCCCTGCTGGCGCAGTTCCTTTAGAAGATCCAGGTCCAGGTCCACCATAAGCGTCATTTCCGTGTTCGGGGTTGCCTCTGCTGCTATTGCGTCATGCGGGAAAGCAAAATCCGAAGGGGTAAACACCGCCGCCTGGGAATACTGTATGTCCATGTTTTCAACCCTGGGCAGGTTGCCCACGCTGCCGGATATGGCAACATAACACTCGTTTTCAATCGCCCGGGCCTGTGCGCAGCGCCTGACCCGCAGGTATGCGTTTTTGGTGTCGGTCCAGTAAGGTACAAACAGAATGTTCATGCCCTTGTCCACCAGATGACGCGAAAGTTCTGGAAATTCTACATCATAGCATATCAGGATACCGATTTTGCCTATGTCCGAGTTAAACACGCGCAGATCATTTCCGCCGCGCAAACCCCAGTAAAGGGTTTCATCCGGAGCGATATGCAGTTTGTACTGGGCATCCCAGGTGCCGTCCCTTCTGCACAGATAGGATACATTATACAGCTGGTCCTCCACGTATTCCGGCACACTGCCCGCAACGATGTTTATATTATAGGCCAGGGCCATCTGAAGGAAGGACTCCCTTAACGGCTCCGTGTATTCGGCAAGCGAACGCATTGATTCCGCCGGATTTTCCTGATTGAAGTTGCGAAGCAGGGGGGCGTTTAAAAGCTCCGGGAAAAGAACCAGATCGGAATTATATCCGGCCACAGCATCCACGAAAAATTCCGCCTGTTGTATAAAATCGTCAAAAGAGGGAAAGGGACGCATCTGCCACTGTACCACTCCTATGCGGGGATAGGCTTTCCTGCCTCCGAAGAGCTTGCGTTTTTTTTCGTAATATATGTTGTTCCACTCCATTAAGATCCCGTAGGCTCTGGACTGGCTGTCTTCGGGTATATAGTCTTTGAGTATTTTCTTTATGTGGAAATCGTTTGCGAGCTGAAATGAAAGCACTGGATCGTAGATCTCGTTGTCTTTTACCTTCTGTATATACTGCTGGGGCGTAAGTTCCTGGTGATGCTTGTCATAGCCGGGTATCCGGCCGCCGAAAATGATCCCCTTTAAATTGAGCT
Source organism: Desulfobacterales bacterium (assembly GCA_046540355.1). Classification (GTDB taxonomy): domain Bacteria; phylum Desulfobacterota; class Desulfobacteria; order Desulfobacterales; family Desulfosalsimonadaceae; genus Desulfosalsimonas. Next base: position 46,486 of record JBKHFD010000005.1, read on the forward strand.
CCTCGCACAACTCCTTTCTTGCGTCATAAAGGCGCCTGCCAAGCCGCAGTCCCCTGTAGTCAGGATGGACGAATATGTCTATTCCGTACAGGACATTGCCCTCAGGGTCGTGGTTGTTTAATTTGCCATTGCCCACCACATCGTCGTATGAATGTTTTTCTTCATATATTTCCGAATTTACGATTATGCTAAGAGCCGCGGCCACAACCTTGCCCTTGTCCTCGACACAGATCTGACCTTCCGGGAAACGGGTGATAAGGGTGTGGAATTCGTTTTTGTCCCAGGCTCCCATCTTGTCGGGATACACCAGATCCATGATTTCTTTTACGTCCTGGTAATCAGCTGCCGTCAGATTTCTGAGCTGCAGTTTGTGTTCTGTTTCCTGATTTGTTGAATCCATTTTTTCCCTTCCGGATGTTCATTGTTTTTTAAAGCCGGCATTTTTAATGCGAGTTGACACACACAGACAATATGGCTATACACAAGAATACAGTCAAACCATACAAATGATAAAGAATTAATTTGTTTAACAGGAAATATTTTGCGACGCAATCCGTATTCAGGTCAAGCGCTGCTGCAGTTAATATGGGGCATAGCCCTTGCCGTTATGGGGGTGGCCTTTTTTTTCCGGATTCCGTGGATAATGGGGCGGGTTGAGGAAATGAATTACCTTGCCTCGGCACAGGTGTTTCTCAGATTTGCTTTCTATCTGATAGCCGTTATCCTGCTTTCCGGCGGAATCCAAAAGATATACCGTTTTATGCGGATCAGAGGGAAGGCCGGGTAAATGGATTATACTTGACACCACTGGCTGGATGGTATTATAGGAAAAGTAAGTAACACTTACATACACAAATGAACAACGGCCGGCAACATAGAGCTCCACCCAAACAACCATCTTATTTCTACATAACAAAATATCGCACAGCACAGGGGAGAAAGAAAAATGAAAATCCTCCACATAGATCACATAGGCGTTGCAGTTAAAAGCAATCAGGAAGGCAAATCCTTCTGGTCCGAGATCCTGGGCCTGCCCTATGAAGGCGAGGAAACGGTGGAAGATCAGAAGGTAAAAACCGCGTTTTTCCCGGTTGACAAAAGCGAGGTGGAACTGCTTGAATCCACGGCCGAAGATGGTCCGGTTTCAAAATTTATTGAAAAAAAAGGCCAGGGGGTTCATCATATCGCTTTCAGGGTTGAGGATCTGGAGGCGGCACTGGCTGAACTAAAAGAGAAAGGTGTCAGGCTCATAGATGAGACCCCCCGCACAGGAGCAGGCGGGGCAAGGATCGCGTTTATTCATCCAAAGGCCACCGGAGGTATATTGGTGGAGCTTTGTGAACGATAATATGGGGTGCCGGATCCGAAATCAGAAAAACGAAATCCGAAAAAAAGGGTTTATAAAATGGCGCAACATCCTGACAAACAAAAATGGATAGAACTCGCTGAAAAAGAGCTCAGGGGAAAACCCCTGGAATCCCTTGAAACAAATACGCCGGAAGGCATAAAAATCCATCCTCTTTATACCGCCGAAGACATTGAAGAAATCGGTTTTGTAAACACCCTGCCCGGAATTGAACCGTTTGTTCGCGGTCCCCGGGCAACAATGTATACGGTGCGGCCCTGGACTATCAGGCAGTATGCCGGTTTTTCAACTGCCAGGGAGTCAAACGAGTTTTACAAGCGGAATCTTGCAGCCGGACAGATGGGACTTTCCGTTGCTTTTGATCTTGCCACCCACCGGGGATTTGACTCGGATCATCCAAGGGTGCAGGGAGATATCGGAAAGGCTGGTGTTCCGGTGGATACTGTCGAAGATATGAAGATTTTGTTTGACGGAATCCCGCTTGACAAGATGACCGTGTCCATGACCATGAACGGCGCGGTCCTTCCGATCATGGCAGCTTACATAGTGGCAGCCGAAGAACAGGGCGCATCCCGGGAAAACCTTGCAGGCACCATGCAGAACGATATTTTGAAGGAATATCTTACACGCAATACTTATATTTATCCACCCGAACCCTCCATGCGGATTGTTGCCGACATAATAGGTTATTGCTCGGAGCACATGCCCAAGTTCAACACCGTGAGCATAAGCGGCTATCACATGATGGAAGCCGGCGCGGATTCGGTGCTCCAGGCCGCCTTTACCCTGGCAGACGGGCTTGAATACGTAAGGGCCGCCCTGGGCGCGGGCCTTGATATTGACGCGTTTGCACCGCGCCTGTCTTTTTTCTTCGGCGTGGGCATGAATTTTTTCATGGAAATTGCCATGCTGAGGGCCGCGCGCTTTTTGTGGGCGGATCTTATGAAGCAGTTTAATCCTAAAAATCCGCGCTCCATGATGCTTCGCACCCACGTGCAGACCTCGGGATGGAGCCTTACCCAGCAGGATCCTTACAACAATATCATACGCACCACACTGGAGGCTTTGGCCGCGGTTCTCGGCGGAACTCAGTCGCTTCACACAAACGCATTTGACGAGGCGGTAAGCCTGCCCACCGATCTTTCGGCAAGGATTGCAAGAAACACCCAGCTTATAATACAGCAGGAGTCAAAAGTAACAGGCACGGTTGACCCCCTGGGGGGCTCCTATTACGTGGAGCACCTCACCGATCAGATTGTAAAACAGGCGCGCTCGGTAATAGAAGAAGTCGAGGAAATGGGGGGGATGGCAAAGGCCATTGTCGAAGGCATGCCGAAAATGAGAATAGAAGAGGCTGCAGCCCGCCGCCAGGCAAGAATAGACCAGGGAATGGATGCGATCATAGGTGTTAACAAGTACCAGGTTGAAGAAGAAGCAGAAGTGGATGTGCGGGAGATCTCCGAGTCCGTGCGAGATGAGCAGATCGGCAGGTTAAACCGCGTAAAAGAACAGCGCGACGAAGACGAAGTCCGCCGCAGTCTTGAAGCTGTAACAAACTGTGCGGAATCGGGCGGAAATCTTCTGGCAGCATGCATCCCGGCCATGCGCGCCAGGGCTACAGTTGGCGAGGTGACAGAGGCAATGGAAAAGGTGTTTGGCAGGTATGTTGCCACCACCCAGTGCATTTCAGGCGTGTATGCCGGCGAGTATCAGGATGATGAAATTCTTGCTTCCATCCGCAAAAGGGTGGATGAATTTGCTCAAAAGTACGGGCGCAGGCCGAGAATTCTGCTCACCAAGATGGGACAGGACGGCCATGACCGCGGCGTGAAGGTCGTTGCCACGGCATATGCGGATCTTGGCTTTGACGTGGATTTAAGCCCCATGTTCCAGACACCTGCGGAAGCGGCAAAAATGGCAGTGGAAAACGACGTCCACGTGGTGGGTGTCTCCAGCCTGGCGGGTGCTCACAAGATCCTGGTGCCGCAAATGATCGAGGAGCTAAAAAAACAGGGCGGAGAGGATGTCCTGGTGGTAGTGGGCGGCATAATACCGCCCGGTGATTATGAATTTCTCTACAGCACCGGGGTGGCCAAGGTATTTGGACCCGGGAGCATGGTAACAGATTCTGCAAACCAGGTTTTAAACGCCCTGACAGAGAATGCCTGAGAATGCAGCATACTACATAGAAGGCGTTCGCGCCGGGAACCGCAAGGCGGTTTCAAAGACCATAACATTGATTGAAAGCGCCCTGCAGGATCATCAGTCTTTTACCCACGAGGTGTTAGACGGCCTGCTGCCGTATACCGGAAATTCCATCAGGCTCGGCATAACCGGGGTGCCCGGGGTTGGCAAAAGCACTTTCATAGAAGGCCTTGGCATCCGGCTTATTGAAAAAGGCCACAGGGTGGCAATCCTGGCGGTAGATCCCAGCAGCGCCAGAAGCGGCGGCAGTATCATGGGAGACAAGACCAGGATGGAGAAGCTGGCGGCAGATGAAAGGGCCTTTGTCCGTCCTTCACCCTCGGGCGGAAGCCTGGGCGGGGTCGCCAGAAAGACGCGGGAAACGATATTTGTACTCGAGGCCGCCGGCTACGATGTTGTGATAGTGGAGACCGTGGGGGTCGGCCAGTCTGAGTTTACTGTGGCCTCCATGGTTGATTTTTTTCTGGTTCTTCTGCTTGCAGGGGCCGGCGATGAGCTGCAGGGTATAAAGCGCGGCATAATAGAGCTGGCAGACGCTGTTGCGGTGAACAAGGCCGATGGTGATAATGTTGAGCGGGCAAAAAAGGCCAGAAAGGATTATGAAAACGCCCTGCACTTAATGGGGGCTGGATCGGATTTTTGGCGGCCGCCGGTTATGACATGCAGCGCCCTGGAAATGACCGGAATAGAGGAAATCTGGGAGACTGTCCTCAAACACCGCGGAAAAATGGAAGCCTCCGGGGAGCTTGGCCGCAGGCGAAAGAAACAGGCCAGGCAGTGGTTTGAATTTTTGGTAGAAGAGGGGTTGAGGGATTGGTTCTACGGTCTTTTGGAAGTAAAAAAGCTTTTACCTGAACTGGACCGGCGTCTGGAACAGGGGGAGACGACAGCCATGGCTGCTGCAAGGCGGCTTTTGCGACTGGTCACGGATAAAGATGAAAGGGAATAAAAAATGAGCGGCGTTTCTGACAAGATAAGCGAGCTTCTAGAAAAAAAATCCCGCATGCGGGAAATGGGAGGAGCAAAAGCTGTTGAAAAACAGAAGGAAAAAGGAAAGCTCACCGCACGGGAAAGGCTGGAGCATCTTTTTGACAAGGACACATTCCGGGAGATAGATATTTTTGTCAAGCACAGGTCCGTGAATTTCGGCATGGACAAGACCGATATTCCCTCCGACGGCGTGGTTACAGGCCACGGGAGGGTTGACGGCCGTCCGGTTTTTGCATTTGCCCAGGATTTTACAGCCAGGGCCGGGACCCTTGGGGAAATGCATGCTTCAAAGATATGTAAGGTCATGGACCTTGCCATGAAGGCCGGAACACCCGTTGTGGGCTTTAACGACTCAGGAGGGGCCCGCATACAGGAAGGGGTGGATGCGCTTCGCGGATATGGTGAAATTTTTTACAGAAACTCCATCGCCTCGGGAGTAATCCCCCAGATTTCCGCCATAATGGGCCCCACCGCAGGGGGTGCTGTTTATTCACCCGCGATGACCGACTGGGTATTTATGGTAAAAAAGACCAGTCATATGTTTATTACCGGTCCCCAGGTTATAAAAAGTGTTACAGGCGAGGATATCACCTTCGAGGATCTGGGCGGGGCAACCACCCATAATGAGAAAAGCGGGGTGGCCCATTTTGCATGCGATTCTGATGAAAACGCCATAGAGCGCATCAGGCACATGCTTTCTTTCCTGCCTTCAAACAACATGGAGGATCCGCCGGTGGAAGCCACCGGGGATGATCCCCGGAGATGTGATCAGCGGCTGGATACAATCGTGCCGGATGATCCCAACCGTTCCTATGACGTAAAGGAAATCATTTCCGGAATTGTTGACAACGGCGAGTTTTTCGAACCCCACGAGCATTATGCAAAAAATATCGTTGTGGGATTTGCCAGGCTAAACGGCCGTACTATAGGGATTATAGCCAATCAGCCCAAGTTTCTTGCCGGATGCTTGGATATTGATGCTTCGGATAAGGCCACAAGGTTTATAAGGTTTTGCGACGCATTTAATATTCCGCTGCTCACGTTGGCCGACGTTCCAGGATACATGCCGGGAAGCGATCAGGAACATGGCGGAATTATCCGCCACGGTGCAAAGCTTCTCTGGTGTTATTCAGAGGCCACTGTGCCCAAGCTGCTTGTGATCCTGCGCAAGGATTACGGCGGGGCCTATATTGCCATGTCTTCCAAGCATCTTGGCGCTGACATGGCCTATGCATGGCCGACGGCCGAGATCGCCGTCATGGGCGCCGAAGGCGCGGCAAACATAATTCACAAAAAAACCATCGAGGAATCACAAGACCCTGCGGTCACCCGAGAGGAAAAGATAGAGGAATACAGGCGGCTGTTTTCCAACCCTTACGTGGCTGCCAACCGCGGATATATCGATGACGTTATCGTGCCCAGCGAAACCAGGCCCAGGCTCATCGAGGCCCTGGAAATTTTGAGCACCAAGCGCCAGAGCCTGCCGCCAAAGAAGCACGGAAATATTCCCGCATAAGGGGCGGAAAATAAAACAGCTTTAAAATTGGAGCAATCATAGCAACAGTAATAAGGCGGATTAACCATGGAGAAGAAGAAACAGGCGGCAGTTGCCGCGGTTATGCATTATCTCGCGTGTGAAAAGGAAGCATTGGCAGCACAGGAGGCCGGGGAGACCTATGAGCCCGAGGCAAAGGCACTGCAGGCCGTACCATCGCCGCCCGGCGGAGTGCAACCATGGGCGTTAAGCGGCAGGCAGCAGCAGATGCATATGCGCACAATGATGCAGATGAAGGCTTTCCATTTTTAATTAATCAATAAAGGCGAGGAGATCGGGTAATGAGCAAACATCACGAACTCAAACAAACCGAAATTAAATATGACAAGGATCGGCCGGCGGCCGCCAATCCGCTAAAGGTCGAGGATTTAACCCTTCGCGACGGGCATCAGTCACTTTTCGCCACCCGCGGCAGAACAGAGGACATGATACCCGTGGCTGAAATGATGGATGAAATAGGATTCTGGGCCGTGGAGGTATGGGGCGGGGCCACATTTGACACCATGCACCGTTTTTTAAACGAGGACCCCTGGGACCGGATTCGGGTTTTGAAGCGATATTTCAAGAAAACGCCTTTTTCCATGCTCTTGCGCGGCCAGAACCTGGTGGGCTACCGTAACTATCCGGATGACGTGGCCCGGGTTTTCGTGGAACGGGCCGCAGAGAACGGCATGGACATTTTCCGTACCTTTGACGCATTAAACGATTTCAGAAACTTTGAAACAGTTGTTGATGTAATCAAGAAATCCGGAAAGCATTTCCAGGGGTGCGTGTGCTATTCCCTGACAGAGCCGCGCATGGGCGGAGAGGTCTATAATCTGGACTATTTTGTCAACAAGGCAAAGGAGCTTGAGGAAATGGGAGCCGACACTGTCTGCGTAAAAGACATGGCCGGTCTGATTTCCCCTTATGACGTTTTTTCGCTTATAAAGGCGCTCAAGGAAAACATAAGCGTGCCTATTCACCTGCACAGCCACTTCACCTCGGGAATGGCTCCCCTGAGTCATATGAAGGCCATTGAGGCAGGCGTGGATATTATTGACACCTGCATGAGTTCTTATGCCTACCGGACTTCGCATCCGGCAATAGAGCCCATGGTGATGTCGCTTCTGGGCACAAACCGGGATACCGGCTTTGACATAAAAGCCCTTGCGGAGATAAACGAAAAACTTGAAAAAGACATCCTGCCCAAGTATAAACATCTGCTCGACGATTCAAAGGTGTCTGTAATCGATATAAACGTGCTTCTCCATCAGACTCCGGGTGGCATGCTTTCGAATCTTGTCAACCAGCTCCGGGAAATGGATGCCCTGGATAGAATCGACGAAGTTTATGAACAGCTGCCAAAGGTGAGAAAAGACCTGGGCCAGGTGCCGCTGGTTACTCCCACCAGCCAGATCGTGGGGATCCAGACCGTAAACAACGTGCTGTTTGACGATGAAAATGAAAGCTACAAAATGATTACATCCCAGGTCAAGGATCTGTGCTTCGGGCTTTACGGAAAAACCCCCGCAGGAGTTAATCCGGAAGTACAGAAAAAGGCCCTTAAGGGCTATCCCCGGGGCGAGACGCCGATTGACTGCAGACCCGCCGAAATTCTGGAGCCTGAGCTTGAAAAGGCAAAGGAGGCGGTAAAGGACATTACCACTGATATAGATGATGTGCTTATTTACGCCCTCTATCCTGTAACCGGAAAGAAGTTTTTAAAATACAAGTACGGCATTGAGACACCGCCGGATTCCCTTAAGCCCAAGAGCCTGGAAGAGGCCAAAAAGGAAGAAGAGCTTGTCCGGAAGATCCGTTCAGGCCAGCTTAAGGATGAGCTTGAGAAAATAGAGAAAAAGGCCGAGCCGCCGGAAGGCGAAAATGTGCGCAGGTTTAATGTTTATGTTGACGGTGAGGAATTTGAAGTGGCTGTAGAGGACACTGGCATGCCGTTTGTGACCCAGGCCCCTGCGGCCCAGCCCGTCCAGGCGCCTCAGGCTGAAACCCGCCGTGCGGCCCCTGCGGCGGCAAAAAGTGCGTCCGCCGCAAGGCCCGCTCCCTCAAAACCTCGGGCAGAGGCTCCGGAGCAAAAGAAGGAAGCTCCGAAAGAAGAGGCCCCAAAACCTGAGGCAGAAGCGGAAGGCCATCCCATAAAGGCGCCCATGCCGGGTATAATTGTAAGATATGAGGAAAAAGAAGGCGCCAGCGTGGAAGAAGGCGATACCGTAGTTGTCCTTGAGGCAATGAAGATGGAGAATTCCCTTACCACGCCTGTTTCGGGGACAGTTAAGTCGATTAATTTCTCTGAAGGCGATTCGGTCGCCAAGGGTGATGTACTTTGTGTGATTGCATAATAAACGGAGTCTGTTTATGAAAATACACGAATACCAGGCAAAGCAGTTGTTTTCAGGTTACGGGGTACCCGTGCCCGAGGGTGCGGTGGCGGAAACCGCCGCGGAGGCAAAACAAGAGGCGGAAAATCTCGGCGGTTTTCCGGTTGCCGTAAAGGCGCAGATCCATGCGGGCGGCCGCGGAAAAGGCGGAGGCGTCAAGATAGCAAAGGATGCCTCAGAGGTTGAAAAACATGCCGGTGAGATAATCGGCATGAATCTTGTGACCCACCAGACGGGTCCGGAGGGCCAGCCGGTTAAGCGGGTGCTTATTGAAAAAGGGCTCGATATTGAAAAGGAGCTTTACCTTAGCCTTATGGCGGACCGCGAATCAGCCGGCATAATGATCATGGCAAGTAAGGCGGGCGGAGTCGACATTGAAACAGTGGCAGCCGAGACGCCCGAGAAAATAATCAAGGTATGCGTAAATCCGCTATCAGGTATTTATCCCTATCACTGCCGGCAGGTCGCATTCGGGCTAGGGCTTGACAAGGAGCTTGTAAAACCCTTTTCACAGATGCTTTCAAGCCTTTACAGGCTGTTTGCAGACCGGGACTGCTCTCTTCTTGAAATCAATCCGCTTGTGATAACAGGAGATAAGCAGTTATGCGCCCTTGACGCCAAGATCAACTTTGACGACAATGCCCTTTACCGGCAGAAGGAAGTCGCTGAAATGCGCGATTTTGACGAAGAAGATCCCCTGGACGTCGAGGCCTCCAAGTACAATCTTAATTATATCAATCTTGACGGCACGGTGGGCAACATGGTCAATGGCGCCGGTCTTGCCATGGCGGTCATGGACACCATAAAGCTTGCCGGGGCGGAACCTGCAAATTTTCTTGATGTCGGCGGGGGTGCAACAGCCGAAATGATTGAAAACGGCTTCAGGCTTATTCTGTCTGACAAGAAGGTCAAGGCCATTTTGATAAACATATTCGGCGGCATCTTAAGATGCGACGTGCTTGCAAAAGGCGTTGTTGAGGCTGCAAAGAATACGCAGATAAACGTGCCCCTGGTTGTCCGCATGGAAGGCACAAATGTTGAAGAGGGGCGGAAAATTCTGGCAGATTCCGGGCTTGATCTGCAGACCGCAAAGGACTTGAAGGATGCCGGACAGAAGGTGGCCTCCCTTGTTGCCGCATAGGCACAAGGCAAAAGGTTAAAGGTACAGGAAAACGGATAGGAATTTTACTGGTTAACATGTTTTAAGGGGATAACCGATGAGTATATTTGCTGATGCTGATACCCGGGTGGTTGTGCAGGGAATTACCGGAAACGAAGGGAAGTTTCATGCAAGACAGTGCATAGAGTATGGCACAAAGGTGGTTGCGGGAGTGACTCCCGGAAAAGGCGGCCAGAAGATGGACGATGTGCCTGTTTTCAACTCTGTTGCGGAGTCGGTCAAGGAAGCCGGGGCAAACTGCAGCCTGATTTTCGTTCCTCCGCCTTTTGCCGCAGATGCCATAATGGAGGCGGCAGACGCGGGCGCGGATCTTATAGTCACCATAACAGAGGGAATACCCGTGCTTGACATGATGCGCGTTAAGCGCTATCTGAAAACAAAGGATTCCCGTCTGATAGGACCCAATTGCCCGGGAATAATATCGCCCGGCAGGACAAAGGTGGGAATAATGCCCGCCCCGATCCACAAGCCCGGCGGGCCTATTGGTGTGGTCTCCCGCTCCGGGACCCTGACCTATGAAGTGGTATATCAGCTCACCCGGCAGGGAATCGGCCAGACCACCTGCATAGGCATAGGCGGTGATCCTGTAAACGGGACCAGTTTTATAGACTGCCTGGAGGCTTTTGAGGCCGACCCCGAGACAAAGGGTATGGTCATGGTTGGCGAAATAGGAGGCAGCGCCGAGGAGCAGGCTGCGGAATATATAAGGCAAAAAGTATCAAAGCCCGTGGTGGGCTTTATCGCCGGCATGACAGCGCCCCCTGGGAGGCGCATGGGGCATGCGGGGGCAATTATTTCCGGCGGCGCGGGCACGGCCCAGGGCAAGGTAAAGGCTCTTAAGGAAGGCGGGGTTCATGTGTGCGAGGATCTGGGACGGATAGGGGAATTTTGTGCAGAGGTGTTTTAAGTGATTTACAAGGGCCAAGGGCAAAGGGCCAAGGGCAAAGGGCCAAGGTTCAAGGTTTAAGAAA
>JBKHFD010000006.1:0-46223 GCA_046540355.1 Desulfobacterales bacterium
TTTTTACGAAACCGTTCAGTTATATCCGTTTTAAACCTTGTCCCTTGTCCCTTGTCCCTTGTCCCTTGTCCTTTGAACCTTGCACCTTGTCCCTGATTACCTGCTTTCCCTCGGAAGCGCTACGCACCCTGTGCGCGCGATCTCCCTTATGCCGAAGGGTTTTAACAGACTCAGGATAGCTTCTGTTTTGTCCTGATCTCCTTCTATCTTTATTGTGAAATGCTCGCTTCCCACATCTACCACCTGGCCCCGGAAAATGTCGGTGATGCGCAGGATTTCGGCGCGGTTCTCAGCCTTTGCGTTGACCTTGATAATCGCCATTTCACGAATCACGTACTTGGTATCCGTAAGATCAATTACCTTGATTACATTTATCAGCTTGTTGAGCTGCTTCTGGATCTGTTCCACGATCATGGGGCTGCCCTTTGTAACCATGGTAATCCGGGAAATCCTGGGATCAACCGTTTCGGCCACGCTGAGGCTTTCAATGTTATAACCCCGGCCTGAAAACAGTCCCGTGATTCTGGAGAGCACCCCCGGCTCATTGTCCACAAGAATGGAAAGTAAATGTTGTTTTTCGTTCATCGTCTAAATCCTTTTCAGCCGCTTTTGCTTTTAAAGACAAAAGTTTCCGGTTTATACAAGAAGCATCTTTTTAATGGGCGCGCCTGCAGGCACCATGGGGTAGACGCACTCCTCTGCCTCCACCAGAAAATCCATGAGTACCGGACCGTCGGTTTTCATTCCTTCGGAGAGCACATCTGCGACCTCATCGGGTTTGGATGCGCGCAGCCCTGTTGCCCCGTAAGCCTGTGCAAGCTTCACAAAGTCGGGTGTATGTTCAAACCTGGTCGAGGAATACCGCCGTTCGTAAAACAATTCCTGCCACTGGCGCACCATGCCCAGGAAACCGTTGTTCAGGATTACAACCTTGACCGGCAGCCTGTACTGCATGGCCGTGGCAAGCTCCTGGATGTTCATCTGGATGCTTCCGTCTCCGGCGATATCCACCACCAGTTTGCCGGGGGCGCCAACCTGGGCCCCTATGGCAGCGGGCAGGCCGAAGCCCATGGCACCCAGGCCTCCCGAGGTGATGAAATGCCCCGGTTCCTTTACGTGATAATACTGGGCCGCCCACATCTGGTTCTGCCCCACTTCGGTTGCTATGATCGCTTCGCCACCGGTTAGTTCATATAAGGTTTCAATCACGTATTGAGGCTTGATCACATCTTTCTGCTCATAGGCAAGCGGGGTTGTTTTTTTCCATTGCTCTATTTGATCAAGCCAGGGCTTTGTTTTTTCTCCAATCTCTTCCGGGTTTTCTTTTTCCAGAAGCTCGTTTAGCCGGGCAAGCGAGATCTTGCAGTCTCCCACCACCGGCACATGGACAGGGATGTTTTTCTGTATGGATGTTGGATCTATATCTATCTGCACGATTCTGGCATGGGGTGCAAACTCGTCTATCTTGCCGGTAACCCGGTCATCGAAGCGCACGCCCGCGGAAATAAGCAGATCGCATTCAGATACCGCCATGTTGGCCCGGAATGTGCCGTGCATGCCCAGCATTCCAAGCCAGAGCGGATCCGTGCCCGGAAAACCGCCCAGGCCCATGAGCGTGCTGGTTACAGGTGTGTTTGTTTTGCGGGCAAACTCGGTAAGTTCGTTGTGCGCCTGGGAAAGGCTCACCCCCCCGCCTGAAAAAATCACCGGTTTTTGAGCGTTTTTTATCAGATCCACAACCTTGTGCAGCTGCTTTATATTGGGTTTGTAGGTCGGGTTATAGGCTTCCAGTTTGACCTTGCCCGGCATCTTGAATTCTGTCACAGCGTTTATGACATCTTTAGGCAGATCCACGAGAACCGGGCCGGGACGGCCTGATCTGGCAATGTGGAAGGCCTCCTTTATAATGCGGGCAAGACTGCCGGCATCCTTTACCAGGTAGCTGTGCTTGGTGCAGGGTCTGGTGATGCCCACTATGTCCACTTCCTGGAACGCATCATTGCCTATAAGCTGGGTGGGCACCTGGCCTGTAAACACAACCACGGGTATCGAGTCCATGTAAGCCGAGGCAATGCCTGTTACAGTATTTGTGGCGCCGGGCCCCGAGGTGACAAGGCAGACCCCAACCTTGCCGCTTGCCCGGGCGTATCCGTCGGCCGCGTGAATGGCCCCCTGCTCATGCCTTACAAGGATATGATTGAGTTCCTCGTCCTCCATCATGGCATCGTAGATGTCGATGACCGAGCCGCCGGGGTAGCCGAAGATTGTGTCCACGCCTTCTTCTTTAAGCATTTTCAGCAGAATATGAGCGCCTTTAAGCTTCATTGTTTCCTCGCTTTATTTATTGCTTGTTAAAATTGACAGCTTCGTAAAAAGTCCAATATCGGCGTTGCGCTTCACCCCCCGAAATTTCACGTACGATCAGTACGCTGCATTCCTCTGGATTTTGCGAGCCTTGATCCTGAACTTTTTCCTTTGCCGTCGGGAATCGACCTTTCACGAGTCCATCAAAAATCTTATTTCGGAAAATTCAAATTTCAAATTCAACCTTTTAACACCGCCCCCTTGTCCGCAGAAGTTACCTGCCGGGCATATCTTGCCATATACCCCTTGGTAATTTTCGGCGCAGGGGCCTGCCATTTTGACAGCCTGTTCTGTATTTCAGATTCATCGAGCTTTAGTGTAATTGTTTTGCCCGGGATGTCGATTGAGATAATATCTCCTTGTTCAACTGCGGCAAGCGGGCCTTTTTGCATGGCTTCCGGGGATATATGTCCTATGGCCGCCCCCCGGGTGCCTCCTGAAAATCTTCCGTCTGTAATCAAAGCCACGTCACCGTCCAGATCCATACCGGCGATTGCCGAGGTGGGGGTAAGCATCTCACGCATGCCGGGACCTCCCATTGGGCCCTCGTACCTGATAACCACCACATCGCCCTTGTTTATTCCTCCTTCCATAATTGTTTCCGAGGCCTCTTCCTCGGAGTCGAAAACCCGTGCAGGGCCTTCATGCCTCATCATGTCATCTGCAACCGCGGACTGCTTGACCACGCATCCGTTGGGTGCCAGATTGCCGAAAAGCACCGCCAGTCCGCCGTAATTATGGTGAGCACGGTTAACCGGCCTTATGACCTCCTCGTCTATCACTCTGGCGGATTTAAGGTTCTCCTCCAGGCTTTTGCCCGTGGCCGTAAGACAGCTTGTGTCGATTAGGTCCGCATCTGCAAGAGTTTTTATTACTCCGCCTATGCCGCCCGCATTGTGGAGATCTTCGATGTGGTGAGCGCCGCCCGGGCTAAGAGAGCACAGATGAGGGATTCTGCCACTGATCTCGTTTATCCGGGCAAGATCCAGGGGCATTCCCGCCTCATGAGCCAGGGCTGCGATATGCAGCACCGTGTTTGTGGAGCAGCCCAGTGCCATATCAACACAGAGCGCGTTTTCAAAAGCAGCCGGGGAAAGTATCTGCTCCGGGGTGATGCCCAGGTTGTGAAGTTCCACAATCTGCATTCCGGCCTGCTTGGCAAGCCTGATTCTGGCAGATAGAACCGCGGGAATTGTTCCGTTTCCCGGAAGGCCCAGGCCGATTGCTTCTGTGAGGCAATTCATGGAATTTGCCGTAAACATTCCCGAGCAGGAACCGCAGGTGGGGCAGGCTGCATTTTCAATATCGCAGAGATCCTGCTCAGAGATAATCCCTCTGCGGACTTTGCCCACGGATTCGAATACAGAAATCAGGTCCACCTTTTCCTGTGGATTATGGGGATGCCGGCCTGCAAGCATTGGTCCGCCGGAAATAAAAATTGCCGGCAGGTCCAGGCGGGCCGCCGCCATGAGCATTCCGGGCACTATCTTGTCGCAGTTCGGGATCATTACCATGGCGTCAAGGGCATGGGCAGTGGCCATGATTTCAATTGAATCCGCAATCACCTCCCTGCTGCCAAGGGAGTATTTCATGCCTTCGTGTCCCATGGCAATCCCGTCGCATACTCCGATTGTGCCGAATTCCACGGGAGTGCCCCCTGCTGCGTAAATGCCGGCCTTTACAGCCTCGCTTATCTGATTGAGATGTACGTGGCCGGGAACCATCGTGTTGGCGGAGTTGGCAATCCCGATCAAAGGACGTCTGATTTCGTCGTCTGTGTAGCCCGCGGCCTTGAGCAGCGAGCGGTGCGGAGCTCTTCCGATACCCTGTTTGGCGATGTCGCTTTTCATGATGCTCTTCCTTTCAAACAAAAAAACCGTTACCAGCTTTTCGGGGCTGATAACGGTTTGTGTAAGAATTTATGAAGCTTAAGAATTTTTACGTGCCATTATCAGCCCCGTTTCCCGTCAAGGACGCCGAGTACGCCCGGTACGGGTACGATAATAATAAGAATAATAAGGCTGAAAATGACAGACCGGAAATTCATGACAGAGTCCGCCTGATCCTGATGTTGTTAAATTTTACCTGCCGGTATATATTTATTTTACATACCTAAGATTCTGTATCCCATAGCAGCAATGTATTTTTTTTGTCAAGCATTTATTTTGACATTTTTGCAATTATTTTGCCCGGCCGAGCCATTCAAGGGTGTTTTCCGTGAAAGTCTTCTGATGCCAGGGATCGCTGACGGGGTGGTCTCCGTTGGGAAAGCGGAGAAGCTTTTTGGGCTTGCGGGCGGACTCATATATCTGCAGGGCATTTTCATACGGGACCACATCGTCTGCATCCCCGTGACAGACAAGTACGCTGTGCACAAGGTGCAGCCTGTCTGATATGTCAAAATCCAGTTGTCCTTTTTCAATACCTGAAAGCCCGGAATCGGTTTCGTAGGATACCGGTGCGTTAATGGAAGACAGCCGGACCGGAGCGGCCAGGGTGACAACAGCCCTGAGGTCGAGGTCTCCGGCCATTGAAATTACAACCGCGCCTCCGAAGCTGCTTCCAAACAGGCCAACAATGCCGCCGAGATCATTGCGTTTCGAAAGCCTCTCAACTGCTGCAGCCAGATCGTTTAACCTGGCGTCAAAAGTTGTAACACGGGCGAACTCTCCCTGGCTTTTGCCGCACCCGCGGTGGTCGAATCGGAAATAAGCGAGTCCCATCCGGGTACATCCCTCTGCCAGGACTTTCTGCTTCGGGGATTCTCCGTTTGAAAGCAGTCCGTGGACTCCGATTACCAGGGGCGGCTTTCCGGCATCCGGCAGGTGCAGGGTGCCGTGAATAATCAGCCCGTCAGCATTGAAAAACAATGTTTCCTGCATGACAAGAACCTTTTTATATCTTATATTGCGGTTTGAGTTATTTTAAAAATAATCATAGGATTTATGATCAAGCGCGGCAAGGGACAAAATTTTTTCCAGAAATCTCGTATTTTCAAGATCGTGAGTATTAGAGAGGCCTTATAAAATTTATGCCGGTAAAAAAGAAGCAGGAAATAAAACTCGATATCACGGGCATTGCATTCGGCGGTCGCGGAATTGCAAAGGTTGACGGGTTTGCCGTGTTTGTGGACGGGGCAGTGCCCGGTGATACGGTTTCGGCACGCATAGTAAAGAAGAAAAAAAACTATGCTGAAGCCCGTATTCTTGAAGTGCTGAAGCCTTCCTTGGACCGCATCGAACCTCCATGCAGGTATTCCGGCTGGTGCGGGGGCTGCAAGTGGCAGTTTTTAAAATATGAACGCCAGCTTCAATACAAAGAGAGTCATGTGCGCGAGGCTCTGGAGCATATAGCCGGGATTACCGGAGTCACCGTACATCCCGTGCTTTGCTCTGAGAATGTTTTCGGATACAGAAACAAGATGGAGTTTTCTTTTTCAGATCGCAGATGGCTGCTGCCCCAGGAGCTGGGGCGGACGGAGATACCAAGGGACTTTGCCCTGGGGCTTCATGTGCCGGGAACCTTTGACAAGATCCTGGATATCGACGCCTGCCTCCTCCAGCCTGAAAAAGGAAACCGTATACTCAGCGATGTGCGTGATATTGTCAGATCATCTGGTTTGCCGCCTTACGGGCTTCGCAGCCACGAAGGTTTCTGGAGATTTCTCATGCTGCGCCATTCGGTGGCTGAAGATAAGTGGCTGGTAAATATGGTCACCTCATTTGAAAATGCTGAAGCACTTCGGTATATTGCGGATTTTCTAATCAGTACATACGACGATATTGCAGGTGTGGTAAACAATATAACAGCCAAAAAAGCCGCAGTTGCCGCGGGCGAATATGAAGTGCCAGTTGCGGGCAGGCAGGTTTTAAAAGAAAGACTCGGCCGGTTCGAGTTTGAGGTGTCTGCCAATTCCTTTTTCCAGACAAATACCCGGCAGGCTGAAAAGCTCTATGATACGGTAAGGCAATATGCCGGGCTCGGTGGCCGGGAAACTGTTGTGGACCTGTATACCGGCACAGGCACGATTCCCATATGGCTCTCCGAAGATGCAGGGGAAATAACAGGTCTGGAGCTTGTTGAGTCTGCGGTGGCTGATGCAGAGAAAAATTGCAGGAAAAACGGTGTAGAAAACTGCCGCTTTATTGCAGGCGATATCCGCAAGTCCATTTCAGAAATTGATAAACGTCCAGACGTTATGATAATCGATCCGCCCCGTGCGGGCATGCACAAGGACGTGGTAAATGCGGTAATATCCATGTCTCCTGGCAAGATTGTATATGTTTCCTGCAATCCCGCCACCCTGGCACGCGATGTTTCAATGCTGGCTGAAGATTACCGGGTGGAGGAAATTCAGCCGGTGGACATGTTTCCGCATACTTATCATGTTGAGGCTGTGGCAAGGCTTGAGAAGAAGAGGTGAAAGGTGTAAGGTTACAAGCTGCAAGGTGAAAGCTTCATGCTCCAGGGTGCAGGGCGGGGTGGTTGGATATTAGGAGATGAATTGGATAAGAAAAACGGATAAGGAAAGAGGTATCTGGTATGAAGGTTGAAATGGAGCCTATCGGGATTTTTTATACTCAGGAAACCGAAATTCCGAGACATTGGAGCCTTTCAGAGGCAAAGGGAAGAATCGAGATTGATCCGGCATTCCAGGAGGGTCTCCAGGATGTGGAAGAAGGCGGGCAGATAGTTGTGCTGTTTTATTTTCACAATAGCCAGCGGTTTACTCCTGACCTGCTTATCCAGAAGCCGCCGCACAGGGAGCGCTCCTTTGGCGTGTTTTCCACCTGTTCGCCCAGGCGCCCCAATCCCATAGGATTGTCGGTGCTTCGGGTGACCGGTGTCAGGGACAATGTCATTTACGTGGAAAACATAGACATGATTGATCAGACCCCGGTTCTTGACATAAAACCACATATTACCGGGGATTCATAGGATCCCTTTCAGTGTGTGCGATTTGTTTTAATCCGGGTTGCCGTGCGGGAAGTATTGTGTTATTTTTGAATTAAAACAAAATATCAATTCTGCATTTGTCCTTTAAATTAAGGAGGCCCGCAGATGAAGACAAAGATTCATCGTATTCTTTGCGCAACGGATTTTTCAGATGTTTCAAGGATCGTGGTGCCTTATTCCATAGATCTGGCCTCAGAATTAAACGCGGAGCTCTTTGTCTGCCACGTGATCGATCTTCCCACCATATCCGTATACGGAGAGGCGGTTTTTGATCCCATTACCCAGCAGCAGCGTTTCATGGATTTTGCCCGGCGGGAGATCGAAAAAGAAATCCAGAAATCCCCGGTTGAAACCACCCCTCTTGTCACAATAGGGCACTCCACCGAGGAAATCACCAGGCTGGCATCCGAGTATGATATTGATCTTGTTGTTGCGGCGACCCATGGCCGTTCAGGCTTAAAACGGCTGTTTCTCGGCTCTGTTACAGCACGTCTCATGCGTATTTTAAGCTGTCCCATTCTTGTTTTGCGCACTATTGAGGAGCTGGAAAAACCTCATCGACAGACGATACCTTTCAAGCGTATCCTTGTGGGGTGCGATTTTTCCAGGGACTCTGATGCAGCAGTGAAGCGAAGCTTAAATATTGCCCAGGAATTTGAATCCGAGCTGCATCTGGTGCACGTGGTTGAATCCACAGACTCCAGGGACCGCTCTGAATTTTCGGTCAAATCCGGTGAGCCGGTTTCCGGAGATCTCAGGGAGACAATCAAGGAGAAGCTTTCCTCAATGGTGCCCGAAGATGTCATGAACTGGTGCGAAGGAGTAAAAACCAGTGTGCTGGAGGGAAAGCCTCATGCAGAACTGGTCCGGTACGCGGACACCCATGATATAGACCTGATTGCCCTTGGCGTTCGCGGCCAGGGTATGGTGGAAAGCCTGTTTGTAGGCTCCACCACGGACCGTGTAGTGCGAAGGGCACCGTGTCCGGTACTTTCCGTCAATCCGGGAACCGGAGAATAACGATTAAATCGTCCACCCTCAGGCTGCGGTTTCTTCCAGGATTTCCCCGCGGGTGCTTATAACTGTTACCTTGTGAGGTATCTGTACACCGGCCTGTGCCATGGCCTTATCCACCACCTTAGGGAGTCCGCTGCAGCACGGCACTTCCATGATTACAGTTGTAACTGACCGGATACCCGCCTGTTTAAATACATCTGCAAATTTTGCAGCATATGCGTCAATATCGTCGAATTTAGGGCATCCCATCATCACGGCCCTGCCGTTTAGCAGATCCTCGTGGAGTCCCGGATATGCTACTGACACGCAATCTGCAAGCACAAGAAGATCCGCGTTTTTTAAAAATTGTGCCTTTGCAGGAACCAGCCTTATCTGGACGGGCCAGTGCGAAAGGGCGGAATTCGAGTTCCCGCGGGCTGTTTTAGGAGAAGCATCACTTTCTGCCGGGTTTTGAAAAATTTTTACCTGTTGCGACGGGCACCCGTATGCAGGAGTGCCTTCGCTCCGCGGCGCCTCGTCCTGTTTTAGATTTTCCAGATGCTCTTCCACTGCTTCCTCGTTGAATTCTTCTGCCTCCCGCTCCACGATTTTCAGGGCGCCTGTGGGACACTCGCCAAGACAGGCGCCGAGACCGTCGCATAAGTTTTCAGAGACAACCCGGGCCTTGCCGTCTATGATCTGTATGGCGCCTTCTGCGCATGCGGGTACGCACTGGCCGCAGCCGTCGCAGAGTTCTTCGTCTATTTCTATTATTTTGCGCATGGTTTTCATTTTATTCCTCCTAAGATGTTAATGCGGCTGAAGAAAAAGTTCTTCAGCACGTTTTCTGCCGGTTTGGGTGAAAAAGTTCTTGGCGATGATTTTTTCCATGTGTTTCGGGTCTGCTTCCTTTTCCCCGCTGGTGTCTTCCATGTTTGCGATCAGGTCTGCGTCATAAAGAACCTTGAAATTAATGCTTTCTTCTTTTCCGGGATGATGATGGCGGCCGATGATTCCGCATACTTCTTCAATCATTGCTTCAGCGGCACCCAGTTTTTCCATTATTTGCCTTGCTATGGGCGGGCCTTCCTGCTCCTGGTATTTGGCGGCAGTGCTTCCGTGTTTTTTTTCAGCCTCGTGGATGCCTATATCGTGCAGGTAGGCTGCCGCAAGAATCACAGCAAGATCGCCGCCTTCTGCCTTTGCAATGGCTTCTGCGTGTCTTGCAACCCTGGTGGCATGTCCGATGCGCTTGAAGTCACGGCCAAAATATTTTTTCATCTCTATTGCTATGCGGTCTTTTAACAGCTCCTGGCGCTGGGCCAGAAGTTCGGGCGGAAGTTCGCCGAGACACTGCTCTGCGAATCTGCAGTAGGCGGCACATCCGAAATCCATTTTAGGATTTGCGAATCTGTGGCCGCAGTGACCGCATTTTCGCATTGTGTCATCCTTGAAGAACTCCACTGGTTTTCCGCATTCCGGGCATTCGGTTTCAAAAATTGCGCCCGGTTTCCAGAATCTGCTGTCCTGTCCTGGGCATTTCATATTAATCCCTCCGGATGTTTGCCCGTAGTAAAGGGCGGTTGTCTTTTGATAACTATTTTAAATTAAGCATCAGCTTACACAACGTAAATCATTTGCCTCTTTTTTAGCGCGGGCATCAGTGAAACACATTGACTTAAGTCAAGGGCTGCAAAAAATTTCAAAAACGGTTTGTTGCCTGGTTGATTTGACAGCCCGCCAGACCGATAGTAACTTTAATAAGAAAAACAGGTGTTATTTCATTTGAAATGCAATTTGAAAAAGGAGACTGAAAATGTATGATAAAGACGAACTGTGCAGGAAAATCAGGGATATATATCCGGATATCGGCGAGTGCGGAATAGATGTCAATGTTGATTACGACAATGAAAAAAAAGCCTGGATAGTTGATCTGAAAAAAGATGAGCATGAGCTTAAAACCCATCTTGAACCCGAGGATGCAGAAACTTGCATGAACGGGAAACAATGTATCGGACTCGGACTCCAGATAGCCCAGCTTAAAGAAAATATAAAGAGCATATGAAACCGGTTGCAATTGACAAAAAGACTTCAGGTTTGCTGGAAAATTTTCCCGCACCCGGGCAAAACGCCTGAAAAGCCGGAGCAGATGGCATGTGGTTTATCTTGTTTGCGGTTTTTGCATACTGCATAGGATCGGTGAATTTCTCCATTATTCTCTTGCTGCTTCTGGGAAAGCAGGACCCCAGGAAAGGCTTTTCCGGCAACCCAGGTGCCACGAATGTATACCGCCAGGCAGGTCTGCCGGCCGCAGGTGCAATTCTGTTTTTGGACACGGGAAGGGCCGCAGCAGTATCCGCGGCGGCCCTGTACCTGTTTTCTCCCCCTGGCGTGGCATGGTCGGCGCTTGCCCTGCTGGCGGGAAACAGATATCCGTGCTTTCATGGTTTTCGCGGCGGCAAGGGCGTGGCCAATTACCTCGGATTTTCAGCGGTGACGGTGCCGGCGGCCGCTGTGGTCTCATGTGTTGCATGGGCGGCAGTATTCCGGCTGGTGCGCAGCCCCTTTGCAGGTTCATTTGCCATGGTGGCCGTGCTTGCCGGAGCAAGCATTTTAAAGTGGAGGGATTTCCCGCTGGCCGTGGCCGGCGCGGCAGCAGCGGCGCTCTTTATCTTTTATAACCATAGCGGCAATCTTGCGGAGTTTTTTTCCGGAAACACCTCTGATTGATTGTATATATTGTTATATTAAGAACTTATCCTGCCCTTATTCTCCTTTATGCAAACCATGCACATGAATTGTACATGCAATGTCTGGATGAGACTGTTGGCTGCATGGCGTATGGTTGAAAGAATATTCAGAATAAACCTTTAAAAATCAGCAAGTTATCATCGAGACTTCAAATCCGGCATGGTTCTTGTATTGAAGAGTGAAAATCATTTGAAAAAACAGATGCCGTTTTTTTTAAAAAATTGAATTCCTGTTAAATATCAATAAGATCCTTCATGGAGGGAATATGGAAGATATGAAAGAAAAAACGAAAACAGCGGTCGTTTTTCCCGGGCAGGGAAGCCAGCGTTCCGGCATGGGCAAGGATTTTTACGAAAATGCGGAAGTGAGCCGCAGGACCTTTGAAGAGGCCTCTGATATTCTGGGATGGGATGTCGCTGCCATGTGCTTTTCCGAGGACGAGCGTATGAATCTCACCGAATACGCGCAGCCCTGTATTCTTACCACCGAGATCGCAATGATGCGGGCGATGGAGGAATTATACGGTTTTGCGCCGGATTATTTCGGCGGACACAGCCTGGGCGAGTATACCGCACTTGTGGCGGCCGGGGCCTTACCGTTTGCCGATGCCTTAAAAACAGTCGAGACCAGGGGGCATCTTATGCAGCAGGCATCGCCTCCGGGACAGGGCGCAATGGCCGCCGTAATCTCAAAAAACCTTGACATGGGGAAAATAAGGGAAATACTAAATGATCTCCCGATTGACGTGGCCAATATCAATTCCACCGATCAGGTGGTGATCTCGGGGCGGGCCGACAGCATGGACATGGCCAGGCAACGCATCAGCCTTGCCGTGGGAGACGAGCAGAACATGAGATTTGTTCCTTTAAACGTCAGCGCCCCGTTTCACAGCAGGTTCATGAACACTGTCAGGGAAAAGTTCCGCGAAGTGCTAAGTGTAATTGCGGCAAGACTCAATGAAGGCAAGGCCCAGCGTGTTACCTCCAATTATACGGGCCGGTTCCATGATCCCGCAAAATCGAGGGTTATTGAGGCCCTGGTGGCTCAGTTGAGCGGATCGGTGAAATGGAGGGACAACATGAGCGCCCTGGCCGAAAAGTCCCAGAAGATCTATGAGATCGGCCCCAACCGGCCGTTAAAGAATTTTTTCAGAAGTCTGGATGTAAACTGCCGCTCCATCACTACATTTTCAGCAGCAGCCAGGGAATTTTCAGTATGATGGATTTTGACAGAAACTGGTGGGCGGTTATAATAGGGGGATCAAGCGGGTTCGGACTGGCGGCCGCAAAAAAGCTTGCGGCCTGCAAAATGAATGTATGCATCGTGCATCGCGACCGCAGAAGCGCCATGAAGAAAATAGAGCCCGAGTTTGACCGGATTCGCGAGACCGGAGCCGGAGTGCTGACTTTTAATCTTGACGGACTTTCAGAAGAGGGACGCACCCGGGTGTTAGACGGGCTTTCAGAAGAGCTCGGCGAAACCGGGAAGGTGCGCCTGATGCTCCATAGCGTTGCCTTCGGTAACCTTAAGCTGCTCGGCCCTTACCTGGGATCGAAAGCGCCTTCAACAGCCAGGGCCAAAATTGCAGGGGAGGCCGGGGTGCCGAAGGAGCGAATTGATGAAATAGTTGACAATGCATTTGCCGAGGGTTTCAATGCCCTTTATACTCTGGTCGATGATGAGGGGGATTACAGTAACCGGCAGTTTCTCGGCTACGAGGATTTTGCCCGGACCCTGCATGCCATGGGACACAATATAGTTGAATGGGTTCAGGACATACTGGGCCGCGGTCTTTTTGCAGAAGACGCCCGGGTGCTCAGCCTGACCAGTGAGGGAAACAGCGTGGCCTGGAAGGGATATGCCGCCATTTCCGCGGCCAAGGCGGTGCTTGAATCAGTAACCAGGGCAATGGCCGTGGAATTTGCCCCCAGCGGCCTGAGGGCAAATGTTATTCAGGCGGGTATCACCGAGACCCCGGCTTTGCAGGCCATTCCCGGAAACGCCCGTATCCGGGCTCAGGCCGCATTGCGCAATCCTTTCGGACGCCTTACCACGCCGGAGGACGTGGCAAATGTGATTAGTCTGCTTTGCACGGATGAGGCGTCATGGATAAACGGCGCGATAATATGCGCCGACGGCGGGGAAAGGATTGGATGACAAAAAATGCTTTATCTGCACGGGCTGGGGCATTTTCACCCGGAAAATATAATCACCAACCGGTTTATAAGCGAGCTTGATATAGGCAGTGACGAGCAGTGGATAATGGAGAGGGTGGGCATTGAGGAGCGCCGTACCTCGCTGTCTCTTGAATATATCAGGACCACTAAAAACCGGAATCCCGGGGAGGCATATGAGGCTAGCATTCACAGCCGGGCCGAAGCAGGGGCTGAGGCAGCTCGCATGGCCCTCAACAGAGCGGGGCTGAATTGCTCGGACATTGGAATGGTGATCTCCGGCACCTCGACCCCGCGCTATACTATCCCTGCGGAATCCTCCATAATAGCCGCGGAGCTCGGCATAGAGGCCCCGTGTCTTGATATAAACGCGGCCTGCTCCACTTTCGTGATCCAGCTTGCACATGTTGATGCCATGGATCCTGCAAGAACTCCGGAGTTTATCCTGGTATTAAATCCTGAAAACTATACGCATGCCGTGGATTATTCGGACAGAAGGGTGGCGCCGCTGTTTGGAGACGGCACCACCGCTGCGGTGGTTTCGGCAAAGGAGCCGTCGAAAATGCGACTTGAGGGTTTTGAATACGGCTCCAGCCCCCGGGGCTGGGACAAGGTTAAAATCCCTGGCTGCGGCCATTTTTGCCAGGATGGAAGCTATGTTCAGCGGTTTGCCATCCGCAGGGCCACCGAGGGGGTAAGACGCCTTCAGGCGGAGTATCCGCAGGATGTGGGACAATTTAAATTTGTCGGCCATCAGGCCAACCTGATGATGCTTGAGACCGTCTGCAGAAGATGCGATATACCGCAGGCCCGGCACTTGCATAATGTAACCATGTTCGGCAATACAGGTTCTTCCAGCGCTCCGTCGGTACTGAGCCAGAACTGGGACCGTCTCTGGCCCGGCGATGCCGTTGCGGTCGCAGTGGTCGGCTCCGGGCTGACCTGGGGCAACACCCTGATAAGAATCGCATCAGAGGGATGATGAATGAAATATACTGAGTTTTTGCAGCAAAAGAGCTTTGAATTTGATCAGCTTATAGCCTTTTCCTACGGCAGGCTGATTGAAGATCCGCCCGCTGGCTTCGAAGCACGCTTGCCCGCTCCGCCGTTTCTTATGGTGGATCGTATACTGTCAATTGAAAGCAGCGGCAACAGAGGCGGAATCGTGGCAGAGCAGGATATACGGCTTGATGCCTGGTATTTTCAGTGTCATTTTCCGGATGATCCCGTACAGCCCGGATGCCTGGGCGTTGATGCCGTATGGCAGCTTCTGGGATTTTACGGGGTCTGGCGGGGAGGTATAGGAGCAGGCCGGGCCCTTGGTTGCGAGGAGGTCGTGTTTAACGGACAGATCCGGCCGCACAACAATGTTGTCCGGTTTGAAATTGAGGTTGTTCGTTTCAGGGAAATGAAAACCAGCGGCTCATGCATAGTCATGGCAAATGCAACCATCTTTGCCGATGAGAAGCCTGTTGTAACCATTAAAAAGGCCAGGTCCGGAATTTTCAAGGGCATTGCCTACAAGAATTACCCGTTTCCGGAAGAAGAAAAGATTTCTGAGGAGATTCCGGGGAGTTGATCATATTTCCGGGAGAAATTTTTATATATTTAAGAGGTGTGCTTAATCATGACTGATGCAAACGATAAACCCGTGGCCCTCGTAACAGGCGGTGCCGGCGGAATAGGCTCTGCATGCTGCCGGGAGCTTTCCGGCAAAGGCTTCAGGGTGGGTATTCATTTCAGAAAAAGCAGGGAGCAGGCAGAAGCGCTTCTGGCCGAAATCAACTCGGAAGGTTTCCTTCTGCAGGCAGATCTTGGCGATACCGGGCAGATAGATGCCATGGTGGATCAGGTTAAAAAAGAGGCGGGAAGAGTTGATGTGCTGGTAAACAATGCAGGAATGACCTTAAACCAGCCCATTTACTCGATGAAGATGGATGATTTTGATTTTCAGCGGACAATGTCGCGGGGAGCCTGGTATCTTACCAAGCGGGTGCTCCGGGTTTTCATGATACGCCGGTCGCAGGGCAGAATAATCAATATTTCCAGTGTAGTGGGTCATACGGGAAACGCGGGCCAGGTCGCTTATACCATGGAAAAGGCGGCAATTGACGCCATGACCAAATCCCTGGCAAAAGAATTTGCCGGCCGGAACATACTGTTCAATTCGGTTGCCCCCGGATTCATTGACACGGAGATGACCGATGAGCTCCCTGCGGAAGTCAGGGAGCAGATTCTGGCCAATATACCTCTGGGCCGTATGGGCAAAGCCGATGAGGTGGCCGAGGTGGTGGCCTTTCTCGCCTCGGGCGCAACCTACATCCAGGGCAGCGTGATCCACGTTAACGGAGGCTTATACGGTGGCTGATGCGGAGATGATAAAGCAGATTCTTGACCTTGTCCCCCAGCAAAGGCCTTTTCGGTTCATCGATGACATTTTGGAGGTCAACGAAGACAGGATAACCGCGGTCTACAGATTCCGGGAGGATGAATTTTTTTACAGGGGCCATTTTCCCGGCCGCCCCGTGACTCCGGGCGTGATTCTTATTGAAACCATGGCCCAGGCCGCGGTCGTAGCTCTGGGGATAGCGATTCTGCTGCACCAGAAAAAGCCGGTATCCGAAGTATCCGGGATGAAGACTCTGTTTACCTTTGCAGAAACAGTTGAGTTTACCGGGATGGTAGCCCCGGGGGAAAAGGTTTTCGTCTACGGGGAAAAAATTTATTTCCGCAGGAAAAGCATTAAAACCAGGGCCGAAATTGTGCGTGAAAACGGGGAGTCCGTGTGCACCGGCCTTCTTATGGGAACAGGAGTAAAACTTGATGTATAACAGGGTTGTTATAACCGGAATGGGGGTGGTGAGCCCGAATGCCATAGGTCTGTCCGATTTTGAACAGGCACTGAGGGAGGGCAGGCCCGGTATTAAGTTCGTCCCCAGGCTTGAGGATCTCAAATTCGGTTGCCGGATAGGCGGCATACCTCCGGATTTTGATTCCGCATGCAGTGAGTATTTCGCAAACTACAGGCAGCAGTCGTTTATGAGCGAGACCATAAGGTATGCGGTGGTCTCTGCGGTGGATGCCTGGCAGGATGCCGGATTTTCAGTGCCGGGAGACGATGATCCGCCTGACTGGGATACCGGCACGGTGTTTGGCTGCGGAATCTCCGATATGGAGGTGATTGCATCAGAGGTGGTTCCCACCGTGAATGAAGGAAGGGTGCGCAGACTCGGCACCCGGGTTGTGGAGCGCGTTATGGGCAGCGCCACCAGCGCCAGGCTTGCGGGCGTTTTAGCCCTGGGCAACCAGGTAACCTCTAACTCCTCTGCGTGCAGCACCGGCTCCGAGGCGGTTGCAGAGGCAGCCTGGAAGATAAGGATCGGCCAGGCCAAAAGAATGGTGGCCGGAGGGGCTGAAGGATCTTCTCCTTATACCTGGAGCGGATTTGATTCAATGCGCGTGCTTGCGCGCAAGTTCAACGATGATCCCGAAAGGGGATCGCGTCCCATGAGTGCTTCGGCATGCGGTTTTGTGCCGGGTGCAGGCTCGGGCGCCCTGATTCTGGAGGATCTGGAGACCGCCCTTGCCAGGGGCGCCCGAATTTATGCCGAAGTTCTCGGGGCGACGGTTAACTCCGGCGGGCACAGAAACGGCGGCTCAATGACGGCGCCTAACCCTGAAGGGGTTCAGCGCTGTATCCGCGGGGCGTTGGAGGATGCAGGCATAGAGGCAGAAGAGATTGACGCCATAAACGGACATTTGACAGCGACATTTGCAGACCCCCATGAGCTCCAAAACTGGTCTGCAGCCCTTGGAGCGGGGGGGAAGAATTTTCCGTGGATCAATTCCACCAAGTCGATGGTCGGCCATTGCCTGGGAGCAGCAGGGGCGATTGAAACAGTGGCCGCGGTCCTGGAGCTTGACAGGGGTTTTCTGCATCCATCGATAAATTGTGAAGACCCTCACCCGGAGATCGAAGAATTTGCCGGCAGCGTTGTCGGCAAATGCCTGGAGATTCCGGATCTACGGACGATTGCCAAGGCTTGCTTCGGGTTCGGGGATGTAAATTCCTGTTTAATACTGAGAAAATGGGAAAATAAATAAAATACGGAGGAATTAAATATGGACAAGGACCAGATTTTCAACGAGGTTATAGGCATAATAAAGGATTATGTAAAAGATCAGAGCAGACTGGAAAACGCTGATATGGACACTTCCCTTCTCGATGATCTCAAGGTCAATTCAGCAAGACTGGTAGATATTATAATACAGTTCGAGGACACCTTTGACATAGAGATCGAGGATGATGATGCCGACAGCATCCGTACCATAGGAGATGCCGTAAACTACATTTCAGGCCGGCTGCAGTCGGATCAGGCAGTGAAATAAACATGGACGATCCGATCAAGCGCTCCCTGGTCATCCAGGAGACCCTGGGCCGGATCGCGGTTTTGTTTACGGCTCCCCTGCTTTTTCTTTTCATAAGGCTTTTTGGATACAGGGTGAGAAATCTGACGCGGATCAGACGGAGAATAAACGCGCTGATGCGTCGGCATCGCGGTCCGTGGCTTATTTGTGCAAATCATCTGACCCTTATAGACTCTTTCATACTGGCCTATGCCATGTTCCCGGCATACAGGTATATGATACATTTCGGCCTTGTGCCCTGGAATATGCCGGAATACATGAATTTTAACAGCAACCGTCTGGTGGGGTGCTTCTGTTATCTTGTAAAATGTATACCCGTGATCAGGGGCGGGGACCGCGAGGTTGTAAAAATCAGCCTGGAGAAATGCGTGCGGCTTCTAAACAAGGGGGAGAATCTTATGATTTTCCCGGAAGGCACACGTTCGCGTACGGGCAGGGTAAATACAAAAGATTATACTTATAATGTGGGAAGGTGGTTCTGTAAAATAGAAAATGTGCAGGTAATGTGCATCTATCTCAGGGGAGATCATCAGAGAACCTACAGTGATTTTCCAAGGTTCGGCGAAAAATTCACCATGATGGTGGAAAAGTTCCGGCCCCATACCAACCTTAAGGGCCTGCGGGCCCACAGGGACTGTGCGGATCAGATAATCAGGCATCTTGCCGATATGGAGAAAAGATATTTTGCTTCACGTGGGCAATGATATAGTGGATCTGCTTGCCGGCCGGACAGCCGGCAAAAGTGCTGATCAGCGCTTTGTCGCGAGGGTGCTGACTGAATCTGAAAAGCACGGGCTTGAACGGGCCGAATCCCGGGACACATATCTGTGGGCACTGTGGGCGGCCAAGGAGACCGCATACAAGGCCATTGCAAAGGTTTTCCCCGGGATTGCCTCCTGGCCTGGGAAATACGAGGTTATCCCTGACAGGGCAATTTTGGGTGAGTCCTGCGGGGCGGTGGTTCAAACACCGGCGGATCCGGTGCGGGTGGTTTTTTTTATAAACAAAGATTATATCCACTGTCTCGGCGGCTTGCCCGGCGAGGTTTTCCCGGATTCGATCGTCCGCGGGGTAGAGGAGATTGCCTCATGTACGGGTGCCCGGGAGCATGCGCGGCAGGAGTCTGCGGTAGCCCGCCGGGCTGCTGTCAGAGGTGTCGCCGAGTGCATGAATCTGGAGGAGTCGGATATAGAGATTAAGCGCATCAGGAGAAACGGAAGGCTTGGCCCGCCCATGGTTTATATCAGGGGAAAAGTCGGGCCCGTGGATCTTAGCCTCAGCCACCACGGCAGGTTTGCTGCTTTTGCTTTTATCCGGAATAAAGAACAATGAAGATAACTACAAAGCGGCGCATCGGTTTTTTTGAGGTAAACGAAAATTTTGAGTTACGACCAAGAGCCCTTGTAAATCTTTTGCAGGAAGCAGCAGTTCTTCATTCAAGGAAGGCCGGATACGAAACCCCTGCCCTTATGAAAAAGCAAAGGGCCTGGATTCTGCACCGCATTGCGATTGTAGTTGACAGGATGCCGGTATTTGGAGACGAGCTTGAAATCGTAACATGGCATAAAGGGAGCAGGAAATTAAGGTCCTACAGGGATTTTGAAATTATGCGCAACGGCGAAAAACTCGCTTCAGCGGCAAGCCTGTGGCTTTTTATTGACACCGGCAGAAAAAAGATTCTAAGACCACCGGAGGATGCCCTGGAATCCTATACCGTGGAACCCGAAGATGCCACGGATGTTGATATTGACAGATGGCACCCGGAAAACAGGTTTGAGCCGGAATCCTCGCTTTTAATCCCCACCCGTGCCTCTGATTATGACCCCCTGGGGCATGTAAACAACGCCCTTTACCTGGATTATCTGGAGACACTTGCGGAGCGCGTTTTTGACGCCCCGTACAGGATGCGCAAAATTTTTATACAGTTTAACCGGGAAATTCCGAAAGAAGTTTTAACTGTGGAAGCGGGCTTGAAAAATAACGGGGATTGGTATACTTTTAAGATCAGTTCGGAGTCCGGGGAAAACGCCGTCGGGCAATTCCGGTAGCCGGTACAGCAGACGATCCCGTACGGCAGATGATACATATTTCAGGTTTCAATTTATGAGGTGTCTTTATGATGACCGCACAGCAGTATGAAGAAAGCCTTCGCAAACTAAACCTTGTTGTCTACATGTTCGGAGAGCGCATTGACAACCCGGTTGACCATCCCATTATCCGCCCCTCAATGAACGCGGTTGCAAAAACGTACGAACTTGCCCATCTGCCAGAGCATGAAGATCTGATGACAGCCGTCTCCCATATAAGCGGCAAAAAAATAAACCGGTTTACCCATATACACCAGAACACAGATGACCTGGTAAAAAAGACAAAGATGGGCCGTCTGCTGGGGGCTCATACAGGATGCTGTTTCCAGCGCTGCGTGGGCATGGACGCATTAAACGCACTGTCCATTGTCACCCATGACATTGATGAAAAGCACGGCACTTCTTACAAGGAAAGATTCTTGAAATACCTGGCCTATGTCCAGGAAAACGATTTTACCTGCGACGGAGCCATGACAGACCCGAAGGGCGACCGTTCCCTTCCGCCCCATCAGCAGCCTGATCCGGATATGTACATGCGCGTGGTGAAAAGGACCGATGACGGCATTGTCGTTCGCGGGGCAAAGGCACATCAGACAGGAGCGGTCAATTCCCATGAAATAATCGTCATGCCCACAATAGCCATGCGAGAAGCAGACAGCGATTACGCCCTGTCCTTTGCCCTGCCAAGTGACGCCGAAGGCATTACCTATATAATGGGCCGCCAGTCCTGCGATACGCGAAAAACTGAAGAAACCCTTCTTGATACGGGAAATCCGGCATTTGGCGGCCATGAGGCCCTGGTTGTCTTTGACGATGTCTTTGTTCCCTGGCAGCGTGTTTTCATGTGCGGAGAGTATGAATTTGCCGGCCACCTGGTTGAAAAATTCGCATCCTATCATCGCCAGAGCTATGCGTGCAAATCAGGGGTAGGCGATGTATTAATAGGTGCATCGCAGGCAATCGCAGATTACAACGGGGTTGATAAGGCATCTCATATAAAAGACAAGATTGTCGAGATGAACCATTTAAATGAAACCCTTTTCTGCGGCTCTCTGGCCTGCGCCTCCGAGGGCCACAGGGAACCCAGCGGGACTTATAGTGTAAACACCCTTTTTGCAAATGTCTCCAAACAGAACGTAACACGGTTTCCGTATGAAATTGCCCGGCTTGCCCAGGACGTGGCGGGCGGACTTATGGTTACGCTTCCTTCTGCCGCTGATTTCGCCTCCGGGGAGACAGGGAAATTGCTGGAGAAATACTATAAGGCGGGTCCCGATGTCTCAACCGACAACCGGCGCAGGATTCTGCGCCTGATCGAAAATCTGACACTGGGGACTGCCGCCGTGGGGTATCTCACAGAGTCCATGCACGGAGCAGGCTCGCCGCAGGCCCAGCGCATAATGATTGCCCGCCAGGCCAACATGAAGCAGAAAAAGAAACTGGCCAAGCAACTGTGCGGCATTAAAGAGTCAGGATGACGCAGTTGTTTTCTGCAGCTCTTTGCCTTAGTCCGAATGGGTTAAATTGACATGAATCCGGATCGGCGGCTCGGTTTCATCGGCTTTTATGCCCGTAAAAATCGTGTCAAAAAGGCTGTCTGTAAGAGAGGTCAGGTTTTCGGGGTTGCCGAGCAGACTTTTACGGGTGACAAGGTGTTCTATGGTTCCCCATATCATGGCGCGGATAAAATAGGGTTCGAGATCCTTTCGGAATTCGTTGGTTTCCATGCCTTCCTCTATTACCTCGATGTAATTGCGGGCGGCAAGCTGGATT
This sequence comes from Desulfobacterales bacterium, assembly GCA_046540355.1. Taxonomy (GTDB): domain Bacteria; phylum Desulfobacterota; class Desulfobacteria; order Desulfobacterales; family Desulfosalsimonadaceae; genus Desulfosalsimonas. The sequence goes on from JBKHFD010000006.1 coordinate 21,530, forward strand.
ACCTCGTATGAATCGGTTTTTAGAAAATTAGGATTTCCCTTCAAAAGTAGCATGGCCACTGTTGCGTAATCCGGATTGTTGTCATAAAGCGACAACTGCCGGTGGATCAGAAACCGGAGCTTGTTGGCGGCTCCCTGGATATATGAAAGAATTTCACGGTCTTTTTCCTCGTAGCCGCGTATGTTTTCCGCGGGTATAGCAAACAGGAGTTCTTCTTTGGAGGAGAAATATTCGTAAATGGTTGCTTCCGAAACCTTTGCTTTTTTTGCAATGTCTGCCACAGTGGCCGCCTGGAAACCTTTGCGTGCGAATATATGTTCCGCGGCTTTTACGATTGCAGCCCCTTTCCTGGAATTTTTGGGGTTTTTGGCGGTTCGCGAAGACATTTGTAATCACCCTTATTGTTATTGAGTTTTTTTATTATATAGGAGTAAAACTAACAGTAATAAAATTAAACAATCCGTGTCAAGGTGATTTTTTAGTGTCATATTAAAAAACAGGGGTTTTTTCAAACCACGCTATGATTGCTGCAAAAATAATATTGACAGACTTTGGTTTCTCCGTTAGGTTCCCGAGAAATATTATCTCTGTGTTTTTGTGTTTAGTTCCCGGTACAATGATTGTAAACATTATATAGTGTTAGGAATTAAGGAAGAATGACTCATTACAAGATCAATCAGAAGGATGTGTTTTTCATATTAAAGGAGCAGCTTGACTACGGCAGTCTCTGCAGCCTGGAGCGCTATGAGTCGCTTACCGAGGAGGCCCTTGACCTGCTGGTCACCGAAGCCATACGTTTTGCCAAAAAAGCCGTTTCCCCCTTAAATGAGATAGGAGAGGAAAAAGGTCTTAAATTTGAAAACGGCAAAGTTATATGTCCCCCTGAATTCCGGGAGGTTTTCAGGCAGTACGGCGAAGACGGCTGGACCGCTGCGGCCCGTGATCCGGAATACGGCGGCCAGGGCTTTCCTCATATGATGCGCATTGTAATAAACGATTTCATGTACGGGGCATGCCAGTCATTTAACATGGCGCCCAGCCTTACCCACGGAGCGGCCCACCTCATAGAAAGCTTCGGAACAGAGGAGCTAAAGCAGGCCTTTGTACCAAGAATGTATGACGGAACCTTTTCGGGCACCATGTGCCTTACCGAACCGGAAGCAGGCTCAAATCTTGCGGCCACCCAGACCATGGCCTACCCGGAGGGCGATCACTACCTTATCAAGGGCAACAAGATTTTTATCTCCTGGGGTGAAAACGACATAGCAGATAATATAGTGCATCTGATCCTGGCGCGCATCGAGGGTGCCCCCGAGGGCGTAAAAGGGATATCCCTTTTTGCGGTCCCCAAGTACAGGCTTAATGAGGACGGCAGCGTGGGAGAGTTCAACGATGTCGTTTGCACGGGTATAGAGGACAAGCTCGGGCTGCACGCTTCCCCCACAGCGGCGCTTTCCTTCGGCTCCAGGGACGGCTGCATAGGTTATTTGTGCGGTCAGGAGAACAAGGGGCTGGCCCACATGTTCCAGATGATGAACTCGGCCCGGATCAATACCGGCGTTTCCGGCATGACCCTGGGAAGCACCGGTTATCTGAACGCCCTTGAATACACCAGGCAGCGGGTCCAGGGCAAAGACCTTGCCAAACGCAAAAGCGGCCATGTTACAATAATCAACCACCCGGATGTGCGCCGTATGCTTCTCTGGATGAAGGCCGCGGTCGATGGCATGCGGTCCATGATCTATACCGCGGCTTTCTGGCACGATCTGGCCGAAGAGGGGCGGGAGCCGGAAACCAGGGAGCATTACCAGGCTCTCGTGGATTTCATGACTCCGATCGTAAAGGCATACTGCTCTGATACGGGATTTAAGGTATGCGAGACCGCCATGCAGTGTCTCGGAGGATACGGCTACTGCAAGGATTATCCCATTGAACAGTACATGCGCGATGCAAAGATAATGAGTCTTTATGAAGGGACAAACGGCATTCAGGCCATAGACCTGATGGGCCGCAAGATGCGGATTAACGAAGGCGCCATGTTTGCCGCTTTTACCAGGGAGATAGAGGGCTTCATGGAAAAGAACAAAAATCATGACGGACTGGGCGGATATGTTGCGGCGCTTGAAAACGCGTTTGCAAGCGTAAGGAAAATGGCCGACGAGATGAGGGACCGCAGCAAGGCAGATCCTCTTCAGTGGGCGTCATATACATACCCGGCCCTTATTTGCTTTGCGGAATTAATCATGGTCTGGCGACTACTCGATATGGCGCTTATAGCATATGACCGGGCAGGGAAAAAGGGCAGAAAAAACGATTTTTACAGAGGTAAAGTACAGCAGGCTACCTTTTTTGCCGATCTTGTCCTGCCGCACGTCATTGAGAGGGCTGGAGTATGTACGCGCCAGGGACGCGAGATAGTTGACATTCCGGATGCGGCTTTTTGATTTTGCGCCTTTTGAATTAACCAGGAATTTAAGGAGACTTATAAATGCAATTTGAGCTTTCCAGGGAACACAAAATGCTTCAAAAAGCGGTGAGGGAATTTGCGGAAAAGCAGATTGCCCCGAACGCTGATCAATGGGATGCGGATAATTACCTCCCGGTGGAAGAAGCAATCAAACCGATGGCGGAGCTGGGATTTATCGGCACAGTTATCCCCGAGGAATACGGAGGAGAGGACGCGGGCTGGCTGGCCGCGGCCATTACCACCGAGGAAATAGCCAGGGCTTCAAGTTCTCTCAGAGTCCAGATCAACCTGATCGGGATTGGGTGTGCTTATCCCATATATCTCCATGGAACTGAAGAGGCAAAGAAAAAATACGTTCCCAAACTGTGCTCGGGGGAAATGCTGGGGGCATTCGCAATCACCGAACCCAATGCCGGCTCCGATGTACTGTCCATGGAGACGATTGCAGAGGACAAGGGCGACCATTTCGTATTAAACGGTTCCAAGACCTGGATTTCCAATGCCAACCAGTGCGATGTGGCGGTTATTTACTGCTATACAGACCCGGAGGCAAAAAGCAAGGGTATGTCGGCCCTTGTTGTGGAGCCGAAAAATTATTCCGGGATCACAACAACAGATCTTGACAAACTGGGGTCTCATTCCTCTCCCACCGGAGAGATCTTTTTCAACAACACCCCGGTGCCCAAGGAAAATCTTTTGGGCAATAAGGGAGACGGAGTAAAAATAGTTTTCAGCTCACTTGCCAACACAAGACTTTCAGCTGCGGCAGGCGCGGTGGGATGCGCACAGGCGTGCTATGAAATAGCACTTAAATACTGCAACCAGAGGACCCAGTTCGGCCAGCCCATCGGCAAGTTTCAGATGAACCAGGAAATGATTGCAAAGATGGCCACCGATATCGAGGCCGCCCGCCTTATGGTCTACAAGGCAGCCTGGCAGAAGGATCAGGGATACGTGAACAACGGTTATGAGGTTGCCCAGGCAAAATATATGGCAGGCGAGGTGGCCATGCGGTGCGCGGAATCATCGATGCGCATTCTGGGTGCTTACGGCTACTCCACGGAATATCCGGTTGCCAGGTATTATCGTGATATTCCCACATATGTGATTGTTGAGGGCTCGGCAAATATCTGCAAGCACATCATTGCCAATGACAGGCTGGGCTACAGGAAAGCAAGCCGGTAGTCGTCAGGCAGTGTCTGCTATAGTAAGTGGTTTTTCGAGGGGAGAAGCCATTTAACCGGCGGGGCTGTTTATGCCCCGGGAACCTTAACATTAAGTCAGGAGGGGAACTTATGAAAGCATGGGTGCGTATTTCATGGATTCTTGTAGCCGGAGTAATTGCGGCAATGATTTTTACTTCCGGAGCGTGGGCAAAAGAGGTCGTTATCGGCTTTACAGGTGCGCTAAGCGGGCCTGCCGCCCAGTACGGAAAGGACAACGTAGCCGGTCTTGAAATGGCGATTGAGGACATCAATGAGGCAGGCGGTATCAATGTGGGGGGAGAGGATTATACGTTTAAGCTTAAAACCTATGACGACCACATTGACCCAACCGCCGCCGTAAACAACGCCAGGCGTCTTAAATCAAGAGACGGGGCCAACGTTATTTTCAACCCTGTTTTCAACACCCTGGCGCCAATGATGGAGATCAATGAGCAGCCCGGCTCCGAATTCCTCCTTATGGCCTATACAAGCACGCCCGCCATAGACAAAATTGACAATGATCTGACAATTTCCATTCCTCCGCCTTTTAAGGCCTATGCCTGGGCGTTTGCAGATATCGCATGGGAAAGGGACTGGCGCAAAGGGGCCATGGTGGTTACCCTGGGTGCTTACGGAGACGAGTGGAGAGAGACTTTTTCCGAGCACTGGGAGGAACTCGGCGGAGAGATAGTGGCAGACAAGCCCGCCAACTATTACTCAGAAACCGACTTTTCATCACAGCTCACCGCGGCCCTTGCAGAGGATCCTGATTTTCTGCTTATCGGCGGCCCTTCCGATACAACCGCCCTTGTAATAGAGCAGGCAAGAGACATGGGCTTTGAGGGGGGTATGATCATGGTTGATCAGGCCAAGCTTGACTATATCGCAGAAGAAGCCTTTAACGGCGATCTTTCCAAGATGGACAAGGTGCTCGGCGTTGCAAGAACTTTGGATATAGCCCCCAGAGACATAATGGAGCCGTTTCATGAAAGGTATGTAGAGGAATACGGCAAGGAGGATACCTCCGAGAACGTACTGAATTATTCCGCCATGCGGATGGTGGCCGCAGCCATGGAGGAAGCGGGCACAGTGGATGATCCCGCCGCAATAAAGTCGGCTTTCAAGGACATCCTCCCCATGGACCATGAAAAGATGCTGGTGGCCTACATGGGCATTCGGGGTACCAGGCTTCTGGTGCCGGGCACTATCCAGATGATTGAAGATGGTGAATACCAGACAAGCATTCAGAATATCTGGTGGACGGACAGCAAAGAAGAATTCGAAAAGATTGTGGATAAAATCCCGGAAAGGGATGTTATAAGCAAGCACCTGCCGCTGGAGGAATATATAGATTAAGCAGCAGTGAAATCGTATCGCTTCACCCGGTGTTTCCGCGACGGACAGCCATTAAAACATGGTTGTCCGGCGTTAAAAAGGGGTTTTAACCTTCGGCCTGATTGATCCGGTATAAGAAGGCCGCCGGTATAGCCCCGGTTATATAAACCAAACAGGAGGGGTATGAAATGAAAGGGTTGAAACGATTTTCACTTGGCATGATTCTGGGGACGATTGTGCTTGTTTTTTTCTGCACCGGCGCATGGGCAGAAGAAGCCGTGATCGGCTTTACAGGTCCGCTTAGCGGGCCCGGGGCCGGCTACGGCAAGGACAATCTCAACGGTCTTAAAATGGCCGTGGAAGACATCAACGAACAGGGCGGCATTACAGTTGACGGGACAAATTATACATTTAAAGTTGAATCGTATGACGACATGATCGATCCCAGCGCTGCTGTCAACAATGCGCGGCGGCTGCGTTCCAGGGACGGGGCCAGGGTGATTTTCAATCCCGTTTTCAACACCATCGCGCCATTGATGGAAATAAACGAGCAGAAGGGCTCCGAGTTTTTAATGATGGCCTACAGCAGCACGCCCAAGATAGATGAAATAGACAATGATCTTACCTGCTCCGTCCCGCCGCCTTTTACGGCTTATGTTCAGTCCTTCTCAGACATTGCCTGGGAAAAGGGCTGGCGCAAAGGTGCCATGGTGGTAACCCTGGGTGCCTACGGCGATGAATGGAGAGAGGATTTTGAACACTACTGGGAAGAGGAAAAGGGCGGCGAGATAGTTGCCGACAAACCGGCAAACTATTATTCAGAGACTGACTTTTCTTCACAGATAAGCTCGGCTATTTCGGATGACCCGGATTTTCTTCTCATAGGCGGCCCTTCCGAACCAACCGGCCTTGTAATCGAGCAGGCCAGGAATCTCGGATTTGAGGGCGGATTTATCCTGGTGGATCAGGCAAAGATGGATTATATAGCCAATGTGGTCTTTGACGGGGATCTTTCACTTATGGACAACACAGTGGGGGTTCTGCGGGTACTGGATCTTCCTTCCGAGGTGGTCAAGGATTTCAATACACGTTACGAAGAGGAATACGAGGAGCACAACACCTTAGAGACCATGCTTAATTACTCGGCCTTAAGCCTTGTTTTTGATGCAATGGATGAAGCAGGCACGGTTGATGATCCAGAAGCAATCAAAGCGGCCATTCCAAAGGTTCTGCCCCAGAGCGAGGAAGACGTGCCCACGCCTTATCTTGGCACACTGGATACAAAATTGCTTGTTTCCGCGACTGTCGGTGTTATAGAGGACGACGAGTATGAAAAAGCATATCAGTATCTGTGGTGGCCGGAAGATGAGGATGCCTTTGAAAAACACAAAGAAATGGCCCTCAGCGGCATTGAAACCAGATGGCTCCCCCTTGAGGGATATAAAACAGACTAGATTTTAACCGCCCGGGGACTGATTCAAAGGGTTAAGCCAAGATAAATCAGTCCCCGGCCAAAATGTTTAAAAGCGTGGCCGGGCAAGGCCTTCACAGACAGCAAGAGGTAAGGGTCGATGGAACTTTTCCTGCAGCAGGTATTCAACGGTATCATGTTTGGCAGCACCTATGCGATTGTGGCGCTGGGGCTGACCCTTGTAATGGGGATTTTGAATATTCCCAATTTTGCCCACGGGCATCTCTACATGCTGGGAGGATATCTTCTTTTCTTTTTTGGGATTACCCTTGGCATGGGCTACTGGCCGGGCTTTGTTATGGCCGTGATAGTCATGGCGGTGGTGGGAGTAGTAATGGAGCGGATTGTCTACCGACCGCTAAACGAGCAACCCCATATCAACGCTTTTATAGCGGCCGTGGGATCACTTATGTTTCTTGAATCATTTGCCCTGGTGGTCTGGGGAGCGCAGGGTTTGCGGATTTCGAATCCGCATCCGCAGATGGTTAATTTCATTGGTATCACCATGAGCGCCCAGAGACTGCTGGTTGTTATCGGTGCAATAGTGCTTATTCTGGGGCTTCATCTTTTCATGAAGAAAACCGTCGTGGGCACCACAATAGAGGCCGTGGCCCAGAACAGGGAAGGGGCCATGCTTACGGGCATCAACGTGGACCGGGTATCAGGCATGACATTTGCCATTTCTGCCGCCACGGCCGCGGTTGCGGCAAGCCTTATTACCCCGATTTTCATGCTTTCGCCTGCCATGGGTGCCATTCTCGGAATGAAGGCCTTTGTCATCGTCATACTCGGGGGCATGGGCAGTATCCCTGGGGCCATTCTCGGGGGATACATACTGGGCCTGATAGAGGCACTGGGCGGCGGCTATATTTCAGCCGACTACAAGGACGTGTTCGCTTTCGGCGCCCTTATACTTATCTTAGCAATCAAGCCAAACGGATTATTCGGCAAAGGGGAGGTTTAAAAAGTGTTCACAAAGCCGATTCACACAAACCTGCTGTATATTGCGATTTTTATTGCCGCATTGCTGCTGCCCTGGTACGTGCCTGATGCATATATATTTCAGGTAGTTACCATGAGCATTATCTATGGCATTGCCGCTTCCGGAATGAACCTTGTACTGGGATATACCGGCCAGGTCACCCTGGCACACGGGGCCTTTTTCGGCATCGGGGCCTACGGTGTAGCCATAATGACAAAAGCCGGGATTTCATTCTGGCTTGCGCTGCCTGTATCCGCCCTGATTTCAGCCGCCATGGGGGTGGTTGTCGGAGTGCTGACCTTAAGAACAAAAGGAGCCTATTTTGCCATAGTCACTTTGTGTTTCGGGGTGATTGTGTGGATAGTGGCAGGCAACTGGATCGAGCTGACCGGAGGGCACAACGGCATTTTCGGCATACCAAGGCCTTCGCCGATTCCCGTGCCCTTTTTCGGGCAGATCGAATTTTTTACCCAGACCAGTATCTATTACCTGGTGCTGGCATTATTGTTGATAGTTCTTTTTGCCCTTCACAGAATTGCCTATTCTGTTTTCGGTCTGAGCTTGATGGCGATAAGAAACAACCCCCAACTGGCAGATGCTGTTGGGATCAATACCTTCGCCACCAAGCTGATTTCCTTTGTGGCGGGCAATTTTATTGCAGCAATCGGGGGCGGGGTTTACGCCGCCATGATGGGTGCTGTCAGTCCGAGTGCCGCCGGATATATGCTTACATTTAATTTTTTGATTTTCGTGATACTCGGCGGGTTGGCCACTCTTCCGGGCCCGGTGGCCGGAGCTTTTATCATCCCTATTTTAATGGAATTTCTGCAGTTTCTCCAGGATTTCAGGAATTTAATATTCGGCGCCCTGTTAATCTTGGTGATAATCTATTTTCCACAGGGTTTGGTGGGCGGATTGCGCCGTTTAAACCAGAAAATCGCCGCCAGGCGAAAACAGAAGACCTCGGAGAGTTGAAATGCTTCGCGTAGAGAATCTGACCAAGAGGTTTGAGGGACTTGTTGCTGTCCACGAGCTAAGTTTCAATGTGGCCAAGGGTGAAATCCTGGCGATTATCGGCCCGAACGGAGCGGGAAAATCCACTGTTTTCAACCTGATAACAGGGACGCTGCCCCCGACCTCCGGCAGGATATACCTGGAGGATCAGGATATTACCGGGTTGAAACCGTATCACATTGCATCCAGGGGATTGTCCAGGACTTTTCAGACAACCAGCCTGTTTGATCAGCTTCGTGTGATTGACAACATGCTCATAGGCTATAAATACCGTACACAGCTGGGTTTCTGGAATACTCTGCTTCATACTCCGAAGTGGCGGGCCCATCAGAAGGAGGCGTTTGAGAACGCCATGGAGACCTTGAATTTTCTGGGTCTTAAAGATAAAAGTGAATACTTCGTTCCGGCCCTGTCCCAGGAGGAACAGAAGCGGCTGGCAATAGGCATTGCGCTGGTTTCAAAGCCGAAGATCCTGCTTTTAGACGAACCCACCGGAGGTTTGATCCAGGAGGAGACCGAACGGGTTACCAACCTGATCCGCAGTATAAGAGATCAGGGGACCACAATATGTGTCATTGAGCACAAGATGCAGATGATTATGGGGCTGGTGGACAGGATAGTGGTTTTAAGCTACGGCGAAAAAATAGCCGATGGGCCGCCTTCTGAAGTGAAATCTGACCAGAAAGTGATCAGGGCTTACCTGGGGGAGGAAGTTGATGCTTAAGCTCAGAAACGTACATACAGATATTGGCGGTATGCAGATTATCCAAAACGTGTCCATGGAGATCAGCCGGGGTGAATTCGTTGCTCTTCTGGGCAGCAACGGTGCGGGCAAGACGACCCTTTTTAGAACGATAGCAGGTGTATTAAAGCCCAACTCTGGCTCAATCGAGTTCAACGGGGTTGAAATTCATCGCATGCCGGTGCACAAGATAGTCGGGCTGGGTCTGGTGCTCTGCCCACAGGGCCGCCAGTTATTTCCCCAGTTATCGGTGGAAAAAAACCTGCTGATGGGGGCATATCAGATACGCGGGGACAAGGCCAGGGTCCAGAAGAATCTGGATCGTGTTTACGAATTGTTTCCGATCTTAAAGGAGCGAAGCCATCAGGAGGCCGGGACCTTCAGCGGCGGTGAGCAGCAGATGCTCGCCATTGGAAGGGCGCTTATGAGCGATCCACAAATGCTTCTTTTAGACGAGCCGTCCCTGGGGCTTGCCCCGCTCGTTGTAAAGCAGATGGCACAAACGATCTCAGATATCAATAAGGAGCTTGATACAACAATCTTTTTATCCGAGCAGAATGCCAATATGGCTTTAAACATTACCGAGCGCGGATATGTGCTTGAAAACGGTTCATGCGTACTTTCCGGGGAATGCAGTCAGTTGCGGGATGATGAGAACGTGCGCAAGGCTTATATTGGCGCCTGAATGCTTGATAATTTGCCGCAGATGAGATATAAGCTATATTGAAAATAAATTTGACAGTCGGCTAATATCTCAAATCGGAAGGGGTTGGATATGAAAATCATGGTTTGCTACACCGGTTCCCGCTCATCCCGCGAAGCTCTCAATGTTGCGATTGAAAGGGCAAAAGCGCTGAATGCCAAGATTCATCTGGTAGCGTCTCTGGAAAAAGGGACCGAGGACGAGCAAAAGAACATTGGCCAGTTGGAAGGGGCGTTAAAAGCCGGTGAAGAACACTTGAAAAAAGAAGGAGTTCCCTGCGAGACTCATCTTCTTGTCCGCGGCATGACCCCGGATGAAGACCTTGTTGCCTATGCAACAGAGCAGCAGGTGGATGAAATAGTAATCGGGATAAGAAAGCGCTCCAAGATGGGAAAGCTGCTTTTCGGCTCCACAGCCCAGTTCCTGATCTTAAACGCTCCGTGTCCGGTGCTTACAGTTAAGTGAGTCCGCGCCCCCCTTAGAGCAAAAAGAAAAGACAGAGACAGGAAAGGATCGTCCATGAAGATATTGCGTCTGGACATGCAAGGGAGAAATGCGGTTAGAGAAGATATTGACGAATCGTGGCAGTACCTCGGAGCCAGCGCTCTTATCGGAAAAATAATGAACCACGAAGTTCCGCCTGACTGTGATCCGCTTGGGCCGGACAATCGTTTCATACTTGCGGCAGGGCCTCTTGCGGGGACCCTGGCTCCTCAGCTCGGCAGGGTTTCCGTAGGCGCCAAGAGCCCGCTGACCCTTGGAATAAAAGAGGCTAACTCGGGAGGTCCGGCCGCTCAAATGCTTGATCGGCTGGGTTTCAGGGCGGTGGTGGTTAGTGGCGTCCCTGCAGATGACTCACTTTATTGCCTTTATATATCAAGGGATAAAGTTGAACTGGTGCCTGCTGATTCATATAAAGACACCAAAAACTATGACCTTGTGGAAGATTTAAAAAAAGAATACGGCTCAGGGATTGCGGTGATATGTACCGGTATTGCAGGGGAACGCCAATACAGGGGTGCATCGGTTTCTTTTACCGACATTCTGGGGGATCCTTCGCGCAATGCGGCCCGCGGCGGTCTTGGGGCTGTAATGGGCTCAAAAGGATTAAAGGCGATAATTGTTGATGATTCAGGAGCAGGCAAGGTCGGGCTGTATGATCCTGAAGCCTTCAGAAGCACGGTTAAGTCCTGGGTCGATACCTTAAAGCACGATGTAGGGTGCAGCCTGTTTTCAAGGCTGGGCACGCCGTTTGCGATTTCAAATTCCGCAGGCCACGGGACCCTTCCCGCGAGGAATTACCGCTCCGGACGGCCTGAGGACTATATTTCTGTATCTGGCGAGAATATCCAGGAGATCCTGTTTGAGCGGGGCGGCAAAATGCACGGCTGCATGCCTGGATGCGTTGTGCGCTGCTCGATAATATATCCTGATAAAAACGGTTCCAGGATATGCGGAGCATATGAGTATGAAACCATTGGAATGCTCGGTACCAATCTGGGCATAACTGATAACGACGCAATCGCGCGCCTTAAGTTCATGTGCGACGACCTGGGGCTGGATGCCATTGAAACAGGTGCGGCCCTTGGCCTTGCCGCAGAAGCCGGGAAAATGGAAATGGGCGACTGGCAGGGTGCCGCCGATCTGTTAAAGGAGGTGGAAGAAGAAACACCTCTTGGCAGGGCCTTAGGAAACGGTGTAGTGGCAACGGCAGAATTTCTGGGTATAGACAGGGTCCCCGCATACAGGGGCCAGGCACTTCCCGCCCATGATCCAAGAGGAGTAAAAGGCACCGGAGTTACATATTTTTCAAGTCCCATGGGCGCGGACCACACGGCGGGTCTTACATACCGCCAGCCCTGGGAGAAGAAAAACCAGGCATATTATTCCCTGCGAACACAGATCCAATCTGCAACATGCGATGCGTTCGGCTACTGTATAAACGCGGTGCCGGGCGGGAAGGCATCAGTTTATCGGTTTTTTGCCGATCTTATGAACGCCCGTTACGGCACCTCCATGACACCAGAGGATGTAATGGAAATCGGCAAGCAGACCCTGCGCGACCAGCTCGCGTTTAATGAAAAAGCTGAATTTTCCAAAACTAACACCCCCTCTGCCGAGTTTATAAAAAACGAGCCTGTGGAGCCCACGGGTCGGGTTTTTGACGTTGAGCAGGAGGAGGTGGAAAACATCTGGGATCATCTCGACGGCTATAAGGAAAGCCAAAAAGTCTGGGAGGTGCGTATACCACCCCTGCCGGAGGTGCTTTGCGGCATCGGCGCTGCAAAAAACCTTGGCGGCCGTATGCGGCGGCTAAAAGTCAGAAAGCCTCTTCTGGCCGCGGATCCTTTCATGGAAAAAAGCGGCCGCACTGAGGAGATATGCACAATCCTCAAAAACGCCGGGATAGAGCCGGTGGTGTTTTCAGAAGTTGAGCCTGATCCGCCCATTGAATTAATTGAGCGTGCCGGCAGAATTTATACTCAACAGGGATGCGACAGCATTATAGGCCTGGGCGGTGGAAGCGCCCTTGATACAGCAAAATGCATAGGACTGCGTGTATCTAATGAAGGCGACATGCGAGAGTTTGAAAGTATCCTGGGCGGAGGGGCCAAGATCAGGCACGTGTTTCCGCCGGTAATCTGTATTCCAACCACCTCGGGCACAGGAAGCGAGGCAAACCCGGCTGCGATGATTACCGATAAAGAGCGCAACGTAAAGCTTGTAATCATGAGCAACCATATGATTCCCAGACTCGCGGTCATTGACCCCTTGCTTTGCAGTACAATGCCTCCGGCACTAACCGTGCAGTCGGGAATAGATGCTCTTGCCCATAGCTGCGAGGCATACGTGTCTCTTGCCACAGATTACAACCCTTATCTTGAGTCAAAGGCACTTTATGCAGTCAAACTGATAGGCCGGGGTCTTCCGCGCGCCTACAGAAACGGAGACGACATTGAGGCGCGTATGGACATGTGCATGGCGGCCATGTTCGGCGGAGTATCAATTACAAGGGGTCTTTGCATCGGCCATGCCCTGGCCCACGTGTTGGGAGGAAAGTACCACATGCCACATGGCAGAGCCGTGATTTACGGTCTCATGCTGTTTGTAAAGGCAAACCGGAGTGTATGCAGTGCTCAGTTCACCGACATGGCGCGTATGCTTACAGGCGGTGATGACCTTGAATCCGCCCTGGAGCAATTTTATAAAAGACTCGATATTTCTATTTCTTTTAAGCAGGACGGCATAGATTCGCATGAACTGGAAAGAATTGCATTTTTGACTTCCAGAGACGCTGTAAACATGGCCACTGACCCTGCAGCTCCGTCCAGAAAGAAGATCCTGGAACTGCTCAAAAAAATGTAGATCAAATTATGGTTGGGAGTTTTACCTGGATTTTTTCACGCACCTTAAATGACCTATCAAATGAATTGCTTTAAAAAATCTGAAACGCAATTTAGGAATGACAAAATCAGGGTTTGATATCCTGTTTTTTTCGGTCAAGGTTCTTTTTCTTTATTTTTTCCAGAAGAGTTGTGCGCTTCATGTTAAGCAGGCGGGCGGCCTCTTTTTTGTTCCATCCGGTGGCGTGCAGGGCCTGTAAAATCAGCTTGGTTTCATATTTACTGGTCATGGTGTGAAAGTCCATCTCGCCGCCGGGGTTGCCCTTTATTTCTGCTGTTTCTGCTGCGGGTTCAGGGTCCCGAATGGTTTCAGGGTCATCCGGCTCCTGGTTTTCAATATGGTCGTGGAACTTGCGGGGAAGGTCATTTTCATCCACCATGTCACCGCTGTGCAGTATGCACATCCTTTGTACCAAATTCTGCAGTTCCCGCACGTTTCCAGGCCATTCGTAGGATTTGAGGCTTTCCAGGGCCTTGTCGGTAAATCCCAGTGGGGTGTTTTGCCGTCCCCGGTTGTACATAAGAAGGAATTTTTCCACCAGCCTGGGGATGTCTTGGGTGCGCTGCCTCAGGGGGGGCAGGGTGACAGGAACCACGCTTAAGCGATAATACAGGTCTTCGCGGAAGGTCCCGTTTTTTACCGCTCCCTCTAAATCCTGGTTGCTGGCGGCTATCACCCGGACGTCTATTTCCATGGTTTCCACCGAGCCTATGGGCTCGAAGGCGTGCTCCTGTAAAACCCGCAGCAGTTTTGCCTGCAGGCCAGGCTTCATGTCCCCTATTTCGTCTAAAAACAGGGTCCCTTTGTGGGCGTGCTGCAGTCTCCCCTTCTTGGATCGCTGGGCCCCTGTAAAAGCCCCTTTTTCGTATCCAAACAGCTCGCTTTCCAGGAGTTCTTCAGGAATCGCCGCGCAGTTTACAGGTACGAAGTTGTAGCGGTTTCTATCCGGGGTAAGGTCATGGACGGCCCTGGCCACCAGTTCCTTTCCGGTGCCGCTTTCCCCCCAGATCAGAACGTTTCCGTAGTTGCTTGCAGCAATTCTTTCTATGGTCCGGAAAAGTTTTTCCATGGGGTCTGATTCACCGATGATCCCGGCGAATCCGTCGTTTTTGCGCAGGCGCAGGTTGCGCTGGAGGCTTATTTGAAGCAGTTTCTGGTATTCAAGGGCGTTTTTGATTACTTCCATTATTTCCTGCTCATGATGGGGGGTCTGGATATAAAAACCCGTCCCTGCCTGGAGGACTTCAACTATGTTTGCCCGGTCCCCGCCCGGCACCACCGCCACCGTCACCATCGAGGGGTTTGCTCCGAATCCTTTCTGGATGAGATCAAGTCCCTTTTTTTCCGGAAGATAAAGGTCGGTTATCAGCAGTTCAAGCTTTTTATGGTGGTTTATAAAGTTCAGGGCCTCTGTCGGATTTTTGGCATGGAAAACATCGGCCTCTGTTCGGGTCTTTAACAACCTTACGATTTCGCTTTCAGATGTCTCTCCCGGCTCTGCGACCAGTATGGAAACGTTTTTCAACATAATTACCCCGGTTTTGTATTGGCTGTTAAACTGCCGGATAGAAACTGTCTTTATGTCAAAATAATGACATAAGGAGGTGTTTGTCAAGGAGTTCCTTTTTATCAAGGCCCGCATAATTGTTTCTTTGCGCTTATCAAACTTTGGCCCCGGTTTTGCAGGAGGAGCATGGGAGGAAAAAATGAAAGCGGCAGTGGGTTTTTCTACAATAATTCTTTTATGGATTTTCTTTTCCACCGGAGTTGCTTCCGCGGAAACGGCCAGGATGATAGGCATGGAAAATTCCAGGGGACAAAACGTTAACAAAATTTCGTTTGTCTTTGACCAAATCCCCGAGGTTGAAATCAGCACGTCCGGGCAGAGGGTAAGGGCGGTTTTTATGAACACAGAAATTTCCGAATCATTTGAGAAGCTTTCTGAAAACGATTTTTATTCTCCGCTCAGGCGGGTAACCACAGAAATGAAGGGCTCAGACAGCATTGTTGATCTCTATTTCAGGGATGTTCCCGAATTCGTGGATACATCGACAGGCGACCAGTACGGGCGCATTGCGGTAAACGTCTTCTGGGACCGCGGGGGGGGGAGGCCGGCAATACAGGATCAGAAATTCGGTCGCCTTAGGCCGGTCATGGAGGGGGTTGTTGCAGAAAAGGTTATAGACTCGGATTATAAGGGTCGCTGGGAGGATTTTTTTCAGGACTTTGATTGGGCCCCTGAACTCGACATGCCTGTTGAGTTTTCATTTCCCGGTATACCGGGCCCCCTGGTTGAAGAAAATCCTGAGTTCTTTCCGCAGGAAGTATTAGAGGCAGCAGAAAGCGGATTATGGGCTGATGCCGAAAAGATGCTCGAAAACCTGATCCGGGAGGAAACAGGTGATGCCGGGAAATCAGATTACTTATACCTTCTTCTGGCTGAGATGCTTCTGCGGCAGGGCCAAGCTGAAAAGGCTCTGGAAAAATTAAGAAGTGTCGATCCGGATTTGCAAGAGGCCGGGCCGGCCGTCTGGAAGGCATATTACAAGGCATGCGCCCTTGCCGAATCCGACAAATTTTTCCAGGCTGCCCGGATTCTTGAAAAAAACCGTGAAAACGCGGCAGAAATCCAGGGCCTGGACCCCTGGTACCGGCTTTTTGAGGCAGAGCTGGAGCTTTCGTCAGGAAGTATCGAACAGGCAATAGCCCGCCTGGAATCAGATGAAGCGGATTCTGAAAAGACCAGGGATGCAATTGACCTTCGCAGGGCGGACGGCCATTTCAAAAAGGGCCGCCATGAACGGGCATTTGAGCTCTACAGTGAAGCAGCCTCTGATCTAACCCTTATGCAGAACTATCCCTCCAGTCTTGCCAACTGGTCAATGCTTCTCTACAGGAGGCAGGAATTTGAAAAAGCCCACAGATACTTCTTCCTCCTGTCTGAAACCCTTGCCGGAAAAGAGCCTGAGCTGCGGCACCTTGCAGATTACTGGGCAGCCATGTCACGGCTGGGATCCGGCAGTTATGACCGGGCCCGGCTGGCTCTGTGGGAAATAGATGAAAAGGCAGCAGGAACCGAGGCCGGATTCCGTGCCTGGCTGGAACTGATTGATCTGGATGTAATGGAAAACGATAATCCGGATTTTGAAAACCTGGTTCATGAATATGACCTTATAATAGAGGACTCAGACAGCCGGCAGGTTCGCGAAGAGGCGTTTTTCAAGAAGATACTGGCGTATCACCTGTCGGGAGATGATTTTTCAGCCGTAAAATTTCTGGGACGTTTTTTTGACGATTACTGGGCAGGGCATCTGCCGGCTGAAGCCCGGGCTTTGCTAGTGGAAATATTTCCCGGAGTGATCGATGGTCTCGTGGAGCAGGAAGCCTTTTTCGAGGCCCTGGCGCTGGTTTCAAAACACAGGGACCTGCTTGCGCAGGCAGGAATCACATATGATTTTCTACATGACCTGGCTGAAAGCTATAAAAAGGCGGGTTTTTTAAAGCAGGCGGCAGAAGCTTATCTCTACATTCTCGATTTTGAAAAAGAGGAAAAAAAACAAGAGGATGTCTTTTTGCCCCTGGTCCGTGTATACCATGAGCTCGGAAATTTTCGGCGTGTTGAAAGATATGCGGCGGATTATCTGGATAATTTTCCTGAGGGCTCTCACAGGGCTGAAATGCTTTATTTTTACGCCCACGCCCTGATTGAAAAAGGCGAGCCAGACAAGGCCGCAGGGCTTTTGCATGAAAACAAAAGGCCGAGAACCGCAAGGCTTGATTATCTTGCAGGCAGTCTCTTTTTTGACAAAGAGCAATGGGAGCGTGCCTGGAGGTGTTTTTCCAGGGCTGCAGAAGCAGGATATAAAGACAGGAAAAATGAGATCAATTTCAAAAGGGCGGAAGCAGGGTTTTATCTTATGAAGTGGGAAGATGCCGAGTCCGCATACAGGCGGCTGCTTGAGGCCGATCAATACAGGGGGCAGGCCGGTTTCCGGCTGGTTCAGATTTATTCAGCCACCGGCAGGAAATCCGCTGCGCTTAATCTTTACAACGAATTGTCCGAAATGGAAATAAAGGACCACTGGCTTGAGCTGGCAGGCGAGACAGTTGAAATCGAAAACAGGATAAAGGGGCAATAGATATGTCATCAAGCGGATTTTTTGACACCACCATGCAGGTGCTGGACAAGACGCTTTCATTGCGCTCGCAAAAGCAGAGGGTTATTTCCTCCAACATTGCCAACTCCGAGACCCCCGGTTATGAGAAGCTTGAGATGGACTTTGAAAAAGATCTTGCCCGGGCTTCGGATAAATCCGGAACCGGCATGGTTGCAAGCCATCCCCGTCATATAGGCGCTTCCGGCGATGAAGCCATTGCCGGGCTGCAGGCTGATATTTCCCGCCAGCCTGCCCAGAACGCCATAGGCGACGGAAATAATGTCTCTTTGGACCGGGAAATGAAGGATCTTTCAGAAAATCAGATCAGGTATGAGGCAGCAGTCAAAATGCTGACAAAGAAATTTAACATGTTGAAATCAGTAATCAGGGAAAGAGCATAAAGGAGGTATTAAAATGGATATTCTGGGCGCCATGGACATAGGTTATTCCGCCCTTAAGGCGCAGACCACCCGCCTGAACACAATCGGCTCCAATCTTGCCAACATGGAGACCACCCGCACCCCTGAAGGGGGGCCCTATCAGAAAAAATCAGTGGTGTTTGAATCCGGGGAAAAAGGCTTTGCCGGTCAGCTGGACAAAAGCAGGCGCGACATGTCCTCCGGCGTAAATGTGTCCCGGATAATGTCGGATCAGGGCGAGGGAAAGCAGGTTTATGAACCTTCCCACCCGGATGCGGATGATGAGGGATATGTTGTAAAGCCGGATATCAGCCTGGTTGAGGAGATGACCGATATGATGAATGCCAAGGGAAGCTATGAGGCAAATGTGA
This sequence comes from Desulfobacterales bacterium, assembly GCA_046540355.1. Classification (GTDB taxonomy): domain Bacteria; phylum Desulfobacterota; class Desulfobacteria; order Desulfobacterales; family Desulfosalsimonadaceae; genus Desulfosalsimonas. The sequence continues at coordinate 39,801 of JBKHFD010000006.1, forward strand.
CAACCATCAAATCAGCCCAGTCAATGGCAATGAGCGCCCTGGAAATCGGAAGGTAGCAGTCATGAGCATTGAGATATCCAATCCGGCCGCAAACAGCGGAGTTTTAAGCAGTTCAGGGGATGCCGGGCAGATCGGTTCTGCAAAAAGCCCTGCTGATAGTTTCACACAGATGCTGGATGAAACGGCCCGGAATTTAGAAGAGGCGGACCGCAGCATACTGGAGGCAAATACAGGCGGCCCCGTGGACCTGCACGACGTGATGATAGCCATGGAAAAGGCGGACGTTTCGCTGCAGACGCTGGTTCAGGTGCGCAACAAGGCAGTTGACGCATACGACAAGATTATGAACATGAAGGTGTGATTTTTTAAATCACGCCTGATTCTGATCGGATAAATAATTATGCCGGATACAAGCCCATATACGAACATTGTAGAAAATATCCGCGGCTGGCCGCTTTCAAGAAAGCTTGCCCTGGCCGGGGTTGCCCTGTTGTCCATTATCCTGTTCGGGTTGATCATCTTTCAGGCCAGCAAGCCTGAGTACAAGGCTTTATTCACCGGCCTGCCACCTGAAGAGGCTTCCTCTGTGACCAGCAAGCTTAAGGAAGACGGCGTGCCGTATGAGCTTGAAAACGAAGGCCGTTCAATCTATGTGCCGGCAGCCCGGGTCCACGACACCCGTCTCAGCCTTGCCTCGGAAGGTATTCCCAAAAAGGGGGGCGTGGGTTTCGAGGTTTTTGACGACCAGAACTTCGGGGAGACAAAGTTTACCCAGAAGGTAAATTTCCAGCGTGCAATGCAGGGCGAGCTTGCCAGAACCATTGCCGCCATGGATCCCGTAAAATCCGCCAGGGTGCACCTGGTGCTGCCTGAAGACAGGCTTCTGCAGGAACAGCAAAAGCCGGCCAAGGCCTCTGTTGTTCTGGATCTGGCCGGAGGGGCGGGTTTTAGCTCCGGCCAGGCCAGGGCGGTTTCCCATATGGTTGCAGGGGCCATTGAAGGTCTGGAGAAAGACAGGGTTACCATAATAGATTCCAACGGCAAGACGCTCAGCGGAAACAATCAGCCTGATGCCGACAGCCCAATGCTTCCGGATAAGCTCAAGTTCAAAAACACCCTGGAGAGCCGCCTGGAACAAAGGGCGCAGTCACTTCTGGACAACGCCCTGGGCCAGGGCAATTCCGTGGTAAGGATCACCGCTGACATAGATTTTTCCAGCCAGGAAGAAACCACCGAGGAATTTGACCCTGACAGCCTGGTTCCCAGAAGCGAGGAAATCACCGAGACTGAATCCGGCAGCAGCCGGGCAGGAGGTGTACCCGGCACCGAGTCAAACCTGGGAGAAGGTGAAGAAGGCAACGGGGAGACCGTATCTGATACCGAAAGCTCTGAAATAGTAAACTACGAGATCAGCAAGACAGTCCGGGAGACCAGGCGGCCTGCCGGAGATGTCGAGAACATATCAGCCGCGGTAATGGTGGCTGACACCTACGATCCCGAGGCAAACGGAGGCGAGGGCGGATATGAGTCTGTGCCTCCTGAAAAGGTTGAATCCATAAGAAAAATTGTAACAAGCGCGGTGGGCCTGGATCCGGACAGGGGAGACCGCGTGGAGGTTGAGTCCATGCCCTTTGAAAAACAAGAGCTCGAAGAGGGCACCAGGGAAACCTCACCTGCTTTCTATGAATATCTTCCGTACGCCAAGTACTTGGTGCTGGCGGTTTGCGCGGTGCTCGTCTACCTGGCCCTTATAAGGCCGCTTGTCAAAACCCTCGGCAGGCAAACCGGGCCGGGCTACGGCGGATACGCCCCGGAGCTGGCAGATGAGTCAGCCGGGCAGGGGAGCGCACTTGACGCCCCCGCCCAGCTTAGAGGAGAGCTGGGACAGCATACGGTTACGCCGGCACAGGTTGTAAAAACATGGTTAAAGGAGGGATGACCGGCATGAAAAAAGACATCTCAAAGATGACCGGTGCTGAAAAGGCAGCCTACCTGCTGCTCTGCCTCGGCGAGCAGACAACAGCAGAGGTGTTCAAGGAGTTAAAGGACGACGAGGTCAGGTGGATCAGCAGCTACATGAAATCCGTGGATCATGTTCCGGCTGATCTCGCCAGGCAGGTAGTGGAGCAGTACAGGAAAACCCAGACTGAATACGCGGGGCTTTTTGTTGACGGGGGAGAATTCATCAACAAGGCAATTTCTTCTACAGGCGATCCCAAGAGGGTGGAATCGCTGCTCGAGGATCTTAACTCCGAGTTCGGCGGAAAGCCGCTTGAGACCATATCCATGATGGAGCCGCGAATGGTGGCCGATCTTCTCAAAAACGAGCATCCGCAGACAGTGGCCCTTATCCTGTCTACCCAGAAGGCAGAGCATACGGGCAATGTGCTCGAGTTCCTGCCCGAGGAGCTAAGGGCCGACGTTGTCTACAGGATCGCCAGGATAGAAAAGGTTTCCCCGGAAGTGATCCACCAGATAGAAGATGCGCTGCAAAGGGAAATAGGCGGTTTTGTCAAAAAGGACCAGCATCATGTCGGGGGCGTGGAAAAGGTTGTCGAGATCTTGACCCGGGTCGAAAAAACCATGGAAACAGAAATACTTACCGGGATCGAGGAGGTGGACGCGGAAACCGCAGAGCTTATCAGAAACTCCCTTGTCACCTTCGAGGACCTGCAGAACCTGGACAACAAGGGCATGCAGAAGATTCTGCGTGAAGTCAAAAACGATGTTTTGACACTGGCACTTAAAACAGCGCCTGAAACTGTAAAGGAAAATATTTACCAGAATATCAGTGAACGAGCTGCTGAGATAATAGCAGAGGACCTAGAGGCTCTGGGCCCGGTCAGGCTGTCTGACGTGGAAAAGGCCCAGCAGAGCATTGTAAAGATAGCCCTGAGACTTGAAGAAGAAGGACAGCTGGTACTGCCGGGGAAAGGACAGGAAACCCTTGTCTAGAATAATTCAGGCCGAAAGCGGAGTTGAGGCAAGAAGTGCGCGTTTTGCGGATCTCGACGAAACCGGCGGGGAGTGTGATTCTTTTCTCATTCCCACAGCTCCGGACAGGGAGTCCGTTCAAACCGAAATCACGGAGAAAGGATCCGGAAAGGATTGCAACAAACAGAAAAAAAATGATCAAACACCCCCGCAGCCTCCCGCTGATATTGAGGCCATAAGAAGCGAGGCCTACGCCAACGGAAAAGCAGACGGCAGAAAAGAGGTTGAACAAGAGCTGCATTCAGCCTCTTCAGCACTGGCCGAAGGCCTGGAACAGATCAGCAGGATGCGCAGTTCCCTGTTGGAGAAAAGCAGAGACGACATGGTGAGGCTGGTCATGGCTGTTGCAAGGAGGGTCATTGACACCGAGGTGGAAGAAAAAAAGGATATAATTGTCAAAACAGTGACACGGGCGCTTGAAGGCGCTGTTGAAGACGAAGAATACTACATAAGGGTAAATCCCGCAGACATTGAGACGGTCAGGGCCAATGAACCCATGTTTCTGGCAGCAATGAAAGGGCTCAGCAACATTCATTTCGTGGAGGATGAAAACGTTTCCAGGGGAGGCTGCAAGGCTGAATCCAGGGCAGGGGACGTGGACGCCACCATAGAATCCCAGATAGATGAAATTTACAGCCATCTTTCCGGCTCCCAGGAGCAGCAATGAAGCAGGCCCTTGAATCCATAGACAGGTTCAATCCGCTGCGGGTGCGCGGCAAGGTAACCAGGATAGTGGGCATGGTTGTCGAGGGCTGCTGCCCCCAGGCCACCATAGGATCCCTGTGCGAGGTTATGCCCCTTAACGGAGGAGACTCTGTATGGGCTGAAGTTGTGGGATTCAAAGACAGCTCCGCTCTCTTGATGCCGCTGGGGGAAATGCACGGGCTGGGTGTGGGAAGCCTGATACGGGTGCATGACGCAAGCGCGAACGTGGGTGTGGGCGAGAAACTTCTCGGAAGGGTTGTCGATGCCATGGCAACACCTGTGGACGGCAGGGGGCCGGTTGAATATAGTGCCAGGCGGTCCCTTTACCAGCTTCCCCCGAGCCCCATGGCGAGAAAAAAGATCTCGGAGCCCCTGGACCTGGGCGTGCGCAGCATAAACGGGCTTCTTACCTGCGGGGCCGGGCAGAGAATGGGAATCATGGCAGGCTCCGGGGTGGGTAAAAGCGTTTTGCTGGGAATGATGGCCAGAAACACCAGGGCTGACGTAAATGTGATCGCCCTTATAGGCGAGCGCGGAAGAGAGGTAAGAGAGTTCATAGAAGAAGACCTTGGTGAAGAGGGGCTTTCAAGAAGCGTGGTTGTCACCGCCACGTCGGACCAGTCCCCGCTTTTGAGGATGCGCGGGGCTTTCATGGCAGCCGCGGTGGCGGAATATTTCTGCTCGCTTGGAAAACACGTGCTTTTGATGATGGATTCGGTGACCAGGTTTGCCATGGCAATGAGGGAGATAGGGCTTGCAGTAGGCGAGCCTCCCACCACAAAGGGCTATACCCCGTCGGTTTTCTCCCGCCTTCCCAAGCTGCTGGAAAGGGCCGGAAATTTCTCGCAGATGGGCAGCATTACCGGGCTTTTCACAGTGCTGGTGGAAGGCGATGACATGAACGAGCCTGTTGCGGACTCTGTGCGTTCAATACTTGACGGACATATTGTTCTTTCCAGGGAGCTTGCCTCAAAGAATCATTATCCTGCAATTGACGTGCTTCGTTCCAACAGCCGCGTAATGCACCGGATTGTTGACGAGGGCCACGCTGATCTGAGCCGTCGCATAAGGGAGGTTCTCGCGGTCTATGAGGAACAGGAGGACCTGATAAATATCGGCGCCTATCAGCGCGGCAGCAACCCGAAAATAGATAATGCCATGGAATACATTGATGCTGTAAACGAACTGCTCCGCCAGGATCTGGCAGAGCAGTCCACCCTGGAGCAGACCCGGAAGGAAATGGAAAAGCTCTTTGCACAGGAGGATAAATGAAGACCTTTAAGCTGCAGGCACTTCTTGACTACAGGAAAAAACAGGCTGACAGGGCGCATGAAAAGCTGGCTCAAAGCATGGAAAAGCGCAGCAGTATTGCAGAGGCGAAAAAGCGGGAGGAAAACGAAATGCTTAGGCTGCGCCGGGAAATAGAGGAAGCCGGAAGAAGCGGGGTTGAAGCAAGCGAACTCATGCTCCACCAGGAGTTTATAAGCGCCAAGGACCGCCTGATAAGAGAGCTTGAAGACAGTCTGAGCAGGGCGGAAGCCGATGTCAGCGAAAAAAGGGGTGAGCTGGTAAAGGCCCGCCAGAAAAAGCGGGCACTGGAAATCCTCAAGCAGAAAAGACAGGAAGCCCGGGAGAAAAAGGAAAAACACAACGAAAATGTGTTTTTGGATGAAGTCGCGGTTATCGGGTTCGGAGGGGGAAAATGAAACCGGCGGGTAAAAAAGGATTCAGGCCTAGGGCGGCATCCGCGGCTTTGACTGTGGTTATCGCGGCAGTCCTCCTGATTGCGGGCAGCGTTTATGCCGAGGATTCGCAGGAAGTTCCAAATGTGGTTTTTGAATGCGAAGACATAGGCGTAGAGGCCAGGCGCATGCTTTCAAGGCTGGAAAAGGAGCGCTCCGAGTTTGCCAGGGAGAAAAAAGAACTTGCCAGGCGCAAAGAAGAGCTAAAGATTCTGCGGGAAGAAGTCGATGAGAAGCTTGAACGGTTAAAACAGATGCGCGGGGAGCTTGGAGAAATGCTGGATGAAAAACAGAAGGTGGACGAAAAAAGAGCAAGAAAGCTCAGCAAGATTTACCAGCAGCGGGAGCCTGCAGCCGCGGCACAGAGCCTGGCTGAAATGGAGAAGGATCTTGCAGTATCTGTTTTGTCACTTATGCGGGATAAATATGCGGGCGAGATTCTCGATAACATGGAAAACAGCGTTGCGGTGGATTACAGCACGGCACTCGGAAGCCTGCAGAGCGGCCGGTAGAGACGTGAAAAAGCCGCGGTTAAGCCGGGTTCCGGAAAACAGGGAAATAAAGGCATGATTTTTTCAGCCCAGGGATTATTCAATCAGCAGAATGCTTCTTCATCCGGTGTATTCCAGGACGGTGCAAACCCTGGAAATTCCGGCAGATCTGTTTTGGGGTCAGGCGGCGATGGGAGCCCTGCTTTTTTAAGTCTTCTGATCAACAGCGCAGGCGGAAATCCAGGGAATCAAACCGGCGAATCCGGTTCAGGCGCTGGAATTGAGGCGCTTTTAAAAGAAACGGAAAATCCGGAGGGACTTGTCCGTTTGCTTGCCCTTTGCTCGGATGAATCCAGCGGCTTCCATGAGGATTTTGAAGGTTCCGAGTTTTCTGATGCCGCGGAAATGCTTTTCAATGCACTTCGGATTACCGAGTCCGGGCAAAATCCAGGCCGCGATGGCGACGGTTTGGAAAAGCTCCTGGAAGGACT
>JBKHFD010000007.1:0-45803 GCA_046540355.1 Desulfobacterales bacterium
GCAACCTGAGTTCGGAAAATCCCGGCGCGGCCCGGGTTGACATCCATATGGATTCATGAAACTGTTTTTCTTTGAAATATTTGACCAAACTACAACTGCCGGCGTGAAAGCCGGGTGCACGTTTTTTCCGGAGATGACATGAGATATGAAGGACAGATTTACCGACCGTTTAGTGAAGCCAACAGCTATCTTTTACAATGCACCATCGGCTGCTCCCATAACCGCTGTACCTTTTGCGGCATGTACAAGGACCGCAGATACCGGATCCGCTAGCTGGCCGATATCAAGACCGATATCCAAATGGCCAAAGATTATTACACCGACCTTGAAAAGGTGTTTTTGTGCGACGGCGATGCCCTGGCAATGGAAACATGCATTTTTTCGGGGTTTATGCCCTGGCCCGAGCCGCCGGGATGCGGCCGGGGCCGGCGGAGAAGGCAAAGCGCCTGCAGACAAGCTGGTTTGCGGGAAAAACAGCCCTGTTGCCAAAAAAAATGGTCAAAAGAAACACGGCCGTTGCAGCCCAGGCGCCTTAAGGGATTTATCTTATGTTATTTGGCGGCAGTACCCGGATTCCTGTTTACAAGGGCCCGAAATGGTCTGCAAGCATTGATAATCTGGAGCCGGAAACAATTCCTAAAAACATGGACAAACTGCCGGTTTACCGGTTTTACCAGGCCGCCCGCATTCACCGCGCTCAGGTGCCAAGCAATATTTTGCCGCCCAATGACGTGATTGCGACGTAACGCCGGGGGGGTCAGACAGGCCCATACTCCCGCCGAATGGATTGAATCACATTATCGAGTTGCTGCAGAAAACGTGACCGGTCCCGCTTGCCCAGCGGTGGAGGCCCGCCTGTTATCTCTCCTGCATTGCGCAGATCAGACATCAGGTCCCGGGTCGCAATGGCGGTACCGATGTTGTTTTCGGTAAACAGCTTGCCGGCAGGCCCAAGAGCATGTGCGCCTTTTTTCAGACACCGGCTTGCAAGCGGAATGTCTGCGGTGATCACGATGTCATGGGGCTGTACATGTTCGACAATCCAGTCATCTGCCGCATCGAATCCGTCTTTTACTACCACAAGCGTAATCCGCGGGTCAGCAGGAACGCGCATCCAGGAGTTGGCCACCAGAGTGACAACAAGACGGTACCGGTCTGCGACTCGGAACACTTCCTGTTTTACCGGGCACGCATCGGCATCTACAAAGATATGCAGCAAAATGAAATTCCTCACCAGTTGCGGTTGTCATTACAGTGAACACGATTTTTTTCTCTGCCAAACGCCGAAAGCAGGTGAAAACCCATAATTGTCAGGTCAGCTCCCTGCACACCCACAAAACCCTTCCCTCCACTCGAAAACTGTCCATTTCCCCTTTGTTTAATAAGTGCGTATAAATTATGTTAAGTAAAGGATATGGATTCGCAGGTTACTTCCAACATACATTCGCTTTTAATTTGACATCACAACATCATAATGTTATGATGTCAATATAATAATTATGGAGGTGCAATTATGACCACATTATCGAAACGTTCAACCATATATTTAGAGCCATCGCTGCATCAGGCTTTACGGATAAAAGCCCTGGAAACTTCGCGATCAATGTCGGAAATAATTAATGAAGCTGTCAAGGAGGCGCTTGCCGAGGATGCAGAAGATCTGGCTATATTTGATGAAAGAGAAGATGAACCGCTGATCAGCTATGAGCAGATGATAAAAAGACTCAAAAAAGATGGCCGGTTATAAAATATTTTTCAAAAAATCAGTTTGGAAGGATTTTAAAGTAATTCCGGATAAAGATTTAAACAAAATCCTTCAATCTATTGAATCTTTGGGCGAGGATCCACGCCAACCTGGGAGTAACAAATTGAGCGCTCAGGAAAAATATCGGTTTCGGGTGGGGCGATATCGTATTATTTATTCCATTCAGGAGGAAGAACTAACCATTTGGGTCGTGAAGGTAGGGCATCGAAAAGATATTTATCGTTAAAGCGAACCAGCCCTTTCACTTGGACGGTTACTCCGCCTCGCTTCGTAGCCGCCGGTTAAGGGAAACGTTGGCGGTCAAATGGGAAACATCAGAGAAATCGAACTTCAGAGAAAAATACTATTGGAGTAAAACATGAGCGAAAGTCAGAGTAAATTGCACAAGGATGTAACGGATCTTTTCGCTACTTATCGGAGGTTAATGCCCGAAGTTGGCGACACTTATGATGCCCTGCCCGGCGAGGTTTACAAAGACGGGGCATTAAGTGGGAAGATTAAGCGCTTAATGGCCTTGTCTGGTGCATTGGTACATGGCTGCAGGGCCTGTATTGTTTTCCAAACAGAACATGCGTTGAATCTGGGAGCAAGTGTGGAAGAAGTTCTCGAAGCGTGTTCAGTGGCCATAAGCTTGGGCGGGACGATGGCCGCAGGCGAAACAACTCGGGTGGTCCAGTATCTCCAGGAAAAGGGACTTATCGAAAGTGGGCAATAAAAGGTGATTAACTCCTGCTGGACAAATTTCATTTAATTGCGGCAAAATCGCCTGCTTCCGACGCACAGCTGGTTTGCTCTCGTTGGCCGCTGAATAAAAATTTTGACATTATCTGAAATGTGGATTCCTATAGCTATTCTATTCCACATAACGGGGGTGGCCAATGAAAACCGTACAAATGACCCTTGATGAAGACCTTGTGAGGACAATTGATCAAGTTTCCAAACAACTTAATACAAGTCGCTCTGCTTTTGCAAGAATGGCACTTCGCGAAGCGCTGGAGCGCCATAATCTCAGGCAGTTAGAAAATAAACACCGGCAAGGCTACGAAAAGAAACCGGTTTCCCTGGATGAGTTTTCAGTTTGGGAATCTGAGCAGTCCTGGGGGGACGAATGAAGCGTGGTTAGATCCGTTGGTACAAATTTGCCCATCCTGACAAAAAACGACCGGTTCTAATTCTAACAAGAAATTCCATTTTAAAATATCTCGGGGAGGCCACCATCGCCCCTATTACGACGACTGTACGCGACATCCCATCCGAGGTCTTTCTGTCAAAAGCTGTCGGTATGCCCTGCGACTGCGCTATCAACTGTGATCATATACAAACTGTTTCAAAGGGGAAAATTGGATCTTTAATTACGACATTACCGGCATCCAAGATTGTTGATGTAAGCAATGCGATCAGATTTGCCCTTGATTTATGAATTGGCCAACCAGTCGCTTCAGGTGACGCTCGTTGCTCGCGCGTTGGCCTTGACATCCTGGTAATATGATGTATAATCAAGATGTATACATTAAATGAGGAGCAAAAAATGATAAGGACTCAAATATATTTAACGGAGCGACAACGTAACGAATTGGCTACTATAGCTAAATCATTTGGAAAAAAGCAGAGCGAACTAATCAGGGAGGCTATCGACAATCTAATCGAGCAAGCCGGTAAAAGCCATAGAGAAATGGTGCTTCGTGAGTCTGCCGGGATTTGGAAAAATCGAACTGATCTTCCTGATTTTGAGTCAATTCGTTCCGAATGGGACCGGGGATAATAATGGAGAAGCCGATTCTATTAGACACCGATGTTCTTGTTGATTTTTTTAGAGGATTCGACAAAGCAGTTGGTTTCATTAGTAAATATAATGATCGTATAATTTTGTCATCAATTGTTGTTGCAGAGTTGTATGCCGGTGTCAAAGGAGATGCGGAACAAAATGCTTTACAGAAATTTATATCCCTGTTCCGGGTTGTCCCGATAGATGCCGCTATCGGAAAAGCCGGAGGTCTTTATAGACGAGATTATAGCAAGTCACATGGGCTTGGACTTGCAGATGCCATATTGGCTGCAACCGCTGAATCCGAAAATGCAGAATTAAAGACACTCAATACCAAACACTATCCTATGTTTAAAAACCTCAACGCTGCCTATAAAAAATAAAGGGCCAACCAGTCAGCCCAGGTGACAGCCAGGTCCTACGGCTTTTTGGCAATCCGGGGCAATTTGAACATGAAGCATTTTTAATCAAGTCAGTGGAAGCCCTGGCTGCCCCTGGCTTTCAGCGTTATAAGCCATGCATTCCCAAGTCGGGAAAAGCCGTCACCCTTTTTAAAACCTTGGCTGGCAATAGTTTTAAGCTTTAAAGATTAGCTTTGGGCTCATGTTTCAAGGCTTCACAGCTCAAACATCCGCCCGTAAAGTAAAGGGAAAAAAATGATCGCTCGGATTTCGACACATTTTGTTTGTACGGAGACAGATCTATGGTTGAAAATCATTGAGCCGAAATCTCTTCAGTTTGTCGCCTCGCCGATTCTCAGTTTTATCCCCGATGAATCGGGCGCACTGGATGGGGAGTGGATCGTTGGGAAAAAGTATCATCTGAGGCTTTACTTTTTGAAGTTCATTCCTCTCGGTGGCCATACCATTGAGCTGGCGGAAATTGATAAGGCCGCAAATACCATTTCCAGCAAAGAAAATGGGATGCTGGCACGGGTATGGAACCACGACATCACTTTCCATGAAGTATATCCCGGCAAGGTGCACTACACTGATAAGATCGAAATCAGCGCCGGCTTACTCTCGCCGGTCGTCTGGCTTTTTGCTCATATTTTTTACCGGCATCGTCAGCAACGCTGGAAATTATTGCTTGAAAGGCAAAGCGGCTCTGAGAAAGGCTCATCCGAAGATAGGCGATCAAAGCAAGGCATTGGGTTACATGGGCATTGAAAACAACATAAAGCGTCCCGCAGTTTTTCTGGACCGGGACGGCACCATTATCGAGGACCGGGGCCACCTCTGCCGGCCTTCGCAGGTTAAATTTTTTGCAGGAACCGTTTCTGCCCTGCGCCGTTTAAACGAACACTTCGAGCTGTTTATCGTTACCAATCAGTCCGGCGTTGCCAAGGGATTCTTGACGCTGGAGGATGTCGGATGCGTCAATGGGTATGTCGTGTCTTACCTGGCAGAACAAGGAATCCGGATCACAGATACATACGTGTGCCCTCATGATTCTTTGGACGGCTGCGAATGCATCAAACCGAAGCCGTATTTTCTCAAAAAGGCGGAAAAGGAGCACGGAATCGATCTTTCCCGATCATTTGCGGTAGGGGATCATCCCCATGATGTGGCATTTGCGGAAAACGCCGGTGCACGCGGCATTTACGTCTTGAGCGGCCACGGAATGAAACACCGAAATGAACTTTGGGAAGATGCCCTGATCGTCGCCGGGATCGAGGAGGCCGCCAATATCATTTGCGGAAAACCGGCACGAGACATCTGATTATTTTTATATCATAAAAGTAAGAAAGAGACAAAAAAACATAATACGCAATTCAAAAAATGATTCGCAGGCTTCTGCATGAATATACTGCCCATCATAAAGACGAATCCATAACCACAGCATCCACACGGACCGGGAAACTGCAGCTTCACTTCGCTTTGCAGTTGTTTTCCGAACCGGTTATGGTGAGCGTTAACAGGATAAATATATGAAACGACTTATCGCAATACTCGCCCTTGTCTGCATTGCTTCAAATTCTTTCGCTTTTTCCGGGATGGAGGATAAATACCAACACGATGCAGACATTTATCGACTCAAGCATTTGGAGTATTTCGGAAAGCTGATTGAGGAGTATCGATCTTTTGCTAACCCCATAGGGGAGCATTACCACAAAGTTGAAATCACAAATGAAACACCCGGCAGACGTGGTTTGTGGAAATTAGAGGATTTGTATAAAAACCAAGATTTCCAGAAGAATCCTGGAGTGGATAGTGGGTGGTTATTTCTTCTATTTCGTGATAAAACAGAAACAAATAAACCTATCACTGGAAATACACCATGCCATTTATTAATGTCCGGGACATACGGATTTACTACCAAATAAAAGGCACAGGGCCGCGATTGCTTTTCCTTAACGGCACGGGGGGTGATCTAAGACGAGAACCGGGTATTTTTCAATCCCCGCTTGCAGACCGTTTCGAGATCCTTGCCCATGACCAACGCGGACTTGGGCAGACAGACCGGCCTAACATTGCTTATTCCATGGCAGACTACGCCATGGACGCCGCCGCCCTTTTGGACGCCCTGGGTTGGGATAGCTGCAGCGTACTGGGTTTTTCTTTCGGAGGCATGGTTGCACAGGAACTCGCACTGCGGTTTCCCCATCGAGTACGACGGCTGGTTCTTGCATGCACAAGCAGTGGCGGAGCCGGCGGCGATTCATATCCGCTACACGAGTTTAGTCATCTGACACCCGAGGAGCGGGCCGTGCGGATTATTCCGCTGCTCGACACGCGTTGTGATGCAGCCTGGCAGGCGGCAAATCCAAATCAATTCAAGGAACTGGTGAATCAAATGGTGGCAGATGCCATGATTGGAGCAGACGAACCAGGTCGGAAGGTTGGAGCTCTTCGCCAGCTTGAAGCACGTATAGGGCATGATGCCTACGATCGGCTACCGAACCTTCAAATGCCGGTTTTCATCTGTGGTGGACGCTATGACGGCATAGTTCCGGTCTCCAATCTCGAAGCCATCCGTGAGCAGGTACCAAACGCTCGTCTCGAATTGTTTGAGGGAGGACATCGTTTTTTGCTTCAGGATCCAAGGGCTTATGAACAAATTTCAGATTTTCTGCTCGACAAATCACACAAAAGTGGCTGAAAAATATGTCGTTTCACTATTTACAAGCTTCGCCCAGTGGCTCATAAGTAAAACAGCATAACCGTTCTGCTTTACCATGACCGGTGTTCCGCTGCTGCCGCCCCACACCGGCAGGTGAGCAGATTGTTCGGCTATAGGAATAAGAAATGATAAAAACAAAAGAAAATTACCAGCGTATAACCGATGATAGTCGTTCCTTCGATATTCGGTTCTGGCAAGCCCAGGGAGATATTGCCATTTTCGAAGCTGTAATGGAAATGCTTAATGATTATTTTCTGATACGAGGAAAAAATGCTGACGAGTCAAGACTTCAAAGAACTATTGAATATTTTCGAAAATCATAAAATACGATATCTTATTGTTGGTGGCTATGCTGTAATGAAATATAGCGAACCTCGATTTACAAAAGATCTTGATGTGTTAATAGCAAATGATCAAGAAAATGCAAAAAGGGTTTATTTGGCATTAAAAGAGTTTGGTGCACCGCTGGAAAATCTTACCCCGGATGATTTTACTCATGAAGGATACTTCTATCAGATGGGAAGACCACCTTTGCGAGTCGATATTATGATGTCAATCCCCGGAATTGAGTTTGATTCGGCATGGATTACGAGTCTTTTGTCAGGGATGAAACTCTCAAAAGGGCCTTTGCCCTAAGTATCGAGGTCATCGAGGGAACCTCGAAAAAAACTGCCCGGCGATATCAAAGCCATGCAATCGGAGATTGAATGTCGGAAGGCTTCTGGAATGAGAGGATAGAGCCAGCCACTGCATGAATTGGAGGAAGCAATACCTGCGAAATCGAAATCACAGATTATCACAAAAGCTATATGAAAATAACGATCCACGCGATGGGCTCAAGAGGCGATGTGCAGCCTTTGATTGCGCTGGGAAAAGGCCTGAAATCAGAGGGGCACAAGGTCAAAGTCGCCACTCATAAGGAATTTCAGCCCCTTGTTCGCAAAGCAGGGCTCGGATTTTACCCTCTCAGGGGCCTGGACCCTAAAAAGTCACTTCATAAAATTACCGGAGATTCTCCCCGGCACTTTCTCCAGCAGAATCAATTTGTACAGGTTATCCAAATGGCGCGTCTTGTTTTGGATACCATCCCGGAAATAGGCGAATCGTGCAGAGAAGCCTGTCTGGGAGCAGATCTTTGTATTGCCAATCTTATCCCTCCGGGGGTGCCCTGGTCAGTGTCGGAAAAAATGGGAATTCCATGCGTTTTTGCAATGCTTCAGCCGGTTGAGCCTACAGGAGAATTCCCGAATATGCTGGTGTCCTCCAGTTCGCTGGGAACCCCGGGAAATTATCTTACCTATTGGGTGCTCGCTATTATGCTGTGGGAATTGATCCGGTCTCCGGTAAACAGGTGGCGCAGGCATCACCTTGCCCTGCCCCCGCTGGGACGGAGATCTTTGTTTAATATGTTTAACACTCCGGCGCCAAGGCTGTATGGATTCAGTCCGCATGTTATCCCGAAACCACGGGAATGGGACAGCAATGCCGTTATCACCGGCTACTGGTTTCTCGACCAGGCCGGCGACCGGCAGCCTTCAAAACAATTGACCGAATTTTTGGAATCCGGACCGCCCCCGATTTCGATCGGGTTTGGAAGCATGGTAGTACATGACAAGTCAAAACTCGCTGAAATATGCATCAAGTCATTAAAACGTACCCGGCAGCGCGGCATTTTCCTGACAGGATGGGGGGGATTGCCGGATGTGGATCTTCCCGATTCCATTATGGCCGTTGAATCGGTCCCGCATGAGTGGCTTTTTCCCCGCGTAAGCGCCGTTATTCATCACGGGGGCGCAGGCACCACAGCAGCCGGCCTGCGTGCAGGCGTCCCGGCGATCACCGTGCCGTTTCTCGCCGACCAGTCATTCTGGGGCCGACGGGTCCATGAGCTGGGGGCCGGTCCAAAACCTATTCCACGCCGAAAACTTACTGCAGAGGGATTATCCGAAGCCATAAACGAAGCTGTATCCAACCGCGCTATCAGGCGCCGCGCTGCCGAACTGGGCATGAAAATTCGAGCAGAAGATGGCACAGGCAATGCAGTTGATGCGATCCATCAATTCATGAATAATCACATACATGCTCAATAAAGGCCGCAGCTAATCAATGCCCCGGGATCAGAACAATCGGTATATTGCTTTCCTTGATAACGCCCCCGCTAGATCCGAATCCCCCTCTTTCCATCTACATCAGGCCCGGCAGCCAGGTGGCAATCGGCGGGAAAAATATAACCATGAGCAGTACCAGGATTAAAATTGATACCGGCAATACTGCTCCTTTAAGCACGGTGTGAATGGATATCCCGCCTATCTGGGAGACTATGTAGAGGACGCCGCCCATGGGCGGTGTAATCAGGGCAATATTGACGTTTAGCATCAGGATAACGGCAAACCAGATATTATCCCACTCCATGTGAAGCACCACCGGAAACAAAAGAGGTATGGCCAAATACATCAATGCCAGGACCTCCATGAACATGCCCAGCAAAAACAGGATGATGTTGATCAGAAGCAGCGGGAACAAAGGCGAGAAATCCTGCTCGATGATAAAAGCCAGAATTTCCTGGGGTATTCGTCCGAATACAACCACATGACCCAGCATTCCGCCCCCGATTATGATCAATGCGACCATTGCAGAGAGATTGCCCGCGGAGAGAAGAATCTGCCACATTTTCCTGAAATTTAGCGTCCGGTAAATAAAAAAACCGATAATAGCGCAGTAAACAGCCGCGATGGCCGCAGCCTCTGAGGCGGTAAAAATTCCCAGGTAAATTCCGCCAAGAATAATAACCGGCGCCATCAGCCCCCAGAATGCTTCCTTAAAAGCCATCCAGTATGTCATCTGTGCTTAAGAATCCCGGCCCTCGTCTGGCTGATCATCGGATTTTTCAACAGCAAAGGCCTTTGCCTGCCCGCTTAGACGATGGGATGGTTCATCGTTTAATTGCGCATCCTTTTGAATGCTCCAGGGAGAAAGAGCCACCAGCGAAACGGAATACAAGGTGATCAGCAAAATACCGGGTATCATTCCTGCCATGAACAGCCTGGCGATCGATTCATCTGTAAGATATCCGTATACGATCATGACAATACTCGGGGGAATAACGCTGCCAAGCGGTCCTCCGGAAATTATTGCCGCTGAAATCAGTGTATCCGTATATTTCGCCCGCCTGAGTTCCGGGATGGCTATCAGCCCCATTGTGGATGCTGAAACAAAGCTGGAGCCGGTCATTGCGGAGAAAACGCCGCTTGAGGCAATGGTCGCTATCCCCAGACCGGATTTCAAACGTCCCAGAAATACCCTGGCTGCGTCAAATAACCGTTTACCCATGCCTGTTGCCGAAAAGAGCTGGGCCGCAAGTATGAATAGCGGGATTGCAACCAGAACGCTTGAATCCATCGATAGAGAAAAAAACGCTCTTCATCAGGTGTTTCCATTAGAACTTCCTATTACCTAAATTGGATTATTTAACATCCAGTCCCAGACTCAGCTCCAGAAGCCGCTTGGGGTTTCACCATTTTTATCAGCCCATTGCAGCCAAACAGGTTCGGCAATTTCCTTGATTTTCTGTCGCTCTTCCTCCGGCATATAAGTGATGGTTGCATCCTCTTTTTCCATCTCTCCGATAAACTTCTTTTCCCAGCCCTTGCTGATTTCAAGAGTCCTCATACCTGCTCTTCTGCCCTCTTCCACCATGAGCTGCCGTATGTCTTCGGGAATTTTTTCCCATGTACGCTTGTTGGCGCAAACCAGGATAACCGCATAGCTCATGTCAATTTTCGTGTAGTAAGGGGCCACTTCGTGGGATTTTTGAAAATAGCCGCCGACCGTGGAATTGGCCATGGCTTCTGCCACGCCTCTTTTAAGGGCCATGTACTGTTCGTCCTGGGGAATGGAGGTATCCGGTGCTGCGCCCAATCGGTCCATGATCTTTGAAAACATCGGGCTGGTCGACAAGATACGCAGGCCATCAAAATCCTCGACGGTCTCTAAGTTCTTCTCATTGGAAAACACCTGCACTCCGTCAAGGAAACTGGGATAAACTAATTTCAGATTTCTTTTCTCCAGCTCATCTTCTATAATTTCAAGGGATTCACCCTCGTAGACTTTAGCTATTTGGTCCACGCTGTCAAAAGCAAAGGGAAGGTAGACGCCCTGAAGCATAGGGATCATTCCAAGCATGGCCGGCTGGAGCACCACGCCCAGATCAATGGAACCCCTTGCAACCGCTTTGTGCATATCTCCGGATTGTTTCGAACAAATCACCTTGTTAACCGGTCTGCGGTGACTTGCAAAAACGGTTATGCAAAATCCGTAACCCTGCATTGAGCCGATACAGGGAACAGCAAATACAACTTTAATAAATTTTTATTAATCTAAGTTTCATTATGATTTTACAGTATTATTAATAGATCTAAAATAAATTTATTGTCAATTTTAAAGTCAAACTGTGATTTTTGTATCAAAAATCAGACCGGGTGTAAAATTTTTTCCCAAACTTGTTTTTATCCTGCCTGAAAGCCGGGAGAGAGGTTTTGCATTGTTGAAATTCAAGAGTTTAATCGTTAGTTTTTATTTATTAATTGTTGTTAAAAAGGCTTAACCTATGAAAATACGAGCATTTTAATGTCCAATCCAAAAATAAGCACCAGACTTCTTCCGGGCCTGGCGGCAATACTTATATGCGTGGGGCTCGCCCTGGGGATGACAAGCATCTATACGGCCTCGAACCAACTGAAAAGCCAAAGCAGGGAGCGGGGAAAGGTGCTTGCCTCGTATCTCGCCTCAGGGGCGCAAGGAGCCCTGGATGAAATGGATATATCAGGCCTGCGCGATATTACGGTTCAAATAAAGGAAACCGGCCCGGATATTGCCTATGTGTTTATCACGGACCGGGCCGGAAATATTCTTGCCCAGACAACCGGCAACGGCTTTGATATACCGGCAGATGCACTCAAGGACGGAGAGTCGCGGGATTTTCCCGCAGACCGGACCCTTAGGACAGAAGACGGGGAAATATATGATTATTCTAAACCTGTAACGGTAAATGACCAAGGGCTCGGTGTTGCGCATATCGGTTTGCATACTGGCGGGACCGGCGCCATGCTACACCGGTTCGGCCTGTGGGTACTCGGGCTTACCGTGGCTGTTGCCGCGGCTGCCCTGGTACTTGTCTCCTGGTATTTGTCAAAATTTAGCAACAGAATAAGAAAGCTTACCGAATCAGCCAACGAAGTGCTCAAAGAAAACCTCGGCCCTGTAAATCAGCAGGATAAAGGCGACGAAATCCAGGAACTGGCAGATGCTGTCCATTATATGGCCACGACCCTGGAAAGCCGGGTGGAACAGTGCGAAATCGCCGAAAAGGAGCTTTTCAATCAAAAAGAGGTCCTGCGGACTATTCTGGATGTCACTCCTGACATGGTTGCCCTGCAGGATGAAAACCTGGTCTACCAGGCTGCCAACAAGGCCTTCTGCTCCTATTTCAGGCTCGATGAGTCAGATGTAATCGGTAGAACCGATTTTGAGATTTTCAAGGAAAACCAGGCTGACCAGAATTATCATGAAGACATGCAGATACTGAAAACCGGAAAGCCCCTGTCAAAGGAAATCAGCGTGGGACAGGGCGATACCACGGTCTGGTTTCATATACTGAAAGTGCCGGTATACACGGAAGGCAAGGTTTCAGGGCTTCTGCTTACGGCAAGAGATATCAGTGTTGTAAAACAGTACCAGGAGCGCCTGGTACAGTCCCAGAAAATGGAGGATCTTGGAAGGCTATCAGGCGGCATTGCCCATGAAATAAACACGCCTCTTGGAATCATATTGGGCTATGCCCAGATGCTTCTTGAAGATGTGGAGCCTGACAGCCAAATGGCGGATGATTTGAGGATAATTGAAAAACAGACCAGGATCTGCAGCAATATCGTATCTGATCTGCTGGGCTTTTCCAGGCAGAGCCAGACCACCAGGGCGGAGGTCGACATCAATGAATCCATACAGGAAGTTATCTCTCTTGTGGAACATACCTTCGGGCTAAACAGGGTGCGCATCCTGTGCGAGTTTGATCCCAATATCCCGGAAATCGAGGGAGACAAGGACAAACTGAAACAGGTATGGCTAAATCTCTTTAATAACGCCTTTGACGCAGTAGAGCAGGATGGATATATAAGGATTACCACAAAGCTCTGCGCACACAGAAGACGGGTGGCAATAACGTTAACAGATACCGGAACGGGCATAAAGCAGGAGATTTTAAACAAGATCTTTGATCCGTTTTTTTCAACAAAACCGGTGGGCAAGGGAACAGGCCTTGGATTGTCGGTAACGTTCGGAATCATAAGAGATCATGGCGGAAGAATCAATGTTTTGAGCCCGGCACCAAAGGAATACGTCCAGGTCATGCCTGACGAAGGCCTTGACCTGGGTCCGGGAAGCGTTTTTCTGGTGGAGCTGCCGCTGTGGCAAAATGAACTGCCGGAAGAAGAATGCGATGATCCGGGAATGACCCGGCCGGCTGATGAAAAAGAAACTTATCCGGAGGCGGAATATGAGCAGTATAATGGTGGTCGATGATGTTGAGGATGCAGGCGCAATGGTCCAAAGAATCCTTGAGCGCAAAGGTCATTCGGTCGACGTATTCACGGAGGAGGAAGACGCCTTAAATCATGCCCGCGAGCAGGATGTGGACATCGCGATACTGGATATAAAGCTGAAGAAAATGAGTGGTGTGGAACTGCTGAAAAAAATAAAGGAGGCCAGGCCGGATATAGAAGTGCTGATGCTTACCGGTTATCCCACCCTTGAGACTGCAAGGGAAGCAATGGGACACGGGGCCAGGGAATACCTTGTTAAGCCTATTGACAAAAATGAACTTGAAGAAAAAGTACAGAGTGTACTGGAGGACCGGGGTTCGGCAGATGGCTGAGAAACGCCGGGAATCCGCTGCAGGGCGGATGCCGCTGACCAGGTGGCAGCGCATAAATTCCCATATTAAACACGTCATAGAAAACCGTTTCTACAAAATTTTTTTACCCGGTCTGCTAATCCGCAAGAAATACGCTGCCTTCCAGCGCCTGAAGCAGGGAGACAGAAACGCGCTTGAACTTATTTCCGCCCTTGAGGAGATCAGGCAGAAAAACCTTGTATGCGATATCGAATACATTAAACACTTCCTTCACCTTCTTGACAGGGAAATACAGGAACTGATCGAATCCATCATAGCATTCAGCCCGCTAAAATACGCCCTTTTGCGCAATTATCACAGAAAATACGCCTTTTATGCGGAACTTGCCCTCATGGAGGAGGAGCCAGACATAAATCCTCCCTATGTGCTCCGGCTGGACTCCGGGCTCTCGGAGGAGCTGGCCGGAGGAAAGGGGGCAGAGCTTTCATCTCTTCTCGGGGCATACGATTTTCCCGTACCACCCGGGCTGATAATAACCACAAGGGCATTTTACCTTCTGCTGGAAAAAAACGGGCTTACTTCAGTAATAAAACAACGGCTTGGCGCTCTCGGACCTGACAGCCACGCCGAGCTGCAGGAAGCAGGAAGCAAGATAAGAGACCGGATCCTGGAAGCTGAAATTCCCGAAGATGTTGAGCGCGAGGTGACAGAAGAATTAAGGCGGCTTGGAATCGAAAGCTCCCCTCTTGCCATGCGGAGCAGCGCCATGGGCGAAGATCTGCAGGCCTCGTTTGCAGGCCAGTTTGAAAGTTTTCTTAACGTGTCACCTGAAAACTGGTTTGAATCATACAAAAGGGTAATAGCAAGCAAATACAGCCCCCATACTCTCTACTACAGGATGAGCCAGGGATTTACAGATTCCATGACCCCCATGGCCGTTCTTGTAATGCCCTCCCTGCAGGCAAAAACAAGCGGCATACTATACACCAGTGAGCAGTTCAATCCCGGCCGGGCTTCAACCTACATGATTTCAGGAACCGGGGAAAAACTGGCCGCAGGCGTTGAATACCAGTTCCGGGCAGACTATGACAAAACCAAGGCGGAGCTGCTGCCCTCAGGGCCCGGCTTGCCTGTGTCTGAACAGACTCTTTCCCGGGTGTTTTTTCTCGGGGAAAAACTTGAAGATATTTGCGGCATCCCCCAGGACGTGGAATGGCTGGCGGACGAAAAAGACCGGATTTTCATAATTCAGTCAAGACCCCTTAGAATGTCAAAAATAAGTGCGCCCCTAGAGAAGCAGCAAAATTATCCAGACACCGCAATCCTTGCACATGGCCAGTGGGCCAGCTCCGGGCAGGCCTCCGGCAGGATATCCAGGTTAAAAGACATGAAATCAATTCCTGAAATGCCTGAAGAATCCATCCTGGTGACAAGGGAGCTTCCCCCGGAACTGACCCTGGTCTTAGACAGGGTAAGAGGTGTTATTGCGGAAAAGGGCAGTCCTGCATGTCATTTTGCATCCGTTGCAAGAGAAGCCGGGATTCCGGTAATATGCAATGTATCCGGGGCAACGAGTCTTGAAAACAATCAGGAAGTAAGCATTGATACCGACCAGGGCATTGTTTTGTCGGGCATTTTTTTCAAAGACGGAACCAGGACCGAAAAATCCCGTAAGCCGGATACGCCTGTAATTAAAAAACTCGACAGCGCCCTTAAGTTTATTTCTCCCCTGAATCTGCAGGATCCTAATGCGGAAAATTTTTCGATCGAATACTGCAAAAGCCTGCATGATATTGTCAGATATGTCCATGAAGCAGGTGTAAGGGAAATGTTTTCCCTTGTGGGAAGGCGGGGGCTGACCAGCTACGGGGCAAAACGCCTGGAATCAGGAATTCCGCTCGTAATGCACGTTCTTGACGTGGATCGGGGAATTGCCCCTGAGGGAAAATCAAAAAAGACAGTTAAACTGGAGCATGTAACAAGCCGGCCCATGCAGAAATTGTTTACCGGTCTAGGCTCGCCCCCGGTTGAATGGAACAGGGACATCCTTCATTTTGACTGGGACTTATACGACAGAGGGTCGACCGCTGTCCTGGATGTTGAAAAATCCCCGCTTTACAGCAGTTATGCCATTCTGGACAAAGAATATTTGCATGCCCTGCTGCGACTGGGTTATCATTTCGTTGTAATAGACGCACTTGCAGGGCAGCGGGAGGAGCAGAACTACATTCATTTCAGCTTCAAGGGAGGAGGAGGGAACCAGGAACAGCGGTTCTGGCGGATGGAAATGGTTAGAAGCATACTTGAGGATCTCGGCTTTAATGCACGTATAACAGCAGATCTTCTAGAGGGATCTTTTGACCGTCGCTCTTCTGGAGAAACCGAAGCCAACCTGGCAAGGCTTGGGGTTTTAATAGGCAAAACAGCTCTTTTGGATATGAGGCTTCAGGAACCGGGCCAGGCAGACGCCCTTAAACAGGACATTATAAAGGATATCAATGATTTTCTCCCTTTTCAGCAAAAAAGGTGACCAGACTTATCCTCTTTCCTGGATCACACCGCAGCTTGCAGCAGGCCATGCCCCGATGTCGGAAGAGGAGCTTGAAAGCATAAAAAAACAGGGAATAAAGGCCATATTAAACCTGTGCGCGGAGATGGAGGACCTTGCCGAATTTGAACGGAAGCATGGGTTTGAAGTTTATTCTCTGCCTATCAGGAATGAAGGATTTCCTGAAATCGAGGAACTGGAAAAAGCGCTTGACTGGCTGGATGAATCCATCTATCTGGGCAAAAAAGTGCTTGTTCACTGCCGCCACGGCATCGGCAGGACCGGAACAGTTGTTTTTTCATACCTTCTGCGCAGGGGGTTTGATACAAAAACCGCGGGCAAAAAAATGCGCAACCTCCGGGCCAGGCCGACGGAACACCCGCAGAAGCGTTTTTTATATCTTTTCGGCAAAAAGGAAAAACCCCTTAAAATATCCGAGCCGTCCCTGGGCCCGGAGTTTAAAATCGAACTGACACCCTATTTTGATAAAACAAAAACTCTGCTTGAAAATATAGACAGAGACATCCCGGCAAAGACTCCCCGCTGCGGAAAACACCACGCAGAATGCTGCCACGCACCTGTACTTATGTCTTTGGCGGAAGCCGTTTATATGCAATATGCATTAAACACGGAATTAAGACATGAACTGCGAAATCGGGTTATAAGCAGGTCGCTTCAGCCTCAACCGGAATCAAGGGCATTGCCAGGTTCAAGAAAAGAAACTGACTGCCCTCTTCTCAAGGACTCCCGATGTCTTCTATATGATTTCCGTCCGGCAAGGTGCCGTGCATCAGACAGATCGGACCGGCAAATCCCGGAGAACCAGGCACGGGAACTCTCCGTTCTCTCCGGAGAGATACTCGATATTTTTCTGGATAATAACAAAGAGTTCCGGGCTCCGGTGTTTTACCTTCCGGATGTGGTTTCCGGAAAGTTCGTGCAGAAGTTGTTCCATCTAATGTCCGGCGGCTCGGGATAGCGGCCAGTGATATCCTGTAGTGATAAAGACGATATGGAAGATATAATGAAAAGAAGGCTGCAGGCCCTGCAAACCCGAATTTCGAACCTAAGATTTTATCATGTGCTTTTTTTAAAACAAGTGATTATATTTTCCAACACAGAACAGACCCCGGGAAACCCAAAAAAACGAAAGAGGATTTATGAAATCCCCCTCAGAATCCTTTAAAAAAAATTGTTTTTGCGGCAACCGCCTTTTTTTTCTCCTTGTCTGGGCATCAAGCATTTCCTTTCTTTTTATCTGCCTGAGCGGCTGTGGTTTGGGCAACAGATACAATTACGAAAACATCAAAAAGGAATATCCGACTAAAGCGCCGGCCTCCGGGCAAATCAAAAAATCAAATGATAATACACCCGGTAAATCTGATATTGAAGGTGATCTGTCGCTTACCAATGCCATTAATACAGCTATGCAAAACAATCCCGACTTGGAACGCGCCGCATGGAGAATCGAACAATCCCGGGCCATGCTTTCAATTGCAAAATCTGAATTCTGGCCCAAAGCATCGGTTTACACCGAGTACATGCAGGGTGATGCTCCTTCGGCCTATCTTTTCAAAAAAATAGACCAGCGCAGGCTTTCGCAGCCAGTCGATTTTAACGATCCTGGCTGGTTTGAAAATTTCGAGTCAGGAATCGAGGCAAGGATGAACCTTTTTAACGGGGGAAGAGACTACCTTGAAAAAAAAATGGCGGAAAAGGACCTTGCCGCCTCCAGTCTTGAGCGTGAAAAAATCGAAAACGAACTGACAGCCAGGGTGATCATGACATTTCACGATGCTATGGCAGCCCGGGAATTCATAAAAATTGCCAGGCAGTCGGTTAAGAGCGTGTCCGAACAGCTAAGACTTGCAAAGCTTCGCCATGAAAGCGGCAGTGTGCTTAAGGCAGAGGTCATGTCGTTAAATGTTCGACTTGCCGAGGCCCGGGAACGTGTTATAAAAAGCAGAAATCGCTATAAGCTCACACTTGCTGGTCTGGCAAAGCTCATGGGGCTTGACCCTTCGTACCTGACAGACAGGAAAAACAGGCTGATACCAGACGGCAGCAATATTTCCCGGATACCCGACACTTACGAAGAAGGATTAATAAGTGCATTAAACAACCGACCGGAACTGGAAAAAGTTCGCCAGCAACTAATCAAGTCCCGCATGGGTCTTGATGCCGCCAAGACCACCTATCTGCCGGGCCTTGATCTTACAGGCAGATACTATTTTGACGATCCGGGCCTTGACTATGACAGCGAAAGGGGAAACTGGACCGCAGCACTCATGCTTAGATGGGACCTGTTTACAGGATTTTCCCGCCCCGCCAGGGTCAGCAGGGCAGATGCCAGGGTAAGGGAAATGATGGCAGCGGACCGGCAGGCAGTGCAGGATATCAGACTGGATGTAAAAAATGCCTATCTTGAATTAGAAGAGGCCATGGCCCGCTGCCGGGTTGCGCAAACCAGTGTTGAGTCTGCCCGGGAATCATACAGACTTGTAAAACAACAATATGAAAAAGGCGCAGCAGGCATAACCCGCTATCTGGAAGCCGAACTTGACCGCAACCGGGCGATGGTGAAAGCCGCATCAGCCCGTTACGACAAAGTCAAGGCCAAGGCCGATGTAAAACGGACCATTGGAGCACTTTACAAAAAGAACTGATAACAAGGCAAAAAAACCATAAACTTCTGACAACCGGCAGGCAAACCTATGGGAAACAAAAAACGCATTGCTGCAGTATCCATAACCGGACTTTTGTTTATCGCGGCAGCCGGCGGGCTATTGTGGTTCTTTACGAGCGGAAAGATTGAACCCGGCAGAATTTTGGGCCCGGAAAAAACCCCGGAAGAAGGTGATGCTGCAACCGCAACCGCGACCGTTAAAACCGTAACCCAGTGGTATGATGCCGTTGGCACCCTGGAGCCGCGCACCCGGGCCCGTATTGAGCCCCGTATATCAGCCCAGGTTAAAGAGGTTCTGGTCAACGCCGGTGAAACAGTAGAAAAGGGAGAACTGCTTGTCTTACTTGATGACCGGGAAATGCGCTCAGAGCTTTCACGTGCCCGGCAGTCATTTAAAAATGCAATATCAAAAAAAAGACAGGCAAAGCAGGCGGTTGATGCTTCCAGGGCGGCTCTTGAAGAGGCGGAATCAGATTATAAGCGGACAAGGAAACTCTATGAAGGTGAAGCAGCCACCCAGCAGCAGTTTGAAAAGGCAAAATCACGGTTTCTGCAGGCACAGGCCAAACTTAAAAGTGATAAGCGGGGCCTGGAAGGCGCGGAGGCAGCGGTGCGCATGGCCCGGCAAACCGTTGTTAAGGCTGAAATAGCTTTTGGTTACACTGAAATAAAAGCCCCTGCTGAGGGAAAGGTTCTAAAGCGCAAGGCAGATCCCGGAGATATGGCCTCGCCCGGAAAACCTCTGCTGCTGCTTCGCACCGCAAGGGGACTGCGGCTTGAAGCCCATGTACCAGAAACCCTTGTAAGCAGAATTGAGCCCGGAAAAGAACTTAAAGCAGAATTAAGCGCTCTTGACAAGACCGTGGAGGCGCGGGTGGAGGAAATGATCCCTTATGCTGATCCGCAAACCAGGACCTTTCTGGTAAGAGCCGGACTACCCGAAATTAAAGGGGCCTATCCCGGCATGTACGGAAAGCTGATGATACCCTATAAGGAAACACAAGTAATTCTGGTGCCGCGCAAGGCGGTGCGCAGGGTCGGACAGCTCGAATTTGCCACCGTCCGGAGAAAAGAAGGCTGGGAAAAACGCTACATAAAGACAGGCACCATCTATGATAAACAGGTTGAAGTGCTTACAGGCTTAAAAGGAGACGAGACTCTGCTGATAAAGGAAAGCAAAAACGATGACCACAGATAGCAGCGAAGCTCCCCGCGGAATTATCGGCCGCATAGTAAAGCCTTTTCTATCAGGCACCCCGGCGATCATGTTTTTAATTATTGCATTGTGTTTGGGCGCGGCCGCCATAATGGTAACCCCCCGGGAAGAAGACCCCCAGATTGTGGTTCCCATGGCTGATGTCTACGTACAAGCCCCCGGCGCAAGTCCGGCTGAAGTTGAAAAACTGGTGGCAACCAAGCTGGAAAAGCTCCTGTGGCAGATCGAAGGTGTTGAATACGTCTATTCTGTTTCCCGAAAGGGCCTTGCGGTTGTAACGGTTCGCTTCTACGTTGGCCAGGACATGGAAGAATCCCTGATAAAGCTGCATGACCAGATCAGCATGCATTCCGATGAAGTGCCCCCTATTGTAAGCAACTGGGTGATAAAACCTGTTGAAATCGATGATGTGCCAATCGTGAATCTCACCTTTTACTCCGATACCCACAGCGACCATGAACTCCGGAGAATAGGTGAGGAAACCATGTGCTGCCTGTCGCAGCTTGAGGATTTGTCGCGCACCGAAGTAGTGGGCGGCCGCCCCAGAGAAGTTCGGGTGGAGCTGTCGCCTGAGAAGATGAAAGGCTATAACCTTTCTTTAATGCAGATTCAAAAAGCTTTGCAGGGTGCAGATTCAGCAGTTACAGCCGGCAATATTGACCAGGCAAATCAAAATTACAGTGTTACCACCAATTCTTTTCTCAGGTCAAAAAAGGATGTGGAAAATCTTGTAGTCGGGGTACGCGACGGCCGGCCGGTTTATCTTCGCGATCTTGGCACAATTTCCGATGGTCCCGCAGAAGCAGAATCATATACCCGCTTCGGCAATTCCCACAGGCACCGAAAGGAAAACGCTCTTGAAGACCAACCCCTGACCTACCCTGCCGTGACCCTGGCTCTGGCAAAAAAGGCAGGCACCAACGCGGTAGATGTTTCAAGAGACATACTGGCCAGGCTTGATGAACTCAAAAAGGATTTCATACCGGATGATGTAGAAATATCGGTTACACGCAACTATGGCCGTACTGCCCAGGAAAAAGTAAACAGCCTTCTTGGATCACTGGCTTTTGCGGTTATTACGGTGGTTATTCTGCTTGCACTTGCCCTTGGCCGGCGCGAGGCCCTGGTTGTGGCGGTCGCGGTGCCAATGAGTTTCAGTCTTGCTCTGTTTACGAATTATCTTTTAGGATACACCATAAACCGGGTGACCCTGTTTGCACTTATCCTGTCTCTGGGACTTGTGGTCGATGACCCGATCACCAATGTCGATAACATCCAGAGGCATATTTTCAGCGGAAAGCGAAAACCCTTTTCAGCCACTCTCTTTGCCGTAAACCAGGTTCTTCCCCCGGTTATTATCTCAACTCTTGCAATTATAATCTCGTTTACACCGATGTTTTTCATCACCGGCATGATGGGGCCCTACATGGCTCCCATGGCCGCAAATGTCCCCCTGACAGTAACTTTTTCAACCCTCTGCGCTCTTACGGTGGTACCCTGGATGACCTACAGACTTCTCCGGAATCACCCTTCGGCAGGAGTTTCTCAGGCGCCGGCAGGAATTGATGATAGCCAGGCGCCGGTTGAAAAGCTTGGCATTCCAAACCTTATCCTGAAGATATACAGAAAGTCTGTGACTCCTTTTCTGGAATCACGGCTGCTGAGGCGTCTGCTGCTGGCAGCAATCCTTGTTTTGATGGTGATATCCGCATCCCTGGTGCTGCTTCGCCTGGTGCCGCTTAAAATGCTGCCGTTTGACAATAAAAATGAATTCCAGGTGGTCATAAACATGCCCGAGGGCACCACCCTGGAAAGCACAGACGCTGTTGTGCGCGATTTTGAAAACTATCTCAGAAATGTGGCTGAAGTGGAAAACTTTGTTTCTTACACCGGCACAGCCTCGCCCATGGATTTCAACGGCATGGTCCGCCAGTATTACATGCGCAGAGATCCCCATCAGGCGGATATCCGGGTAAATCTTTTGGAAAAAGGCAAAAGAAAGATGCAGAGCCACGAAATAATGCTGCGGCTTAGAAACGATCTGATGAAGATCGCGGAAAAACACAATGCAGACATTCAGCTTGCGGAAGTACCGCCGGGCCCCCCGGTTCTTGCCACAATCGTAACCGAGCTGTATGGTTCGGTTGATACGCCGTATAGCCAGCTTGTGGAAGCCACGGACCACGTAAAAAAAATAATGTCAAAAGAACCCGGTGTCGTTGATATAGATGATATGAGCGAAGAGAAGCATGAAAGAATCGATTTTGTCGTGGACAGGGAAAAGGCTGCGTTGCACGGAATCTCCACAAGGCAAATAATCATGTCACTCAAAATGGCTGTGGGCGGAGACAAATCAGCCACAATCCACACTCAGAACGAACGCCAGCCCCTGTACGTAAAGGTTGTCCTTCCCAGGGAAAGCCGCAGCAGCCTTGCCGGACTCGCCCAGATCCCATTGGCCGGATCAGAAGGCAAAACTGTTCCGCTCGGAGAGCTCGTTGAGGTAAAGCGCGTTTTCAACCAGCAGCCCATTTACCACAAAAACCTTGACAGGGTTGCCTATGTGACTGCTGAAATGGCAGGACGGGCGCCTGCCGAAGCAATTATCGGCATGCAGGGCGGCCTTAAAGACGATCCGCTGCCGGAGGGCATACGAGCCGAATGGGCCGGCGAGGGCGAGTGGCAGATTACGCTCAGGGTCTTTCGCGATCTGGGGATTGCATTTGCAGCGGCCTTAATAGGCATATACATCCTGATAGTTCTGCAGACCAACTCCTTTTTCATGCCCGTGCTGATAATGATGGCGATTCCGCTTACACTTATCGGAATTATGCCGGGATTCTGGCTGCTGAACATAATTTCCGGAGGCACGGTGGGAGGATATGATAACCTGGTATTTTTCACGGCCACAAGCATGATCGGCATGATAGCGCTGGGCGGAATAGTGATACGCAATTCCGTGGTACTCATAGATTTCATCCAGGATGCCCTGAGAAACAACATCCCGGTCAAGGAAGCCATACTGCAAAGCGGAGCTATCCGTATGCGCCCGATAGTCCTGACTGCCCTTACCACAGGGCTTGGCGCATGGCCGATTGCTCTGGACCCCATTTTTTCGGGTCTTGCCTGGGCATTGATCTTCGGGCTCTTTGCCTCCACCCTGTTTACCCTGATAGTGGTGCCGGTGTCCTATTATGCACTCTACGGGATAAAAATGGAGCAAGACGGGTAAGTGTTCGCGAATCTGTTTTTTTCGGGGACGGATTTGCAATCCGTCCCCTGCTTTTAAACGTCTTAAAAGCGCATTCCGCACTCCTTCATACCGGCAATGCCTGTACCAAGGCTGACTGTATCTGTTATTCCATGCGCTGCAAGATTGATCTGCGCTTCGTAGGAGCGCACACCGGTATTACACACAAGCACCAGGGTTTTGTCGCGGGGAACTTCGTCTATCCTGTCCTGAAGCTGGTCATGGGGTATGCTTTTCCATATATCAGGATATTTTTCTTCAAACGGTTTTGCGTCCGCTTCAGCCCTGCAGTCCAGGAAAAAGTATTTTCCGCAGTCGCGGTCGTTCCAGCACTCAAGAAAATCCTCCAGATGTGCCGGCTCGTAATAGCGGTCAAGATAATTTTCAGCAGCGTTTGCCACAGCGTTTACAATGTCCATGGCTGAGGCAAAGGGCGGGGAATATGCCATCTCAAGATTGCTTATATCCGATACAGAGGGATGATAGCAAAGCGTTGTCGCCACTGCATTGACCCGGGCATACATGCCGCTTGCCTCTCCGCCGTAGCCCTGGACGCCAAGCACCCGGCGGGTCTTTTTGTCCACCACCAGCTCAATGAAAATTATTTCTTTTTCAGGATAAAAATGCGCCCTGTCAAACTGGCCCACCTGAATGCCAATGGCGTCATACCCTTCGCGGGCCGCAGTCTCCGGTGTAAGCCCGGCTCCGGCAAGAGCGCCGTCAAAAAGCCTGACAACAAAGCTTCCCACAACGCCTTTGAATCTGGCATCCTTTCCGGCCATATTTGTACCTATTACCCGACCCTGGCGGTTTGCAAGCGATCCAAGGGGATAATAGCCCGGTTTTCCGGTAATCAGATTGGTTACCTGCACGCAGTCGCCTCCTGCGTATATATCCGGATCAGAAGTCTGCATACGGTCATTTACAACTATAAATCCTCCGGGAGCCACCTCCAGGCCCGCGTCACTGGCCAAATCGCTGTTGGGCTCTATTCCGACGGCAGAGATCACAAGCTGTGCGTCCAGGGTTCGTTTTCCGGTTTTTACTGCGCACACCCTGCCGTCCTCGCCTATAATCTCCTCCACCGATTCGTCCAAATAGAAGGTCACACCGTTTTGCTCCATTTTATTCCGGGCCATGCCGGAGAGATTTTTGCTTACAAAGCCGGGCATTATCTGGTCACAGAACTCCACCACAGAGGTCTCTATCTCCCACATGTCAGACAGGGCTTCAGCCATCTCCAGGCCTATGAATCCGGCACCTATTATCACCGCCTTTTCTATCTGACCCGTTGTAATCTGCTCCTTTATGCCCATGGCCTGCTGAAGACTTGAGACGCTGAAGACATTTTCAAGGTCCAGGCCGGCTATGGGAGGTTTTTTTGCTCTTGAGCCGGTTGCAAGCATAAGCTTGTCATAGGAAATATCGGATTGTTGGCCGTCTGATTTTTCAATGCGAACCGTCTTTTTTTCCCGGTCAATTGAAAGGGCCCTGGTGCCTGTCATGACATCGACCCCCTTGTCATGTTTAAAAAAATACTCATCGCGCACCATGTGAAAGCTTGTGGAGCGAAGCTCCTTTTCATCGCTGACATCGCCGGAAACATAATACGGTATGCCGCAGCCGCCGTAAGAGATGTATGTATCCTGATCAATAAGTATAACCTCGGCATCCTGGCACAGGCGCTTAAACCTGCACGCCGCCTTGGAACCCGCTGCGACAGCACCGATTATCACTGCTTTTTCACTCATATAAACCCCCTTGTTCTGCTTTATTAAATTGTTCCGCCAAATTCGGTTTGAGCATAAGACCGAAAATCCGTACTATAAAAAACTTATCAAACCTGTTGCAAGGAGATTTTGAAAAGAAAATATTGGAAGGGGGTTATTCGTAGCGAACCCAGGAGAGGATAAGCTCTCGCTGTTCCCTGCTCTGCGGGGAGTTCATAAAAGCTCTATCAGTGTGCATGCGCATCTGCTGGATTGTCTCAAGAAGTGTATAATCTGTGACATGGCCATGCCTAACAAGCCAGGCGCCCACCACGACCCCTGTTCTTCCAAGCCCTGCCCAGCAATGCACATAAACCGGCCGGCCTGAAGACATTGCCTCGTCGATAACGTCAAGTATCCTGACCATTGTTTTTCTCCCGGGGACGTCAAAATCCCGGACAGACATGGAAATATAATCGGCCTTGATCCCCGTTTCCCGGGCGGCTTCATTAACCAGTGCGGCATATCCAGGATGCCCGGGCCCGAGCCTGTAGATCTCTTCAGGCTCGGTGAGGTCTATTATTGTGCGGATACCGTGCGAAAGCAAAGACCCAAGACGTCTTCGCGACTGTTCGGAGTTAAACGCCAGGGGGTATTCACCCGCCATAAAACGGTCTTTTTCCACCCAGTAGGCATTTTGAAAAGGTATGCTTCTGTTTTGTGAGTCGTATGCCATAACGCTCAATTCAGGTGTTTATGCCTCAAAGAACCTGCTTATAATCAGGGCCGTATCTTTGGGTTTTTCCATCGGAACAAGATGGCCCGCACCTTTCACCACTTGGTGGCTGTCGTTGGGAAACATTTTTGTCTGATTCATAGTCAAGATACTCTATAACAGCATCGCCCCGATCCACATGTCGCTGTGCAGGCTGAATCCCGCTCATATTCACATATACAAAAACAGGTTTCATAACAGCCGCCCCTGCCTTATATCATCTTTTCAGGCGGACGCCTCTCGGGTACGGGTTCATGGGAAATTTTATCTTCGTTCCAGTCCTTTGATACGTAAAGCCCGCAGTAACAGCTTCCGTATTCTTCCACATCAGGTTTACGGTAATCACAAGGACATATAATGTCTTTGTCCTTTTCCCGTTCCCCCGAGGCCAGCCTGCAAGGGCATGTCATGTAACCGTAGCGATCTTTGTTTACCAAAAGCGCATTTAACAGTTCAAAGACATATTCCTTGTCCTTGTTAAAGTAATACCCCTTCGGCTCCTGGACTCTTTTTAATTTTTCATAAAGTTCCTGTGCATTCATGAGACACCCAGCGCCTCCTTTATCTCGTCTTCCTTATAGCCGACTATCACCTTGTCGCCTATTTTTATTGTTGGGAACGAACATCTGGGATTAATCGCCTTTACCTCCTCGAGTATTTCCTGGCGCTCCTCTCCGCTCAAAAGGTCCACTTCAACAGAATCATAGTTCACGTTGCAGTTGCTTAAAAGCTTTTTCGCATTCTTGCAATGAGCGCACGTGCTTAAAGCATATACCTTTACATCCGGTGTTTCGGCCATTTCCGGGCTCCTTTTTGTTTCCTTTTCATTTTAATCAGTCAAACCTTACCGCAATTTCATCAAAAGACTTACGCCACTTGGCAGGCAGCAGGGTCTTGTCAGACCTGAAATATCCCACTGAAATAAGCATCGGAATCCAATAGTTTTCGGGTATGTTAAATTCTTTTCTTACCCCGTTGATATCAAAGCCGTCCATGGGATGGGTATCCAGACCCAGATCTTTTGCCGCAAGCATAAGGGTCATTGCAAAAAAACCCGCATTCTTGCATGCAAATGCTGTCTTTCTGCTCTCGCTTGCGCCGTAGAGATTTTTGCATGCATTTAAAAACCAGTCATGCTGATCTTCGGTCATCATACCGATCTTTACCAGCGAGTCAAAATTTTTCTCCACAAACTCGTGGCCTTCCTGCCAGCCGTCCATGTCTGCAAGCACTATCAGGGTGACCGGAGCCTCGCTGACCTTGGGCTGATCCCAGGCCTGTTTGCGAAGTCTGAGCTTTTCTTCTTGATCGCGAAGAACAATCACGCTCCAGGGCTGAAGATTAAAACTCGAGGGCGCCTTTGCGGCTGTTTCCACAATCTGTCTTATCTGTTTGTCTGAAACATCCTTTTGCGGGTCAAAAAAATTTACTGCCCGCCTTTTTTCAACGGTTTCCCCGAATTCCATGTTTTTCCTCCTCTCACTTATTCTGTAAAACAATGCGGATACGGGCTATTTCATCTGTTGGCATTCCTTGTCCCATTCAGGACACGCATCCTTCATGGCTACTTCGTATTTTTTGAGGCATTCCGAGCATTCAAGCTCTGCATTGGGGACATTGCCGAAACGTTCCTGAATTTCCTCCCGGGTAAGGTGCATTACAGCACTGCACCCGCACTGGGGGCATTTTGCTTTCAGCCGGTATTTTTCTGCCATGGCTCACACATCCTTTCCTTTGTCTTTGTTATTAAAATATCCCAGGGCGGCGATAAGCTGCGGCATAGCCTGCGGCTGTTGTTTTGCCCGCTCACCCGCCCCTTTAAAAGTCCGGAGGGCGGCATCGAAAAACCGCTTGTCATTAGTGTGATCAAACAGGCGAATACAATCCATGACTGCAACCGAACCCGCGGCCGGCAATACACCGTCTGTAAAATCCTTTGCCCGGAATATAAGATGAGGATCATGATCAGGAGCGTTCATGAAAAACCCGCCCTCCTCCTCGTCGTAAAACAGCTCCAGCATCCGGCCTCCAAGTTCGGCAGCCTGTTTAAGATGTTCAGGATTTCCGCCCGCTTCATGCATATCAAGCAGGGCGCTGACAAAATAAGCATAATCTCCTGCAAGCCCGAATATCGCGGATTCTCCGTCCCGCCAACGGCGGTATAAACCGCCGTCTTTCCGGGTCAGTTTTTCGTTTATGAAGGCAACAGCTTTTTCGGCAAAACTCAGGTATTTTTCATCGCCAAGAACCCTGCCTGCTTCGGCCAGCGCTGAAATCATCAATGCGTTCCAGTCCAAAAGGATTTTGTCGTCCAGATGCGGCTCGGGTCGCCTGCTTCTTGCAGTCAGCAGATTTCTTAATGAAGATTCCGTTATTTGGGCTGCCTTTTCAGTGCTTATGCCGAAGTGTCCGGCTGTATCTTCGATAGTTCTTACCTGATGCAGGATATTTTTCCCCGCAAATTCGCCTGAAGGATCGTTTTTCGCGTTTCCACCGGGCCTTACATCAAAATGATATGAAAAAACCGCGGCTGAATCCTTATCCAGTATCGCCTCTATTTCAGCCATGCTCCAGACGTAAAAAGCCCCTTCAGCCTTATTGCCTTCCCGCCCGCTTTCGTCCCCGCCTGATAAATCAAAAAAGGCACTGTCTGCGTCCTGAGCTGAATAAAAACATCCCTGCGGATCGGTCATTTCCCTGAATATATATTCAAGGCTTTGTATTGCCGTGCGGGCAAGGCTTTTGTCGCCGGTTATCTCATAAGCCTTTAGATAAACCTTTATCAATTGTGCATTGTCATAAAGCATTTTTTCAAAATGGGGTACGTGCCAGGACTCATCCGTGGAATACCTGTGAAAACCGCCTCCCACGTGATCATAAATTCCGCCTTTTGCCATCTGCCGCATTGTATGAACAGTTGCTTCAAGTGCTTTTCCCCCGGTAGCGTCCTTTTGATCACCCTGACTGACAAATCCATGGTAAAAAAGCAGAAAATCAAGAACACCGGGCATGGGAAACTTGGGGGCGCGGCTGAATCCTCCGTGATCACTGTCATAGGATCTGTAAAACCGGGCTGCGGCATCATGGACAACCCCGGAATCAGGAAGAACATTTTCTGAAGAGGCCCCGGATGCGTTTAAATGTTTTTTTACCGCCTGTGTAATTTTTTCTGCGGATTCAAGCAGTTTTGCCCTCCCGGTTCCGTCATTCCAGGCTTTTGAGACTGAGATTACAAGCTCGCTCCAGGACGACATCCCAAAACGTTTTTGAGGGGGAAAATAAGTGCCCCCGAAAAAAGGTTTTGCGTCAGGGGTGAGAAACACGTTTAAAGGCCAGCCCGCAGATCCGGTCAGCGCAGACACCGCGGTTATGTATATTTGATCAAGATCCGGTCGTTCCTCCCTGTCTATCTTTATGTTTACCAGCTCCCTGTTCATAATGCGCGCGGTTTCAGGGTCAGAAAAAGATTCGTCTGCCATAACGTGACACCAGTGACATGTGGCATAGCCTATGGAGACCAGAACAGGTTTATTCTCACGCTTTGCTTTCTCAAAAGCCTCGTCTCCCCAGGGATACCAGTCAACCGGATTGCCCGAGTGCTGCAGCAGATAGGGGCTCTTCTCATTGATCAGCCTGTTTTTTGCCGGCGGTTCGGCGGTTTCCATATTCACCTCCTGTTCTGTCATTATCTATCAACATAATAGTGCTGAAATTCTATGCAAGCAAAACGCCCCAGGTGGTGTCTCATTTTTCTGATACATTGCTGTATCAATTTTGGAAAATATGTTACACCGCTTTACACCAGGCTCATCCCGTTCCGAGTTGGAACTCAAGCCACTGCCTGACCGGGCCCCGGGCCGGATACACGCCGCTGTTTCCACTTGTTTCCTCCAGAAAAACATCTTTCAGCCAGTCTGGAAGTGCAACCATGGCAAGCTCCCGGGCTTCCTCGGAGTTTCGGCGGATAAGGTAAATCACGGGAGGGCCGTCCCATGAGTAGACCACGAAATAATGGGATACATCGTCTTTTGAGCGGATAACGTAATTGCCGCCGGCCCAATTGTTTCCCCACTCAAGATAAAGCCGCACCGCTTCTTCCGGTGTCATATCCCAGTCTATCTCATTCACCAGTTCCCGGTTTTTTTTGAGTTCCTCAAGATCCATCATAATAATCAGTTCCTTCCTACCTAAATTGAGCGTTTCAGATTTTTAAAAGCAATTGATTTGAATTGATGCCGTTTCAACTTGTTATGCGCATTCCGGCTGCACGTGCAGCCTTTTATGCTCTGCTTTATTTACTGCACAAATCATGCCCGAGAAAAGACAAAAAGCTCGGATTGTCCCGGATGGCTGCGAAAGTTGCAAATTCATCTGACATGCTATTTTAAGAATTTTCATGGCATGTTTCTTGAAAAGTTATTTATGGAAGTTATAATTTTAAAACATAATAAACGAACCGGCCGGACGAACCGGCCAAATGCTTTAAAAAAGCAAAAACAACCCTTACGGAGGAGTTATGGAAAAGAAAAAAACCAAAGAAAAAACCCTGCCGGACATAAAAGACATCACAATATGTGAGTCCACCGGTATGATGCTGAAAAAAGCCAGAAAAGACGAAGTCGAACTGTGTTTTGACAGAGCGGCGACCATGAAGGCCTGCCCTATCGGTGCGGATTCGGCGTGCTGCAAGCACTGCTCAATGGGGCCCTGCCGGCTAAATTCCAAAGACCCCTACAATAAAGTAGGTGTTTGCGGGGCAACCATAGATACCATCATGGCCAGAAACTTCGGCCGAATGATCGCCTCTGGCGCAGCAGCTCATACGGATCACGGAATGGCTATGCTTGATCTGTTCAGGGAGGTGGTAAACGGCAATATAAAGGAATACACAATCAAGGATCCGATAAAGCTTGAGGAGGTGGCCGAATCCATCGGAATAAAAACAGAGGATAAGAGCACAGAACAGGTTGCTCAGGAACTCTATCAGGAACTGGAAAGAACCTATACCCAGGTGGAAGGGGAAATTCCGTTTGTAAAGCGTGTACCGCCCAAGACCCTTGAAACATGGCGGAATCTTGGAATTGTTCCCAGGGGCGCCATGCGCGAAATAATGGAAATGATGCACCGAACCCACATGGGGGTGGATCAGCATTATGAAAACATTACAAAGCAGGGCAACCGTACCGCTTTGTCAGACGGCTGGGGCGGATCAATGGTGGCAACCGAGATCTCCGACATACTCTTCGGAACCCCGGTCCCTGTGGCGGCAGAGGTAAACATGGGAGTTTTGAAGGAAGACCATGTA
This sequence comes from Desulfobacterales bacterium, assembly GCA_046540355.1. Taxonomy (GTDB): domain Bacteria; phylum Desulfobacterota; class Desulfobacteria; order Desulfobacterales; family Desulfosalsimonadaceae; genus Desulfosalsimonas. The sequence goes on from JBKHFD010000007.1 coordinate 31,050, forward strand.
AACATAATAGTCCATGGACATGAACCGAACCTGTTTGAATCCATGCTTGCATCCGTAAACTCCTCTACCCTTGTGCAGGCGGCAAAGGAAGCCGGAGCAGAAGGAATAAATCTGGTGGGCATGTGCTGTTCCGGCGCTGAGATGCTCTCCAGGCACGGAATTCCGCATGCAGGAAACTTTACTTCCACGGAAGCGATTATGGTTACAGGAGCGGTGGATGCAATGGCCGTAGATGTGCAGTGCATCCAGCAGGGGCTTTCCAGAGTGGCTGAATGCTACGGGACATACCTGTTTACAACCAATCCGAGGTGCCATATAGAAGGTGCCGACCATATTGAATTCCATGAACATAGTCCTAGCGAATGCACGGATGAAATAGTTATAAAGTCGATTTCACGCTTTAAGTCCCGCAAATACCCTGTAAATATCCCTCAGATACGCAATACCGGCATTCACGGATTTTCCTATGAATACATCAATTACATGCTGGGCGGAAGTTTCAGGGGCAGTTACACGCCTCTTAACGACAATATCATTAACGGTCGTATACGAGGCGTGGCCGGCGTTGTCGGGTGCACCAACCCAAGGGTAAAACAGGACTGGGTGCATGTTGAACTTGTCAGAGAACTTATCAAAAATGACGTACTGGTGCTGCAGACCGGATGCTCACAGATCGCCCTTGCCAAGGCCGGACTGCTTACCCCGGAGGCCGGACATCTTGCCGGACCAGGACTAAGCGAGGTATGCGAGACCGTGGGCATGCCTCCGGTACTTGGGATGGGTTCCTGCGTTGATAACAGCCGCATACTGATTGCTGCAAGCGAAATGGTCAAAGTCGGAGGACTAGGGGAAAGCATTGCGGAACTACCTGTAGCGGGTGCTGCCCCGGAATGGATGAGCGAGAAAGCCATCTCCATAGGCCAGTATTTTGTTGCATCAGGGGTTTACACGGTATTCGGAGTGACATTTCCTATTGTTGAAAATACCAAATTCCACGAACTTCTGTTTGAGGGGCTTGAAAAGAAAAAGCTCGGCAAATGGGGCTTTACACCCGATCCTCATGAAATGGCGCAGAAAATGATCGCGCATATTGATTCCAAGCGCAAGGCACTCGGCATCGACAAGGCCCGGGAGCGCAAGCTTGTGGACATGGCTGAAAGAAGGGAAATGGCGTAATTTATAAATATTCGGCTTGTTGAATTTAAAATCATTCTGTAATATATCGTTACAAAGACTAAACCAGGGGGATCGAAAGTTTATGAGATCCCCCTTTTTTTAAACCATTATCCCTGTGTATAATAAATTATGATGGCTTCGTAAAAAGTCCAATATCTGCGTTGCGCTGCATCCCTGCGGAATTTCACGTACGATTAAGCACCCTGTATTCCTCGGGATTTTGCGCGCCTTGATCCTGAACTTTTTTCTTTGCCATCTCAAAATGACTTTTTACGACTGCATCAAATTATGAGTGAATACATTACCCATGATGCCGCAGGAAAATCGGTTGGAAGGGTGGAGAAGAAATTCTTCACTTTTGCCGGGCCACCAAATGAAATGCCGCTTGACAGCGGGGCAAAGCTGGGACCGATAACCCTGGCCTATGAAACTTACGGAACGCTCAACACTGATAAAAGCAACGTGGTGCTTGTTTTCCATGCCCTCACGGGAGACAGCCATGCGGCGGGCTATTACTCGGATAACGATGAAAAGCCGGGCTGGTGGGATAACATGATAGGCCCGGGCAAGGGCATAGATACTGACAAATATTTTGTGGTCTGCTCAAACGTGCTGGGCGGATGCATGGGATCAACCGGGCCTTCCTCGGTCAATCCGGCCACCGGCAGACCTTACGGCATGGATTTTCCTTTCATCACCATCGGCGACATGGTAAGAGCCCAAAAGGCCCTTATGGATCATCTGGGCATAGAAAAGATTCTTTCCATGACAGGCGGTTCAATGGGAGGCATGCAGGTACTTCAGTGGTGCATACAATACCCGGATATGGTTCGATCCGCCATTCCGCTCGCAACCACCATGAGACATTCAGCGCTTGCAATTGCATTTAACGAAGTGGCAAGACAGGCCATTGTCGCGGACCCCAACTGGAACCAGGGTGACTATTATAATAAGAGACAGCCGGATCTGGGCCTGTCTGTCGCGCGAATGATAGGCCATGTAACTTATCTTTCCGATGAAGCCCTGCGACAAAAATTCGGCCGGAGATTACAGGACAAAAATGACTTTTCATATCAGTTTGACGTCGATTTTCAGGTGGAAAGCTATCTTCGTCATCAGGGGGCAAAGTTCGTTGAACGCTTTGATGCAAATTCCTTTCTATACATCACCAAGGCGGCAGATTACTTTGATTTGACCCGGTTTAAAAACGCCGATTCCGCTATAAAAATATTTTCAATGGCCGCAGCAAGATTTATGGTAATCTCGTTTACCTCGGACTGGCTCTACCCGACCTATCAGTCAAAAGAGATGGTAAAGGCCATGAAAAAAAGCAGACTGGATGTAAGCTTCTGCGAAGTGGAGGCGGAATGGGGACATGACGCTTTTCTGCTGCCGAATCAAAGATTAACCAATCTGATCAGAGGATTTATAGACAGTGCATACGAGGATGCCGCATAATAACAATCTTCGCTTTGACCTCAGAGTTATCGCCTCCTGGATAAACCCCGGCTCCAGGGTCATAGGACTGGGGTGCGGGGAAGGAGAACTGCTGGCATATTTAAAGGAGCACAAACAGGTAAAAGAAACAGGTATTGAAATCCTGGAAGAAAAGGTGGTTAAATGCATCGAAAAGGGGCTTTCGGTCATCCAGGGAGACATAAACGAAGAGGTGCACGATTACCCTGATGACACCTTTGACTACGTAATTTTAAGCCAGACCCTCCAGCAGGTCTATGATCCGCTGGCCCTTATACTTTCAATGCTGCGGATCGGAAAAAAGGCTATAGTGAGTTTTCCGAATTTCGGGCACTGGCATGTACGTATGCAGGTTCTTTTTACCGGATACGCCCCGATGACCCCACAGCTTCCCTATACCTGGTACGATACCCCCAACATAAGGATTCTTTCCATAAGAGACTTTCGTGCATTTGCCGATGAAGTCGGATTTTCAATATTAAAAGAGGTGGCCATAAACACCGACAAGCAGGATAAAAGCGGCAAAACAGTAGAACGCCTGCCCAACCTGCGAGCCACCTACGGAACTTTTCTCATAAGCAGCAAATAGGATATAATGGGCACCCATCACCTGATACTCGGAGAAACAACTGACTTTATCACCGGGAAAACCGTAACAGACACCCATGATGAGAGGGCCAGGCAGAAGATTGCAAAATTCCTGGTCGAGGAAAAAGGGTATAAAAAAACAGAAATTTATACTAACCTGCGCCTTCCACTGGAAATAAACGGAGAAACCGGAAATGTTCAGGTGGATTTTTTTGTGAAACCGGATGGGTTACCTTTTATGATAATGCTTTTCAGGCCCGGATCCCTGGTATCCAGGCAAAGGACCGCACTTGCGGCGGCCAGGCTGATTGCCGACAAGCCGGTGCCCTACACAGCGGTAACCAACGCCGAAGACGCGCAAATAATGGAAACTTTTTCCGGAAAAGTAATCGGTACCGGTCTTAATGCAGTATTTTCAAGACAAGAGGCAATAGAGAAACGCGAAGCCTCTCTTCTGCCCGGACTGACAGACGAGCACAAGACAATGGAAAAACGCATTCTTTTTGCCATGGAGGTACTCACCCAGAAGGAATGCGATGATTACAAATGCGACAACCTGTAAACAACTGCCATGACACAATCGAGTTACAAGGAATATATTGAATTTTACAAGGACGCCCGCCGCCGGCAGGGTCTAGGTCTTATTGTTGAAGAGCCTTTGTCAATACGGGTTGAAGGAAACCCGTATTCGGTTGTAATGCGGACCCCCGGAGATGAAATAGCCCACACTGCCGGCTTCTGCCTGGCCGAAGGGCTGGTGGACCACCCTGAAGAAATTGTTACCATAGGCTTTTGCGAGGAAAACGAAACCAACGTAGCCACTGTTACCTTGACCGATGAAAGGCGAAGCAGCATTGCCGGGCTCCTGGAGCGAAAAGGCTTTGTCAGCCAGACAAGCTGCGGAATCTGCGGCAAGGAGATCATTGCCGACATCAGGCAAATCCTGGTTCCTTCGAAAGAAGATTCCGTATTTGAAACAGAGCGTCTCATGGAATGCATCGAAACTTTGTCCTCAAGCCAGCCTCTGTATGAAAAGACAAGAGGCGCTCACGCTGCGATAATCTTTGACAAAAACATGACCCGGATGGCTTCCGCGGAAGACGTGGGCAGACACAACGCCCTGGACAAGGCCATCGGCAAAGTCTTTATGGAAAAACGAATCAAAGATGCCAGCCTGGGAATCATGTCTTCGCGGCTCAGCTACGAACTGGTCCAGAAAGCGGCACGGGCCGGCCTTGAAATGCTGGTCGGCATATCCATGCCTACTGCTCTTGCCGTGGATCTCGCAGACTCGGTAAACATGTCCCTTGCATCTACAAAAAACGGGCGTTTAATGGTCTTCTGCGGTGATCAAAGAATAAGCCTCCGGTCCGGCCGATGACCAAAAGGAAAAAACCCATGATATATACACTTCGAAGCTTTATCCTCGTTTTTACCCTTTTTTTCAGCATCCTCGGGTGCCAGGACAAGGAAGGCAACCGTGAGCAGGCTCTTTATGACAGGGCTCAACAATGCTTTGACCAGCGGGATTATATCTGCGCAAAAGACAATCTGCAAAAAGCAATAGAGCTGGATCCGGAATTTGGGAAGGCATATGCCAGTCTTGGCGAGACCCATCTGAGGCTCGGTAATGTGAACAGCGCATTTTCAATGTTGCAAAAAGCCGTCGAACTAGACCCTCTAGACACCTCCATTAGGATTAAGCTTGCGACCCTTTACCTACTGCAGGGTGATTTCGAAGAGGCAAAAAGAATTTTGAGCCGGGTCTTAAGGCACGACGAAAAAAACCTCTCGGCGCTTTACCTAATGGCGTCAATACACGCAAAAGAACAAGAGTTCGAAAAAGCCGCCGGGCTTTTTGAAAAGATCTTGGAGATTGACCCCTCAAACCAAAGAGCCTACATAGCCCTGGCAAACATTGCAGTAAGGCAGCAGAGCCCTGGGCACGCAGAAAAAGTCCTTGAAAACGGAATAAAACAAAACCCCGAGTCCATGCCTCTGCATTTAAACCTGTATCAGCTTTATGCAGCAATCGGCAAAACCGATAAAGCCGAAGCGGCCATAAAGGATGCACTTGAAATAGATCCGGAAGCCCCGAAGCTTCATCTGCTGCTGGCAAATATATACGCCGGCCGCGCAGAGCGCGACAAGGCCGAGAAAACCTTCAGAAGGGCCATAGAAATCAATCCGCACAATGTCAAATCGTATCTGTCTGCTGCCTCGTTCTACGAAAAGACCGGCCGCCGGGAAAAAGCCCTTGAACTGCACCGCAGCGCCCTTGAACTGCAACCTGAAAACATAGGGTTGATGCTTGCCCTTTCCGACTTCTATCTCGGCTCAGACAGGTTCAGCGATGCAGAAAAATACATAAACCGCGCCCTTGAAAAAAATCCGGACTACCTGCCGGCCAAACTGCTAAAAGCACGACTGCTCGTGGAAACAGAAGAATATAGTGAAGCAATATCTCTTTATAAAAAAATCAAACAGGACTTTTCCGAACCTGGAAAGATAGATTACCTGCAAGGACTCGCCCATCTTAAGGCCGACGAACCAAATGCCGCCAAAACAAGCCTGGCAAAGATCGACCAGGACAGTGAAGAATACGTATCAGCGCGGCTGCTGTTGGCAAGAATCCATTATTCGGAGCGCAACTTCACCCAGGCTGAAGAAATCTGCAGGCAGGTGCTGGAGACATTGCCAAACAACGTCCAGGCACTTTCAATGCTGGGCAATATCCATGTAAATCAGCAGGAATATGGGAAGGCTGAAGAATTTTTCGAATCTATCATATCCATCTCCGGGCAGGACCCTTCCGGCTATTATAACCTGGGAATAGTTCGCAGGCTAAGCGGAAAAAACCATGAAGCGGCCGAAGCTTTTGAAACTGCTCTCTCACATGATCCCGGACATTTGCTCGCATTTGTCAACCTGATCGAAGTGCTTACAGAAGAAAACAAAATTGAAAAGGCACTTGAATATTGCGACGGCCACATAGACAAATTCAGTGAAAATCCTAAAATGCTTGCCCCGGCCTACAATCTTAAAGGCAGGCTCATGAGCCTTCGGGACAAACCGGAAAAAGCGGAACGACTGCTTAAAAAAGCGCTCATAGAAGATGAAAACTATCTGCCCTCATATTATTCCCTGGCTGGTCTGTATGCCAGGGAAGGCAAAACCGGGCAGGCTATTGCCCATTTCCGGGAGGCTGCGGAAAAAAATCCGGAACAAGTCATGCCCCACATGATGCTGGGAATCCTGAACTGCATGGGAGAAGAAGGCTGCAAGGGAGCCATTCCCCATTACAGAGAAGCCCTTGAAATAAATCCTGATTTCGTGGCGGCAGCCAACAACCTGGCCTATGTCCTGGCGGAAAAGGACAAAAATTTAAACGAGGCCCTAGAGCTTGCCGAAAGGGCAAAGGAGCAGATGCCCGATGACCCGAGGGTCGCCGACACCCTCGGATGGGTATATTATAAAATGGGACTCTATGATTCGGCAATACGGGAATTTTCAGCAGGCATGGAAAAACTTCCCGGAAACCCGACAATACAGTATCACATGGGCATGGCATACTACAAAAAAGGATACATGCGCAGGGCCAAAGACGCCCTTGAAAAATCCCTTGAGCTTAATCCGGATTTTGAAAACGAAGATGAAGCCCGGGAGACACTGGCAAAAATAGAGGAAAAACAAGCCGGCTGATACAGGCAACAAAACAAAATGAAACACCTGTCCTTCAAAATAATAGTCATCTGCATTCTGATGCCGCCGGTGCTCTACATGGCCACAATATCGGAGCTTGAAAGATATTTCACCGAGCGTTACAGGAAAGCTGTAAACAATGTATACCTTTCGAATATGAACTCCATTTTAAACGGCACAGTCAGCCTGTCTGATGCAATCAACGAGTCCATATCAGGATACATAAAGGACAACCAATGGATACGACTCGGGGTCAGGCTCGATGTAACGGTTGCAACCAAAAAGGGAACCATTTTATATCCGCCTGTTTTCCAGGATGATCAAGACCCTGATCTGCAGCAAGATACCATGGAAATCGCCAGGGAAAACTTCAGGATGCTTGAAAACGGACTGAACATAGAACTCGAATCCGGCATAGAACCCATATCCCTGCTTTCGGGCGGAATTCTTCTTTTCTATATAATACTTTTCGGATCGGGCCTTTACGGATATTACCGGATAGCACTGTATAAAACCAGACGCGAGGAGATGGAAAAAGCCGAAGAACTCCAGCGCCTCCATGAGCTTGAAAACGAATACGCCCGAAGGGTGGATCACCTGGACGCGGAACGCCGGAACCTGCACGAGGAATATACACAGCTTGAAAAATCCCTCCGGGAGCAGAAACGCGAAGCAGAACGCAATGAAGAAGACATGTTCGATGAAATCGAGCAATTGGAGGGGAAGCTGTCTGAAAATCTTGCCAGCCAGGAAAAGCAGCAAGAAGAAATCTCGAGGCTTAAAGAGGAGATCTCGGAACTTGAAAAACTTCGGGAAAACCTTGACAAACAGAGGGAAAAGGAGGCTGAAAGACTTGGAAAAAGGTTTAAAACGCTTTACAAGAATGTGGATATGCATGACAGGGCCCTGCACGGCATAGCGGAACTGCCAGAGGACATGGCGCTCAAGGCCGAAGAAGTAATCTACCAGTTAAATCTTGATCCCTCCAAGGTGATGATAAAACGCAAGGTGTTTCATAAAAAGGGCAGAAACACGGTTTTCGAAGTGGTTTTTTCATATAACGGAAGGCTTTATTTCAGCAAAACCCCCTCAAATTTCATTCTTGTGCTGACTGTTGGCACCAAAAACACCCAGGGCCGGGATCTTGCCTATCTCGACAGGCTATCGGAATAAAACCCGGGCAAAAAATCAATCCTCCCTGTATCCGCATCCCTTCTGAGCGCATTTAACAACAAGGCCCTCTTTCTTGGTTTTTTTCTCAACCAGATAAGAAGCCCCGCAGTCAGGACATTTCCGGTCAACAGGCCTGTCCCACAGGGCGAATTTACAGTCGGGATAACGACTGCAGCCGTAAAACACCTTCCCCCGTCTGGATTGACGCTCCAGAAGTTCGCCGTCACAGTCGGAGGCAGGACACGACACCCCGGTGGATTTTGCCTCTCCACCCGGGTTTATCGATCTTGTATGCCTGCACTCAGGATAACCACTGCAGGCAAGAAATTCGCCGTAACGGCCCTGCTTTACCACCATGGGACGGCCGCATTTTTCGCAGACCTCACCCTCGGCCGCCTCTTCAGTCGGCTCCACCGGCTCTATTTCGCCTTTTTCATTGCGGATGTAATTGCGCGACCAGGTACAATCCGGGTATCCCTCGCAGGCCAGAAAAGGACCATTTTTCCCTATCTTTATCCTGGCTTCTTTGCCGCAAACCGGGCATTTATAACCGGTTGGCAGGCCCAGTCCCTTAACACTTAACATTTTTTCAGCCGCGGAAATTACACGCTGCTCAAACAGCTCGTAAAAACGCCCCAGAAGTTCAACTGCTTCCTGCTCATCGGATTCCACCTTGTCAAGGTCGTTTTCCAGGGTGGCGGTAAAATCTACGTTCAATATGTCAGGAAAATTCTCCACCAAAAGATCCGTGATTATAAAGCCAAGCTCGGTTGGATGAAAATAGCCCTTTACCAGTTCCACGTATCCCTTGTCCCGGATGGTGGAAAGAATCGCTGCATAAGTGCTCGGCCTTCCTATGCCGTTTTCTTCAAGCTCCTTTACCAGGGTTGCCTCGGAGAACCGGGGCGGAGGTGTGGTAAAATGCTGCCTGGGCTCCAGCCCTATAAGTTTGAGTTCCTGTTTTTCCGAAATTTCAGGCAAGTGCTTTTCCTGCTTCCTGCCGGCTGATTCTTCGCTTTCATCTGCTGCCTGGTAAAGAGCCAGAAATCCCGGAAATTTGACAGTGGAACCAGATGCTGTAAGCTTGTAGTCACCTGCTGAAATTGTTACGTTTTTCTGATCTATAAGGGCCTCTGCCATTTGAGAGGCCACAAAACGCTGCCATATAAGCTGATAGAGGGCGAACTGGTCTTTTGAGAGATACGTCTTTATCTTTTCAGGAGTATTTTTTACAGACGTGGGGCGGATTGCTTCATGGGCGTCCTGTGTCCGGTTTTTGTTTGAAAAAAAACGCGGTTTGTCCAGTGCATAGTCTTTGCCGTGGCTCGCATTTATCAGCTCTTTTGCCTCGTTGGCGGCATCTGCGGAAATCCTGGTGGAATCGGTTCGCATGTAAGTAATGAGCCCGACTGTCTCACCGCCGAGATCAATACCTTCATATAGCTGCTGGGCAACTGTCATGGTTTTTTTTGCCGAAAATCTCAGCTTGCGGATAGCCTCCTGCTGAAGCTTGCTGGTGGTAAAAGGAGGATAAGGTCTCCTGCGGACGGTTTTTCTGGTTATTTTATCCACAACGAACTGCGAGTCGGCAAGCTCACCGCGCATTTTCATGGCGGTTTTCTCATCGGGAATGAAGACCTTTTTGTCCTTGTACTTTGCAAGCCTTGCCTCAAAGGCCGGGGAATTTTCCCCCTGGAGCGCCGCGGTAATCGACCAGTACTCCTCGGGTTCAAAGGCCTGAATGGCTCTTTCACGCTCGCAGATCATGCGAACCGCCACCGACTGGACCCTGCCCGCGCTCAGACCGTATTTAACCTTCTTCCACAATATGGGTGAAATCTGGTATCCCACCAGTCGATCCAGTATTCGCCTTGTCTGCTGCGCTTTATACCGACTTTCATTCAAGGCTTCAGGATTGGCAAGGGCCTGGTTGACTCCGTTTTTGGTGAGTTCGTGAAAAAGAACCCTGTGGAAATTACGCCCCTTTTTTTTGAGCACATCTGCCGCGTGCCAGGCAATGGCCTCACCCTCCCGGTCAGGGTCGGGGGCCAGGTAGACCTCATCGGTATTCCCGGCCGCATCCTTTAACGCCTTTATTACCTTCTGCTTGCCCGGAACGCTCACGTACTTAGGGGTAAAGCCGTTTTCCACGTCAATGCCGAGTTCTTTCTGGGGCAGATCCTTTATGTGGCCAACAGTGGAGGCTACATTATACTTATCGCCCAGATACTTCTTAATGGTTTTTACCTTGGTCGGAGATTCGACAACAATTAAGGGTTTACTCACTCTTGTGCTCCGGTGCTGCAAAAATATTTGCCGGGCATCTGCATTGCCATGCCCTTTAATTCAAGATTTAAAAGTATAGCCAGCAATGACCCCGCATCCATGTCCAGCCTTCTGCCAAGCTCGTCTATGTGTGCCGGGTACGGATCAAGCGCATCATATACCCGACTTTCCTGGGCTGTCAAGTCCGCCGTATTTTCCCCCGCCGCCCGTACCGATCCGGCAAACTTGCCGGCCCCTGAATATCCTGAAACAATAAGAGGGGCAAGCTCTTCGACAACATCTTCTGCCTTCTCAACCAGCTTTGCCCCCTGTTTTAACAGGTCATGGGCCCCTGTGCTCTTATACGAATTTATGTTTCCTGGCACTGCAAATACCTCCCTGCCCTGTTCTGCAGCCAGCCCCGCCGTAATAAGGGACCCGCTTTTCCTGGCTGCCTCTACCACAATGGTGCCGAGGCTTATACCTGAAATAATCCGGTTTCTGGCCGGAAAGTTATAAGCATTCGGCGGCTCCGCCGGCGGCAGCTCGGAAATCACGGCCCCGTGTTTCGCTATTCTGTAATACAGCTTTCGGTTTTCAGGCGGATAGATAACTGAAAGCCCGCTGCCAAGCACTGCGATTGTTTCTCCACCGGCATCCAGGGCGCCGAGGTGCGCGGCCGAATCTATTCCCCTGGCCATGCCGCTTACAATGACAAAACCCATGGCAGCAAGATCGGTGCTCAGGCGCCGGGTCATTGAAACACCGTAGCGGGTCGGATTTCTGGTACCTACAACCGCAATTGCCGGAGCGGATGTAAGCCGGCATCCCAGTGCATAAAGATAGGGAGGCGGATCAGGTATTCCGGCAAGCCTGCAAGGGTATTCCTCATCATCAAGGGTAATTATTCTGAATCCGTTCTCCCTGCAAGAAGCGGCATCCCTTTTTGCGGCCCCGGAAAAATCGGTCCGCATTACTGCCCTTATGCTTTTTTCCGCCATACCCTCTATTTTGCCAAGTTCCTGCCGGGAAGCTGCAAAGACTTTCTCAGGAGAGCCGAAACGATCAAGAAGCCTTTTAAACATCAGGGGCCCGACACCGGGAATGTGCCTCAGGGCAACCCATGGATCAAGCCGGTCTCTGCCGGAATGAATAACCATTTTAATTCCGTAACCACACAGTTTGCCCGGTTAGAAGCCCTATACCGCAGAATCAGGGGAAGCCTCCCTACCCGCGGGAGCAGCCTCCCCTCCCAGAATGAGAAGAGTCGGGCTTGCCACAAAAACAGAAGAATAGGTGCCTATAACAACCCCTATTATCAGGGCCAAGGCAAAATCATGAATAATATCGCCGCCGAGAAAAAACAGGCATAGAAGAACAATCAGGGTCGTCGCGGATGTCAGAATCGTGCGGCTTAAAGTTTCATTGATGCTGCGATTTATATTTTCGGCCAGGCCGCGTCGCGCATAGCGCCTGAGATTTTCCCTGATCCGGTCGAATACGACGATTGTATCGTTTAATGAATAGCCGATAATTGTCAGCAGGGCAGCCACTATGGGAAGGGAAAACTCCTTGCCTAGTATGGTAAATACCCCCACGGTTATTATCACGTCATGGATCAATGCAACTATGGCACCCATGGCATAACGAAGATGCAACTGCCAGAACAAAAGAAGACTTGCTATCAGGGCCACAAGAATCAAAACCGGTATACTGACACCTATGAAGGAGAAAAGATATACCGCCCCAATGAGCACCCCTGCTGTAACTGCGCTGACCATCCATTTCATCTCAAAGCGGCCTGAAATATAAATGGTTATAAAGAGCAAGGCATAAAAAAGAGCAAGCAAAGCTTTTTCCCGAAGGGTTTCGCCCACCTGAGGCCCTACCATCTCCACCCTTCGGATTTCAGCATCCGCTCCTGTCGAAGAAGCCATGGAATCAGTTATTTCCTCGCTGAAATCATCACCCGTTGCAAGAGCTTCGGCGGTTCGGATCAAATACTCGTTTTCATCAGAAGGGCCGTAGCTCTGAACAGTTACACCTGTAATGTCCATCTCCTCCAGGCTCGCCTTTACGTCAGAAGTGCTGACCTGCCCATCGAAACTCACCTGAACCAGGGTTCCTCCGGCAAAGTCAATGCCATATCTGGGCCCTCCGAGTATCAGAAGCGTCAAAATGCTCATTGCAATCAAGGCCCCGGATATCAAATATCCCAGGTTGCGCCTGCCGATAAAGTTTATGTTTACGCCGGGTTTAATAAATTCCATGGCCGAATCCTCAGATACTCAGGGTTTTCCAGCGTCTCAGGCTGTATAAGTAATCAAGAATCAATCTGCACGCAAATAAAGCTGTAAACAGGCTTGCCAGAACTCCCAGGCTCAGGGTTACTGCAAAGCCCTTGACAGGACCGGTGCCGAACTGAAAAAGCACCAGAGCGGCAATAAGGGTTGTCACGTTGGCATCAAGCACCGCCACCGCCGCCCGCTGGAATCCTGCGCCTATAGCGGCTCCCGGGGACTTGCCCAGCCTGTACTCTTCCCGGATGCGCTCGAAAATGATCACGTTTGCATCAACAGCAATGCCTATGGTCAAAATTATGCCGGCAATGCCGGGAAGGGTAAGCGTTGCACCGAATGCTGCCAGCCCCGCGGCAATAAGCAGAATATTTAATATCAGGGCTAAATTGGCAATCACTCCCGCCACCTGGTAATAAAGCATCATGAAAAGCAATACCAGAATACCGCCAACAGCCATTGAAATAAACCCCATTCGGATTGAATCATGCCCCAGGGAAGGCCCCACGCTTCTCTCTTCTACAATATTTACAGGGGCCGGAAGAGAGCCGGCACGCAAAACGATTGCAAGATCTCTTGCCTCTTCCATGGTGAAATTTCCGGTTATCCTGGCCGAGCCGCCCGTGATTTTATCCTGTATTCCAGGGGCTGAATATACATTGTTGTCCAATACAATTGCCAGCCTTTTATTTACATTTTCCCCGGTTACGCGCTCGAAAATACGGGCTCCCCTGCGGTCAAAATCTATGGTGACATAGGGCTCGTTATACTGCTGATCAATCTGTACACGGGCATTTTTCACATATGCGCCTGTAAGAGGGGCCTGCTTTCTGACAAGATACGGCCGGGGGTCGCCCTGGGCCACCTCGCTGCTTTGGTAAAGGACCTCGCTCTCGTCCGGAGCTCTGTCGTCCATGGCCTGCTGGAGGCTGTTTTCCTCATCCAGGAGTCTGAACTCAAGCTGGGCGGTCCTTCCGATAAGATCCTTGGCTCGGTCCATATCCTTGACTCCGGGAAGCTGAACAAGGACGCGGCTCCCGCCCTGAATCCTTATATCCGGCTCGGTTACACCAAACTCATCTATACGGTTGCGAATTGTCTGGACGGCCTGCTCCACTGCCTGCTTACGGATCTCGTCGTCCCTTTCCCCGATAAGTCCTACTTCAACAAGAAGACCGCCGTCCTCCTCGGAGGTGGATCTCACGGAAACCTCATTTCCGTAGTTATCCTGAACGAGATCCTCGAATCTGGACTGATCGCCGGCATCGCGCAGTCTGACTTTCAAGCCGGTTTCACCGGACGGCTTTATGCCGCTGTGCCCGATGCGTTCTTCCCGCATATAAGAGCGCAGATCTCCGCGAATGCGTTCAACCGTGCTTTCCACGGCCTTTTCTGTTTCCACGTCCATGGCAAGATGCATTCCTCCCTGCAGGTCCAGCCCCAGATTGATCTGGTTATGCGGCCACAATTCCGGCTTAAACGTGGGGAGAACGTATATAACCGCGGCCAGCATCACTGCCAGCACCACAACCAAGCGCCAAATATAGCCTTTCAATGCCACCACCTCTTTGCAGGGTTATTAAAGCTGTTTTGATAACACCGGCAGCATGCGTAAATCAAGCGATTTTGTTCTTACTTCTCGGAGCCGGTCTCCGAGGGCTTGTTCACACCGACAATGGAACCCCTGGTAACCTTGACGCGCACTTTATCGGCTATCTCCACGGTAGCGGTATTTTCATCAAGAGATGAAATGGTGCCGTGAAGGCCTCCGCTTGTAACAATCCTGTCGCCCTTCTGCAGGTTGTTGATCATTTCCTGATGAGCCTTGGCCTTTTTCTGCTGGGGACGGATCAGAAGGAAATAGAAAATCACAAACATCAGGATAATGGGTATAAACGCGCCAAACGCGCCTCCCTGACCTGCTTCTCCGCCCTGACCCATTGCATAAGCTAAATCAAACAAAACAACACCTCCTTTTTTTCCAGATTATCTGAAAATCTTCTTTTCATGAGTCCATCATTTAAAGTAAAGAAACCGGAATTTATTCACCTTTTACTCCAAACCCGGCAAAATTATT
>JBKHFD010000008.1:0-43661 GCA_046540355.1 Desulfobacterales bacterium
AAAAAAACCCTGCAGCGATGTCAATCATAATAAAGGTGCAACAACTATTTACTAAACGGGGCTTCGGTCCGGATATTTTCGGTTGTCATCCGGCCTGTTTTTTTGTTATCAGAGAATACCTGAAAAGTACGGAAACCGGTTTTTCAGGACTGTCAAAAACGGGGGGGAAATGATTTATGGGGTATTGCCGGCGCTGCAACAGGATGCACACCGCAGGATTTGTTTCAACGCGTTTCGGAGGCACCGACGGGGTGACCCTGGAAACCGGAAAATGGGTCGAGGTTTTTGAAAAATATAATTTTACATGCTGTTATTTTGCAGGAGAAATAGATCAGCCTGCACAGTGTTCCTACCTTGCCCCGGAGGCTCATTTCCGAAACCCTGAAATAAAGCAGATCCATGAAAGCCTCTATGGCATCACCAGCAGGGGCAGGGAGATAACCCAAAGGATACAAAGCCTGAAGAGGCGCCTGAAGGATCACCTTTACGCATTTATAGAGCGCTTCGGGGTGGATCTGCTGGTGGTTGAAAATGCATTGGCCATACCTTTGAACATTCCCCTGGGCCTGGCGATAACCGAGCTGCTCTGCGAAACCGATATGCCGGCCATAGCCCATCACCATGATTTTTACTGGGAGCGCCAGCGTTTTTCAAAAAATGCAGTTTCAGATTATCTCAGAATGGCATTTCCATCATGCCCGCCCAACATGGAACATGTAGCTATCAGCACAACTGCCTGCGACCAGCTAAGCCTGCGCACGGGTATTTCCGCGACCCTGATACCGAATGTTATGAAGTTTGAGAATCCGCCCCAGGGACCGGATGGATATGCCGCAGACTTAAGAAGTTCTCTTGGCATAAACGACTATGAGTTTCTTATTCTGCAGCCCACAAGGGTTATAAAGCGCAAGGGAATTGAGCATGCAATCGAACTGGTGCGGCGCCTTGAAATGCCGGCCAGGCTTGTTATCTCCCATGCTTCAGGAGATGAGGGCTACCAGTATGAGCAGAGGATCAGGGAGTACTCCGAGTTGATGGGAGTGGATACCATGTTTATCTCGGATATCATAGACCACCGAAGAGGCACGACCCAGGAAGGCAGTAAAATCTATACCCTGGAGGATGTCTATCCTCATGCTGATCTTGTAACTTATCCTTCAAGTTTCGAGGGCTTCGGCAATGCTTTTCTTGAGGCGGTTTATTACAAAAAGCCGGTTGTGATTAATACCTATTCCAGCTATGCTGCCGATATAAAGCCAAAGGGCTTTGATGTGGTGGAATTAAACGGTTATGTAACCAAAGAGGCGGTTGACCAGGCCAGAAAAATATTAACAGATCCCGACTATTGCAGGCAAATGGTTGATAATAACTACGAAGTGGCTTCCAGGCATTTTTCCTATTCCGTGCTGGAGCAGGAATTGCGCCCCCTGGTGCGCAAGGCCACGGGATGTCCTATGATAGCGGGCTCCAGGGAGAAAAATATCGCATGAGCCGGATAGTTGCCATATACGGCAGTCCCAGAAAAAAAGGAAATACGGCGGCGCTGCTTTCGGAAGCAGTGGCCGGGGCGCGGGAAAACGGGGCGCAGGTTGAAGAGATAGTTTTGAGGGAGCTTAAGATTTCGCCCTGCCTGGAAATCTACAGGTGCAGACAGGACGGCGAATGTGCCATAAAAGACGACTTCCAGGCTGTTCGCGATGCGGTGTTGTCAGCCGAAGGACTTATGCTTGCGACTCCGATTTTTTTCTACACAGTAAGCTCCCATGTAAAAATGTTCATGGACCGGTGCCAGTCGATGTGGGTCAAAAAATACTGGATCGACGAATCCGCATTCGGTCTTCGGGAGCCGAGGCGCAGGGGGCTTCTCATATCCGCCGGCGCAACAAAGGGAAAAAGGCTTTTTGAAGGGACTCTTCTTTCAATGAAGTATTTTTTTGACGTTTTTGACGCGGAGCTTTGGGACTCGCTGCTTTACCGGGGCCTTGATTTTGAAGGCGATGTTTTTGAATTCCCCGGATATCTCTCGGAAGCCAGGGAAGCCGGCCGGCGCCTGGCAGGCGAATGCGGCCGCTCCGGCTGAATTTACATCCCGGCTTTAACCCCCTTAAAAACAAGAAAGCCTAAAACAGTGCTGCGGCAATAATAAGAAGAAAGGTCTCGGTGATTTCAGACATGGCTCCCAGCATGTCGCCGGTAATTCCTTTTATCCGTTTACGGTAGAAAATGATCAGGGCGCCGCAAACCGCAATAAAAGCAGGAATTATAGCCAGAGCCCGCCATCCGAGCATCACCGAAAGCAGAACGCACAAAAATATTCCCCAGAAATCCCGGAGCTTAAGATCCCGTGTGAAAAGATCCGAAGCGGTGCCTCCTGCGGGTCTGGCATAGGGGAGAAAATAGACCCCTGCCAGCATGGAGGATCTTGCATAAGCAGGAACCAGAACCAGCACGAGGAATCTGCTCCACCCCGGTTCTCCGCCGGAAGGCAGCGACGAGAACGCCCCGTATTTTGCAAGGAGAATGCACGCAAGGGCTGTTGCCCCCATTACGCCTATACGGCTGTCCTTCATTATTGAAAGTGCAGAGTCCCTGTCCCTGTGGGAAAAAAGACCGTCTGCGGTATCTGCAAGGCCGTCCAGATGCAGGGCGCCTGTGAGCACCGCAAGAACTGTTACGTCTATGGCTCCTACCGCCGGCTGGGCGAGAAACCTGCATGCCGCGGCATCAACGGTTCCCAGGATAAGGCCAAGAACCAGGCCGACCGCGGGGAAATATGGGATCATTGCCCTGGGATGGTAGGAGTCCGGGGCCCCGGCCGGCAAAATTGTTATAAATCGCAGGGCGGCGGCCAGATTAACGGGAAGGATTTTCATGCCGGTGCTTATTGTTCGCCCATGATCGTAACGGCTATTTTGCGCCGTCTTGACCGGTTGTCATGGTTGATTGCCACCACCTGCTGCCAGGTGCCGTGCAGCATTTTTCCCCCTCGGATCTGCATGCAGATCGAGGGGCCTATAATCGCGGCCTGCACGTGGCTGTGTCCGTTTCCGTCGTGCCAGGCTTTTTCGTGTTCATATTCAATGTCTCTGGGCGCCATACGGTCAATGGCTCTTCTAAGGTCCTCCATTACGCCCTGTTCATGTTCGATCGTGGTCAACGACCCGGTGGAGCCGGTAATGGTGGCCGAAAGAATACCGTTTTTTATGTTCGAGGCCGCAATCAGGGATTCCAGTTTTTCGGTGATATCCTCCATGTCCATGCCGTCTGCCAGTTGCACCTCGATGTCTTGGGAAAATACCGTCATTTCAGTAATCCTGTTTTTTCAGGTTAAGTATTGAAGTTATCAAAGGATTGATTCATCTCAATTTAGGATTCAGAAAAAATAAAGCATTAAAACCAATAACACAGGTTTGTCAAATGATCAAACCTGATGCAGTTTCCGCGGCAATTCCCGGGAAAGACAGCCTGAAAATAAAGCCTGCAAGTTTGCCGGGATTTGATCTCACGTGCCCGGGGCGGGCGGTTTGCGAGTCGCATTGAGCGCGCAAGCGGTCAGCAGAGAGCAAACCGCCCGCCCCGGGCACGATGCGGTAAAGACTGCAAGAATCAGGATTTGCCGGGGTTTTTGATTAAGAGCTGGCACCAGGCTGTAAAATGGTTATTTTGTAATTTTCCGAAGATGACGGGAGAGGGCCTGCTGCCAAAAGTTCCTTGACTGTTTGCGGCAGGTGGCCTAAATAATTTTTAATAAAGTAAATACTGCGGAAAGGACTTATCATTATGGCATTTACAATAGCGCTGGCCGGCAAGGGGGGCACCGGCAAAACCACCGTGGCCGGATTGCTGATCAAATATCTTATAAAAAAAGACCGCACCCCGATTCTCGCGGTTGATGCTGATTCCAACGCGAATTTAAACGAAGTTCTCGGCCTGGAAGTAACCGATACCCTGGGCCATGCCCGCGAGGACATGAAAAAAGGCAATGTACCAAACGGCATGACAAAGGACGTATTCATGTCCATGCGCCTTGAACAGTCGGTTATCGAGGCCGGGGATTATGATCTGGTTGTAATGGGCCAGCCCGAAGGAGCGGGGTGTTACTGCGCCGCAAATAATCTGCTTACAAATTTTCTGGACCGGCTTCAGGAAAATTATCCCTACATAGTAATGGACAACGAGGCCGGCATGGAGCATGTCAGCCGCATGACCACTCATAATGTCGATATACTGCTTATTGTCACGGACGCTTCGCGCCGCGGCCTCCAGGCTGCCATTCGCATAGATGAACTGGCAAGGAATCTCAACGTGGGCGTGGGTAAAAGTTATGTTGTCATAAACCAGGTAAAATCCGGGGAGGCGCCCGAGAGGGCCCTGGAGTTGCTTCGGGAGGCCGGCATTGAACTGGGCGGAGTGCTTGCTGAAGACGATACGGTCTATGACTATGACCTTAAAGGCGAACCTATGATCAACCTGCCCGAGGATAATCCGGTAGTACAGGCCGCATACGAAATGTTCGGCAGGATTGTGGAGAAGGAAACAGAAGAAGCCGGTGAGCAATCCGTATAACGATCTGCATATTTATTATATAAAGGGGCGTGTCCGGGACAGAGATGCGGAAAGCCGCTTTGATTCCTCCTTTCTGGGAAACTGGCAGGAAGAGGGGGTCTCTTTTCTTTTTTTTGACAGGCCCGCAGACGAGCAGGTCAAAGACCTCATAGAAAGCGACAGGCGCCTGGAGCTTGCAGACAGATATAACATGTCTTATGCGGACTGGCATGGCGGCGAGATTGTGCCGTTTTCCACTGACAGGTTTGTCGTGACCCCTCCGTGGGTTGATAATCCGGCGCAGGAAGGCAGTTTTAAACTTTCCGTTAACCCCGGGGTTGTCTTTGGTGCAGGGACGCATACCACTACACGATTCTGTCTTGAGGCTGTTGAAGTTGCCTGTGAAAAGGGGGCGCCTGATACCGCGATGGATCTGGGCACCGGAACCGGCCTTCTCGGACTGGCGGCAGCCGCCCTGGGCTGCAGAAAAGTCCTGGCGGTGGACAGCAGTTTTCTGGCGGTGCGCACCGCAAGAGAAAACATAAAGCAAAACGGTTTCGACCCCCGTGTCCTCGCGGTCCAGGCCGATGCAAGGCAGCTTGTGGAATGCCCCGCGGACCTTCTTATTGCAAACATTCATTTTGACGTTATGAGACATCTTGTTGTCAGTCCGGCGTTTTATGAGAAAAAATGGTTTGTGCTTTCAGGGCTTCTAAGAAGCCAGGCAAGATACGTGGAGGAAGTGTTTCGCTATGGTCCGGCCCGACTTGTGCAGCGGTGGACCGAAGACGGGATATGGTATACGTTTCTGGCGGCAACCGGCGGATAGGCATTAATTAAAGGGGCGCGCATGTATATAAAATGCTGGGGCTCTCGCGGATCAATCCCGGTTTCAGGCCGGGAGTTCGAGAGATACGGCGGAGATACAACCTGCATCGAAATCCGCACCAGAAGCGATGATCTGATAATCGTGGATGCAGGTACCGGCATCCGGAGGCTGGGCAATCAGTTGGTGCGCGAAAATCGCCATATCTACAATTTTATTTTTACTCATTCCCACTGGGATCACCTGCTGGGTTTTCCTTTTTTCAAGCCTTTATACAATGAAAATTGCCGGATTTTGATGCACCGGTGCCCGTTTCCCGGAAAATACGTGGAGACCATAGTAACCAAGATGATGCGTCCGCCGCATTTCCCGGTGCGTTATTCGGACCTTACAGCCACGGTTAGCTACAAGGAGGGCTGCCCGCATCCCTTTGAAATCGGTTCTGTTACCATAACCCCTATTGCACTAAGTCATCCAAACGGCGGCTGCGGTTATAAGTTCCGGGAGGATGGTAAAACCTTCGTGTTTTTAACCGATAATGAACTGGGTTTTCTTCACCCAGGCGGATGCGAATACAGTGATTACGTGGAATTCTGCCGTGGGGCGGATTTGCTCGTCCATGACGCAGAGTTTTTGCCCGAGGAATATGAAAAAAGCATTGAATGGGGGCATTCCTCCTGCCTTGATGCACTGAAGCTTGCCATTGAGGCGGAGGTCGCAAGGCTCGGGCTTTTCCATTTGAATCAGGACAGAACAGATGACGACATGGACGGGATGGTAAGGCAGTGCATCAGCCACCTGGCTGAGTCGGAGGACGGCAAAGGGATCGAGTGCTTTGGGGTCGGCAGCGACATGGAGTTTGAGCTTTAGAGAAAGGAAGAAACAGAAAAGTGGAACGGGAAGTTGAGGGATGGGTTGTAGACATTGCAGTGCAGCCCCCTTCGCTGGATGATAATACCGGGGATGCCGGACGTCTTGAAAAAGCCCTGGCTCCGGAGCTTAAAACCGATTCCATAGCCATGGACCTGAAGCTTTTAAAGCTTCTGCCCGAAAGGCTTCGCAAATGGGATTACGCCTGCAGATGCATAGTCTTCCTGGATCATGGCAAATGGCGGCTGATAGATGTGCTAGATCCGGAGGGGGATGAATGCGCAGCGGGTATGGCGGTGGATTTAGGTACCACCAGGGTGGTGGTAAGGCTGATTGATATGGTCTCGGGCAAGACCCTTTCGGAAGCAGCCTTTGACAACCCGCAGGACGAAGCCGGCCCGGACATTCTTGCCAGAATACATTATGCGGAAAATCAGGAAGGCCTGGAGCATCTGCAGAAACTTATAACAGAAAGGGTCAGCGAAGCCGCCGGGGACGTCTGCAGGAAAGCGGGAATTTCATCCGACCAGGTTCACCTGATGGCTGTTGCCGGCAATACCGCCATGACCCATCTTTTCATGGGTCTGCCGCCCCGGTGGATTATCCGGGAGCCTTATATTCCGGCTGTAAACAGCCCGGGTGCTTTCAGGGCCGATGAGCTCGGCATTAACATCGGTTTTTGTGCAAGGGTTTTTGTTTTTCCGAATGCGGGCAGTTATTTTGGCGGGGACCTGATTTCAGGTGCTTATTACGCCGGATTCCATGAAAACGATGAGATTTCGGTGCTCGTGGATGTGGGTACAAATGCCGAGGTGCTGCTGGGCAACCGCCAATGGCTTGTGGCATGCGCGGGAGCGGCGGGGCCGGCCCTGGAGGGCGGGGTTTCTGAAATAGGGACGACAGCCGGTCCCGGGGTGATTGATTCGGTTTGCATCGATCCGGAAAGCAGGGAGTTTTCAATCCATACAATTGATGACGCGCCTGCCAGGGGTATTTGCGGTTCAGGCATGATAGACCTGGCGGCACAGCTTTTTCTTGCCGGAATGGTGGATATACGCGGACGTCTTGTGCCGGAAGCCTGCGGGGACCGGTTGAAGGAAACAGACGGCATGAGACACTTTATAGTTGTCTTCGACAGGGATTCCGCCGAAGGAAAGGATTTGACCATCAGCCAGGCGGATCTCGACAGTCTGATCAGATCCAAGGCTGCCATGTATACCATACTTGAGACAATCATCGGCTATGTCGGAATATCCTTTGAGGATATTTCAGCCTTTTATGTGGCAGGGACCTTCGGCTCCTTTATAAACCCCGGATCCGCCATCTCAATAGGCATGCTCCCGGACCTTCCCCAAGATGTTTTCCGCCCCCTGGGCAACAGCTCTTTAAAGGGGGCGGCAAGGCTTCTGCGTGACCGCCGGGCCGTAAGGGATATCGAAGCAATGCGAGGGAAAATCACCTATCTGGAATTAAACGTCAACCAGGAGTTCATGAACAGGTTCAGCGCGGCAAAATTTTTACCCCACACCGAAGCGGCAAAGTTCCCCACCGTAACCCGGGCTGTATAAAAGCTGAAACCGGTTTTTTAAGATTTGGCCTTATCGTGTTCTCTCTGGGAGTTATTTTTCTTGGAACGAGCCTTTCCGTGAGTTCCGCGCCAAATTTTGCCCTTCTTGGTTCTTCTGTCTCCTTTGCCCATTTGTCATGCCTCCTTGTTTTAATTAATTGCTATTGATTTGCGGATCGGTAAATCCGGTTTTTATTGAAATTTCTGGTCCCAGTAAAGACAGGGATGGAATTCATACCATGCCAGCCCCTGCATCGAAGAACCCCTGGTACAGGGACTCATTATACCGGCAACCACGCAGGTGTCAACAATGTCGTGGACATCCGATGTAATTTTCGCCCCCCTGGCCACCGCAGCCATCAGTCCGCCTTCGGCCATGCAGGACTTTGTATGCGGTCCTATTTCCTTTAAAAATTTAACAGAATCCTCCACATGATTGCCGGGATGATGGGAAAGCGCACGGCGGACCGCGGTTTCCGCGTCAAGAAATCCTGTCTCGCTTGCGTTTTCAAAAAGCAGACGGGCGACATGGGGCATAAAAAACATTTCCTCCGGTGCAAAGCGCAGCACCCTGTCTTCCCAGGAGCCCGACTGCAAGGATCTAACAGGAATAAGGATGCGCTCTTCGAATGCTATCCTCAGCAGGTCCTGCTTTTCCTCGCCTGATAGAGGAATCTGTTCAGTGTAGACATTTTCAGACTGAAGGGCCGCGTTTATCAGTTCGGCCATTTTGGGGGCCTCGTCCTCGGAGAGCTGCACGGAAAGCGCTCTTGTCAGCAAACTTACGGGGTCTTTTTCGGTCTTCATGATCGAAACCTCCCTTAAGATTCAAATAACAGATGTTAGAGAATGGTAAAAATTAACTTGTATTTCAGAATCTTATATAAAGCATTTCCGCGGAGGACTTTCAGTGAGAGGATTTTTGTCTGCTTTGGGTATCAATGAAGCCGTAACCGCACCTGCGGCCTGAACTGATATATACTTCCTCCACATCACGCTGGTCTATGGGGAATTTTCTGCAGACCAGGGGTCGAAACCTGGAATGATAAATTTTGCAGAGATTGTTTTCGTCTAACATGGGGCATCGGAAAACAAATTTGCAGCATGAAGCGCATTGCCGGCATTTTCCTGTTCTTTTCTGCACGCGGCTTCTGGTTCTGCGGGGTGCCAGGGTTGCAAGGCACAGCCTTCGCAGTTTGCCGATAAGCAGCACTATTTCTGATTTTTTCTGTTCAATTGCGTTGCCGGTTTCCATGTGTGCCTTCTGTTAACAAAGGTTAAATTCCGAAAAAAATAAACCTAAATTGAAAATCCCGGAGGGTTTCAGGTTCTTAAAATACAATAAAATACAAATGGATGTTATCCTTTAAAATAAATTGCTTTTTACGAGAGCATCAAAAATCTGAAACGTTCAATTTAGGTAAAGTAAAGCAGTTGACACCTGGTTTGTCAACAGTATCATTGGGAAAAAGCAAAACCGGCGGCCTGCAGAAAGACCCCGATCAAATAAACAATAAATCAATGAGTCCGAAGGTTTCAAGCCCGATCCACAGGATGAATACGGTATAGAGAACAAGCAGTACTACGCATTCCCTGCGGGTTACTTTCAGTTGAGTGCGCAGCATAGTAAAGAGAACAACTGTGGCCAATGTAAGAATTCCCATGGTAGGGGCAGCAACAGCAAAATTTATCACCGAGCTGCCGGCTATAAGCACGCCTATGGGGATGGCGATTAAAAGATCGAATATGTTGCTACCCAGTACGTTTGCAATGCTTACCTCGCCGTCGCCCCTGCGTGCGGACTGGATGCTGACAAATGCGTCCGGCAGGCTGGTGGCCGCAGCTATAATAGTAAGCCCCCAGAAAAAGGAAGGAGTGTTTAAGAGCTCGCCCAGCACAATGGCCGAGCGGACAAGCCCCTCGACTCCGGCGGCAATGATTGCAAGGCTTATTACAAGCCGGAGCCATAATTTTTTTACACCTTCTTCTGGATCTTCAGCACAATCCTGATCCTTTATTTCCGCCTGATATTCCGAAGTGTCCTGCTGCTGGAGAAAAATGTAGAGGCAGTAAAGGGCCACCGGGATAAGGGCGATGGGACGGGTTACGGTCCCTTCCCAGCGGGTGCCTTCCACGGGGTAGTAAATAAGGGCAAAGGCAAATACCAGGAGAAGCACGGTGACGCTTATTATGTAGAAAAGAGCATCCTTGTAGACCTGCTCCCGGCTGGTATTAAGTTCTTTTCCGATTATCCCGGAAAGTCCGGGGATGACAAGGATGTTAAATATTGCGGAGCCGACTATTGTCGCGACTCCGAGTTCGAATTTGCCGTGAACGAGAGTGGCGATCACCGTGCTGGAAAGTTCGGGAAAGCTCGATCCCACAGCCATTATAACCGAGCCCTGTACTACGGCGGGCAGCCGGTAATAAGCTGCCAGGCCGCATGCTGTTCTTTCCAGCCGGAAGCTGCCGTGCCAGACAGCGGCTGTTGAGATTATAATTACAAGAGCGTAGCCGATCAGCAGCATTGTATTTTAAAGCCTCTTTCCGGGCCATGTCCTTCGTGGTGAATGTAGCGGTTAAATTCATCCTCGAAATTGTCGCTTAGCCTTCCGGTGCCAAGGGCCGCAATTATTTCACCATGACTCCAGAACCTCACCTTTTCTATTTCGGCGGGATTTGGTCTGGGGGAACCCTCGTATCCGGATATATAAGTAAATACAAGTTCTGACTCGAAATTGTTGGCATGTATGTAGCTGTAGGCGAATTCGGGACAGAGCGGCTTTAAGCCCAATTCCTCTTCCATTTCCCTGTGCATTGCATTATCCGGGGATTCGCCAAAATCAATATGTCCGCCCACGGATGTGTCCCATTTGTCCGGGGCCACCTTTTTTTTCATGGAGCGCTTCTGCAGCAGCAGCCTGCCATTGTTGTCAAATATCAGTACATGTACCACCCTGTGAAGCAGTCTGTTGTCTCCGTGCACCCGGCTGCGGGGGGCGGCCCCGCAAATGCGTCCCCGTTTATCCACTATGTCCAGTATTTCGAGTTTTCTGAACAGAGGGGCGCACAGGCCGCGGCTCCACCCGCCTTTTGAAATAAAACATGCAAATGCAAGCAGCGGATTAGTTCTTCCCACGGTTTTTAAAACTCCTTTTCTCCGGCGCAGGCGGGTTTTTCTTCCTCTTCTTCATCCGGTATCAGGCCATGTGCGCGGGCTCTTTCATACCACTGTTTTCTTGCCCACCTGCGCATGTTGGGGATGGTGTCTGTCTCGTCTATTATTTCAGTGCCGAGAAGGGTCTCGAGTATGTCTTCCATGGTCACCAGGCCTGCAATCCCCCCGTATTCGTCAACCACAAGCGCGATATGTTCCCTGCGGTCCAGCAATTGCTCAAAAAGGCGAAAAAGGTTGACCGTCTCAGGCACGGCCAGGATCTCGCGGCCGAGTTGTGAGACCTTTCTTTCTGTATCATCGGTGGCCAGCGCCAGGAGAAGGTCGTCTTTGAGAATATATTTCCTGATGGTTTTTCTGTCTTCTTCATACAAAGGGATTCTGGAAACATGAATGCTGGAATAGGTTTCGTAGACGTCTTTTATGGGCATCTCCTCGGGCAGGGTAAACATGGCTTTTCTGGGTGTCATGATATCCTCGGCCCGAAGGGAGGTAAAGCGCATCAGGTTTTTTAATATCCGTGATTCCTTTTCCAGAAAAAGGCCCTCCTCGAAACCCAGGTCTGCAAGGGCCCTTATTTCCTCCCTGGTTATAGGTTTGAGTCCCTTGCCTTTTGAAAAAAGATAGGTAACGAAACGGGAAAGCTGGACCAGGGGATAGAGGACAAATATCATGCCGCGCAGAAGAACCACGGTGGGACGGGTCAGAGACCTCCAGTAGAGTGCTCCTATGGTTTTTGGGATGATCTCCGAGAATACAAGTATAAGAAAAGTAAGTACAGCCGAGACAACCCCTAGGTATTGATTTCCGAATACTGTGGCGGCTTGTGCACCCACGCCGGCGGCACCGACAGTGTGTGCAATGGTGTTTAAGCTTAAAATAGCGGCAAGCGGCCGGTCGATATCGGTTTTCATCCTGCGCAGATGAGCACCTGTTTTAGGATATACCTCTTCAAATGCGGCTGCAAAGCTCGGAGTTATGGAAAGCAGCACCGACTCCATAATGGAGCACAGAAAAGAAATGGCAAGTGCCAGAGTTAGATAGAAGAGAAGCAGTGTCATTTGGCAGACGCGTTATTTTTTTTTCAGGACAAACAGGTGTATAAACCGCGGATCCAGATCTTGTGCGGAGACTGCACAATATTCATCCTCAACCTTTGAAAACAGATTTTCTATGGCACGGCCGGCTTTGGTGGAAAGCTCTTTTTCGGTAAAGCCGCTTTCATTGCTCAGCCATGAAATAAAATCCTTTCTGGCCGACCCTTTAATTCCGCCATCAGTCCACAGACTGCTAAAAAAAGGCCGGAATGTTGCAACCGGGATTGATTCAACACCCCTCGGCAGGCCCAGCCTGTCTCTTGCCCACATGGTGAGAAGAAGGTTTTCATGGGTGAGAAAATGCAGGTCCGGCAGCCTGTCCATATCCGGCTCAATACACGAAAATATGCTGTCAAAGGCCATTGCCTCCTCCAGGGCCCCGGCGGCTTTTTTTAAATCAGCCATGGAGGCGAATTCCCTGTAAAGGGTTCCTGTTTCGTAGTTGTCAAAGTATTTGGGCCGTGCAATCAAAAGTCCGCCTATATAACCCACAAGCCTTTCTCCCCAGAAGCTTAAGGCAAGCCTGTTTCTGGCAAACCAGCTTCTGTCCTTCCATTTGCGGGCTTTTCCCTTCAGATCCATTACCAGTCCCCAGCCGGTGCGGAATATGTCTTCTATGGAGTATTCCCGCAGAATCGATGCGCTTTGTTCCGGCCCCGGGGTCTCGTCTGTGCCGGCCAACCTGTGTATTCCAATGCTTAAATACCCGCAGCTCTTTTGGACCGTGTCGCGGAGTTCTTCACGCCCCCTGATCGGCTGCTGATCCGCCGCGATTATCCTGTTGCAAAGTGCGGCAAATTCTATCTGCAGTTCGTTTAGAAGTTCCCGTGCGTCTATTTTCCAAAGGGCGGTGGAAAAAATCGTGTTGCCGGCCATTACAGCACTGTGCTGCACAGGCACGGGTACCGTAAAGTCGGTCTCCTGATCCGAAAAATACTGTTTGGGTTTGCGTTTTCGAACCGATTCCGGACGTATGGGCGCATAAATCCCTATGGCTTCGTCAAAGGGAAGAAAACCTTTTTCAGCAAGCCTGACATTGCGCAGTCTGAATGAATCCTCCTCGCTTTCCGAGGGCATTACATTGAGGCTGCGGAGCAGAGCTGCCTGAAACTGCAGGTGATCTTCGTCTGCAAGGCGTTGGAGCATGGAGTACAGGAAATGTTCCCTCTGTTCCCTTGTTTCATCGTCTTTTGCAGCATTCAGGAAATCCTCCCTGAGACGGGTATAAAATACACCGTCATAGGTAAAGAACCCGTCCGGGAAGTCTCCGGGATCTTGCTGGTCTTCTAACACCCGGATTTCAATGGCTTCCTGGAGGTAGTATTCGAGAAGTTCGGATTTTTCTTCCATGGCCCATTTGATAAATCTGTCACCGTCGGCCATGGACAGCAGGTTCATCCAGTGGGTAAGGGCGCCCGTGCTTATCCGGTCCCGGCTCCATATTTCAACATCGAGTATGTATTCCCACTGGCGGTTTGAGGCCAGGGAAAGAAGCTCCAGGGCGTCTTGCGGTCCTATATCATGGACGAGGAAAAAGAAATCCTCTTCTGCCATGGAATGTACCAGCGCGGTGGCGCGGGGATGCTCCAGGATTTCGTCCAGGGCCGATTCGGCAGGTTTGGCCAGAATGCGTCTTTTTTCCTCGTCGAGCCTGGCCAGTCTCTGACGATGCTGTATTTGAATTTCTCTGTCTTCCCTGTTTTCTTCCGTCATTTTAAATTCTGCGGCTTTTTTTATTTTCCCGGGCACTGGGCGCGGACCGAATAATCGATTTCAGCCTCTGCGTAGGCCTTGTCAAAATAGTCCGAGAATTCTTTTGCCAGGGCCTGTGCCCGCTCTTCAAAGGCCTGCCTGTCAGGCCATGTGTTTTCAGGATGCAGTATCTCAGCAGGTACCCCGGGGCAGGAGTCTGGCACGTTTAAATGGAAAAGGTTGTTTTCCGTATAGCTTACGCCATCGAGGCTTCCATCCATTGCCGCATTTAACATTGCGCGGGTCATGGTGATGTCAATGCGCGACCCGGTGCCGTATGGTCCGCCGCTCCAGCCGGTGTTTACAAGAAAAACCCTGGTTCTGTGGTTTTTCATCTTTTCGCCCAGCAGGTTTGAGTAATATTCGGGCCTGTTTGCCATAAAGGGCTGGCCGAAAAACCTTGAAAAGGTGCTCTGCGGCTCCTTTATCCCGGTTTCCGTGCCTGCGAGCTTGCTGGTATATCCCATCAGAAACCACAGCATTGCCTGCTCCGGGGTGAGCTTTGATATGGGCGGCAGAACCCCGTTTGCATCCGCTGTCAGAAAAATGATTGTTGAAGGATGGGTGCCGGTGCCCTTGATTTTTACGTTGTCCAGATATCTTAGCGGATAGGATGCACGGCTGTTCTGGGTTAAGCGATCGTCGTATACGTCAACGGAGCCGTCGGGATATGTCATGCAGTTTTCTATTATAACCCCGTTTTCTTCCACTTCGCGCGGGTTAAACACCGCCCTGTGAATTTCCGGCTCTTTTTCTGGATCAAGGTCTATTAGTTTTGCATAGCAGCCCTGCTCGAAATTTGCTATGCCGCCTTCATCCCAGCCGTGCTCATCATCTCCTATCAGGGCCCTGTCTATATCAGCGGAAAGAGTTGTTTTGCCGGTGCCGGAAAGTCCTAGAAATAATGAAACTTTGCCGTTTCTGTCCTCGTTTGCAGAACAGTGCAGGGGCAGAATGTTTTCATGGGGCAGATAATAATTCATCACCGTGAACATAAGCTTTTTTGCGCTTCCGCAGTAAGCAGATCCATAGACCAGACCCAGCCGGTTTTTAAAGTCCATTGCAATTATCATATCCGATGTTGAGCCGTCTTCCCGTTTTCTTAGCAGCCCCTCGTATTTGGAGGTCTCAATCTTGTCATAAGGAACCACGGCAAGGGTAAAGGGTTTGTCGGCAAAGACGCTTTTCCCAATGCTTTCGGGAAGCGGCCGGAACATGTTCATTGTAAAAAGGCTTACCAGGGCCCGGTCCGTGACTGTTCTAACAGGGAGGGCGTAGGAGGGGTCGGCCCCTATCACCCTGTCTGTTACAAAAACGCGCGGTTTTTTCCAAAGCACGGTCAGGGCATCTACCCAGAGCCTGTGGAATGTGTCGGGATCAATGGAAAGATTGTTCGGGGAACTCCAGTCTATGTGTTCTTCGAGCTCCGGGTACCTTACAATCACAGTGTCCTGCGGGGAGCGGCCCGTGGATTCCCTGGGAGTCCAGGTGGAAAGTGCGCCGCTTGGCAGCACCAGGGCTTCGCGGTGGTCGATCGCATACCGGGTGATCCGGGCACGCTGAAGGTTGTTTAATACCTCGGGATGAGTTGCTATCATCTGGTTAAGAGTTTCAATGGCCATCTGAAATTTCCTGTCTCATGTATTTGATTTTTTTATGCCCTGGCTCTTTTATGATCCCGTATAAGAACTACAGGAAAATTTTTCCTGAACCGGCATTTGCAGGTCTATCCACTTAAGCACTTTTTCGAATTCCTCTTTGAGCTCGCATAAAGCCCTGCCCCTGTGACTGACCCTGTTTTTTTCTTCAGCCGTCAGTTGTGCAAAGGTTTTTTCAAAGTCAGGGTAATAAAATACAGGGTCGTAGCCGAATCCGTTTTTGCCCTCAGGCGCCTGCGCAATTACTCCTTCGCTCCTGCCTTCATAGGTAAGGGCCGCGCCCGTGGGCACGGCTATTGATATTACGCACACAAAAGCAGCGCTCCTGTCCTCGGCGTTTTTGAGCATTTCCAGCAGTTTTGCGCATTTTTGTTCATCGGTGGCGTCTTTTCCGGCAAACCGGGCAGAATGAACCCCCGGCTGCCCTCCCAGGGCGTTTACGCACAGGCCGGAATCGTCTGCCAGCGCAGGCAGACCCAGAACCCTTGCGGCAAAAGAGGCTTTTTTATAGGCGTTTTCATCAAAGGTCTCACCGTCCTCCTCTACTTCCGGGATGGGACCGAAATCATTTAAATCTTTTATTTCCACGGGATACCCGGAAAGCATCTGCCGGATTTCCGAGGATTTGCCCTTGTTGCGGGTGGCAATTACCAGTGTTTTTCGTTCATCCATGCATACCTCAATTTAGGTTATATTAAAAAATTATTTCCATTTATATCGAATCCCCCGTGGATTGTAAACATCTTTGAGCTGCACCGGTCCCTGCAAAAAATTAAACCGGCTCTTTTATTCTTTTCCGGACCCCCCGCCTTGGCTAAAAATACTTTACACTGTTTGCTTCCCTGTTATATGAATCATTTAATTTAAGACTTGATTAACCTGAAATCAAATCCAGCATAAAGGAAAACTCTTATGCATAAGCTGCTGCAAAAAAACACGGGCGAAACCCTGCTGCTTCTGGGAAACGAGGCTATTGCCCGGGGAGCTTTGGAAGCGGGTACCGCCTTTGCCGCCACCTATCCCGGAACCCCGTCATCCGAGATTTCCGCAAATTTGTACCAGATTTCTTCAGAAACCGATCTTTATTTTGAATACAGCACCAACGAAAAAGTGGCCCTTGAAGTCACTGCTGCTGCTGCTAATTCGGGCGTGCGAAGCATGTGCATCATGAAACACGTGGGCATGAACGTGGCCGCAGATGCCATGATGACCCTGGCATACGTTGGAGTAAAGGCGGGACTGGTTATAGTCTGTGCAGATGATCCCTACATGTTTTCGTCCCAGAATGAGCAGGACAACAGATACTACGGGAAGCTTTCAGGGTTGCCCGTACTCGAGCCATCGAGCATTGACGAGGCAAGAAAAATTGTTCCCTATGCGTTTGAGCTCTCAGAAAACCTGGGCGAGCCGGTTATCCTCCGTACCACCACCCGGATCAATCATTCCACAGGGCCTGTTTTGCCCGGCGAGCTTGTCCCGGTAACCCAGAGAGGCGAATTTGTAAAAGATCCGTTTCACCTGGTAACTGTCCCGGCGGTGTCGCGAAATCTTCATGTAAGGTTGCTTGAGCGCATTGCCCGGGCAGAATCGCTTAGTTCGGATTCCGAATACAATTTCATGGACGGAAGCGGTCCATGGGGTATAGTGACAAACGGGGTGAGCTACAACTATGTGGCCGATGCTGTGACCGATCTTGATATAGTTGAAAAGGTCAGTATATTGCGGATAGGGTTTTCCCACCCGATGCCGGGGCGAAAGATCAAGGAATTTCTCAGGGGCTGTCAGAAAGTGCTGGTGGTGGAAGAAGGCGAGCCTTACATGGAGGAGTCTGTAAAGGCCCTGGCCCAGGAGGCCGGGCTGGCCGTTGAGATCAGGGGAAAGGGTCCGGATTTTTTCTCCAGGCTCTTTGAGTATGATCCAGCAATGGTGCGGGAAAAAATAGCCGCCTATTTCGAAGTTCCGTACCAGTCCCCGGATCCTCTTGATTTAACCGATGTGCCGGAAATTCCTCAGCGGCCGCCCAATCTGTGCCCGGGATGTTCTCACAGGGCTACGTTTTATGCCGTAAACAAGGCAACAGAGGGCATGGAGACCATAAAGCCCACTGATATCGGCTGCTACACCCTGGGCTTTCTGCCGCCTCTTTCATCAGGGGATTTCCTGATATGCATGGGCTCATCCACAGGCACGGGCGGAGGGTTTTCCCGGGCCACGGGCCAAAAAGTCATATCCTATATCGGAGATTCCACGTTTTTTCATTCAGGAATTCCGGGTCTTATAAACGCGGTATTCAACAACCACGACATCACCCTTGTTATTCTGGACAACCAGACAACAGCCATGACCGGGCACCAGCCTCATCCGGGAGTCGACATGTCTGCATTCGGAAGGCAGGGCTACGGTCGGATTTCAATAGAATCGCTTGTTGAAGGTATAGGCGTGCCGCATTTAAGCGTTATCAGGCCCTATAACGTAAAGAAAAGTATTGCAGCCATAAAGGAGGCGGTTGACTTCAAAGGGGTATCGGTGGTTATCGCCCGGCAGGAATGCGTGCTTCTGTCAAAAAGCCTTAACAAGAAAACAGGGCGGCCCTTTACGGTAAATCCTGACAAGTGCGCCAATCACCGCAACTGTATAAACGAGCTTGCCTGCCCGGCCTTTTACATCGAAAACGACAGGGTGCATATTGACGCGGCAATGTGTACGGGATGCTCGGTCTGCGCCCAGGTGTGCCCGGAAAACGCCATTGTGCCGCTTAAGGAGGATAAGTAATGGATGTAACCCGATTGATAATGGTAGCCGTGGGCGGGCAGGGCAATCTGCTTGCCTCGCGGGTTCTGGGGGAGGCCGCCGGCCGCTGCGGGGTGCCGGTGCGCATGAGCGAAATTCACGGCATGGCCCAGAGAGGCGGGGTCGTGGAATCGGATCTCGTGTTCGGAGATGCCCAAAGTACGATTATCTCGGACGGCGAGGCCGATATTCTGCTCGGCTTTGAACCGGCGGAAGCCCTGCGCGCATTAAAAAAATGCAATAAGAATACTGCGGTTGTTACAAACACCTCACCCCTGCCCCCGTTTACCGCAGCCATAGGCTCCGGAACCTATCCGGAACCAGAGACCATAAAGTCATTGCTTGCCGCAAAGTGCGCCCGGCTGATAACCCTTGATGCCGCCGCGCTGGCAAGACAGGCCGGAAATGTTCTTGCCGCAAACATGGTGTTGCTCGGAGCCCTTACAGCAGCGGATCTGCTCCCGCTGACACCTGAGAGCATTGAGGATTCGATCAGGGAAATCACGAAACAGTCTTTTGTGGAACCAAATCTCAAGGCGTTTGAACTGGGAAGACAGGCGGCTTTAGGCAGTAAAGGCCGGTAATACAGGTAAGTGCCTGCAAAAAATCAAGCCGGTTCAGTTTTTAAAAGGCGTTCTGCAATGTTTTGCTGCTCATCGAGTATTTCGCGCAGGATTTTCATGTCTGTCATGGGGTTCATTATCACTGCGCGAAGCACTACCGTGCTTTCCGGGCATCCGGGTGCGGGCTGAAGAGTGGTGCGCGATACAAAGCTGTTGCCCGCCTCGCGCTGCCCTCTCTGCAGATCCCTGTTTATTTTGTTTAGTTCCGAATTAATGCGGCACCTTTCCTCCCGGCCGGCTCCGGCAAGATTTTCCAGGGTCTTCTCAGGACAGTATCTGTAGGTAATTATGTTTAAGACCGGAGCTGTGACCAGTTCAAAGTCGGGACGCCGCCTTATTTCTTCTGCAAAGGCTCGGGCCGTCTCAATGCCGTGGTCTATAAGCAGGGCGTAACCGTTGCTGCCCATGATTTTTAAGGCGGAATCGAGTATTAGCGAATTTGCCTCCCTGGAGCCGGACAGCGATTTTATCCCCAGGTCAACCGAACCGCGACGGTTTACGTAGTTTGCGTGATAGGAGATCACATCCATGATATACGGATCCCGGAAATATACCATCCCGCAGCTCATGGGCATGTAGAACTGCTTGTGACCGTCTATGGTCACTGAATCGCTTTTTTCAATCCCTGCAAGCAGGTGTTTGTATTTTTTCGAAAGAAGAGTGGGTCCGCCCCAGGCGGCGTCAACATGGAGATGAATTTTGTGTCTGCGGCATATATCCGCCATTTCATCCAGCGGGTCCACGGTCCCGGTCTCGGTTGCACCGGCAATTCCCACTGCGGCAAGAATGCAGGTTTCAGGCGATTCTGCCCTGATTTTTTCAATTGTCTGTTCAAAGGCATCCATTTTCATTCTGCAGGTATCGTCTATATCCACGGGAATCACGTTGTCGTTTCCAATGCCCAGGATGCCGGCCGCTTTTCTTAGGGAATAGTGCACAAGCCTTGAGGCCAGAATTACGCATCTCTCTGTCCCGTAGGCCCGATAGGCCGCGGGCATACCTTCATGCTCAATACCGCGGAAACCGTTTTTCGGGGGGAAGTTTGCGTTCCTTGCCACCCACAGGGCGGTTAGATTTGCCGTGGTCCCGCCCTCGGTGAAGACGCCCAGGCTGGTTTCAGCGTTCTGGACATGTTCAAGATAAAACTCCTCATTCAGGCCGTAGACCATGCGGTGGATCTTGGCAAGCACCTGTTTTTCAATAATGGAGACCACCTTGGAGGTCTCAAGCTTGACCGGGTTCTGATTCAGGGCGCTTACGATTGTTTTTAAGTGCACCATAAAAAATGGTATCGCCGAAGTCATGTGGCCCACGAAATAAGGCGATGCCACGTTTACCGCATGCGGGGCGGTTTCTTTTATAAGGCAGGTTATTACGTTTGCTAGTTTTTTTTCAGGATCTTCGTTTATATCCGTGCGCATGTAGTCTTTTGAAAGTTCGCGAAGGCTTTTTGCCTCTGTTATGCCCACGTGAGTTTTCAAAAAATCGTGGAGGCCGAACAGGATACGCTCCATGTACTTGATAAGGGTGGCCCGTGATGCATCGTCTTCGGGCCGGATAAACACCTTTGCCAGACGCTCCCAGTCTGCTACCAGGTCCTTTTTTGAATGCTGCTCCGTTTTATCAGCCATTGATTTTAATATGTTTATTCTTTATTATATATTAAATCTGCGGTTTCTGCATGCTCGGTTAAAACAGTCACCTTATCTGAAAAAATAATTACATTAACGCCAACAGTGCGTGCAGGTCAACAATAATTCCGGAACATGCTGGTTTCGACTGTTTTATGAATCCCAAAATTGCTGAAATATCCCTTCATGAATGTTTTGACAGGCTGGCGGGGCGCGAAGCGGTGCTTACCACAGCCACCAGAAGACTTTCCCGCAGCATGGCCGCACGATATGCAGAATATCGTATGGAAAAAGGGAATGAAGCCTGGCCGACTCCCGACATTCTGCCTTTTGGTGCCTGGCTTTCAAGGTTTTTCAGGGATTATCTCCGGTCCTGCCCGGCCGTTGAGGAATCCGGGGAGGTTTTTTTGCATCTGATGGACGACTTCCGGGAAAACCTTGTGTGGGAGCGCATTATTTCTGAATCAGACAACGGGGCCGAACTTCTGGGCTTATCTGAAACCGCGCGCATGGCCCGGGAGGCCTGGGGCCTGTGCAGGGAGTGGAAGGTTGAAACAGGGCAAGGCATTGAATGGTCGGCGCCGGATTCCGCGGCTTTTGCCGGGTGGGCGGCGTCTTTTGAAAAATTCTGCAGGGATAACCGATACATGGATACAGCCGGATTGCCGGTTTTTCTTGCGGAAAAAGTGCGCCGCGGCCTTGTCCCCCCGCCCGGGGATCTGATACTGGCCGGATTCGATGAATACAGCCCTGCGCTCCTGGAGCTTATTTCCGCTATCCGTGAATCCGGCACCCGTGTTTCTGCCGCGGCCAGGCCCCAAAAAAATGTCTCTGCCTGCAGGGTCTGCCTTGAAGATGATTCTTCTGAAATAAGGGCCGCGGCCCTTTGGGCCAGGCAGCGTATTGAGGAAAATCCCCGGGCCAGGATCGGGGTGGTTTCCCCGCGGCTGGCCGAAGACCGAGAGACCGTGCGCAGGGTGTTTGCAGACGTGTTTCACCCTTCTGCCGTTTTTTCAGGAAGCGAGCCTGAAAACAGCATGTTTCAGATTTCAGCAGCACCGCCGCTTTTGCAGTATCCTGTTATTTCCGCCGCAAAAGCCGTCCTGGAACTTGTTGGCCGCCGGGGAGCGGAAGTGCTTGAATGGAGCCGTATTCTGCGCCTGCCGTTTACAGGCGGGGCTGAAAGCGAATATACTTCCAGGGCTGCCCTGGATGCGGAAATAAGGGATAAAGGTGATCTTTATTTCACTGTTTCCGGGGTCGCCGCGGCTGCCGCGTCCAGGATCAGATCTTTGCGGGGCGGTTCTGATCTGCGGATACTTGCCGGCATCCTGGAAAAACTACGCGTCCGCGCGCAAAACATGCCGCGGGAACAGGAGCCTGACAAATGGATGGAAGAATTTTCAAAAATTCTTGAGGATGCTGGATGGCCCGGAGAGAGGAGCCAGGCGTCTGCGGAATACCAGACGGTTTTAGCATGGCACGACGTCCTGGAGTCGTTCTCGGGCCTCGGTTCCCTCACGGGGCCGGTATCTTTTACAATGGCGCTCGGCCTTCTTTCCCGCAGGCTTTCGGATACGCCTTTTCAGCCGGAGCAGCCGGATGCCGGTGTCCGCATTTCCGGAGTTCTTGAGAGTGCCGGCGAGGAATTCGACGCGCTGTGGATAATGGGGCTTCATCACGAGCAATGGCCTCCCCCGGCAAGGCCCAATCCGTTTGTTCCGGTGGACATCCAGCGCAGCAGCGGCCTTCCCCGCTGCAGTCCGGCCAGGGAACTTTCCTATTCAGCAAAGATAACAGAGCGTCTGATTGAATCAGCAAAAGAGACTGTATGCAGTTACGGCAAAACAGACGGGGAAAGCATCCGGCTTCCAAGTCCTCTGATAGATCACTTAAAGCAGCATCATCCAGACGATGTCCTGCCTTCAGGGCAGGACGAATACTGGCGGCAGATATCCTGCTGCGCCGATGTGCAGGAAATTGTTGATACCAAAGGCACTCCTGTAACACAGGGGGCGGACATGGGCGGGGGAACCGGACTATTCAAGTCCCAGGCCCTCTGTCCTTTCCAGGCCTACGCAAGATACCGCCTGGGGGCCTGTGCGCCCGAAACCCCTGAGCCCGGCTTAAAGCCCTGGCAAAGAGGCACCCTGGTCCACAGGGCACTGGAGTTTTTCTGGCGGGGGCTTGGCAAAAGCAGTGCCCTTGAGAAACTAAGCCCCTATCAGATCGAAGACCGTATAAGGGAGGCTGTGGAAGCGGCTGTTTCCAAAATTGCCGGGGAAATGCCGCAGACATTTACCGACAGGTTCACGCGGCTCGAAACCCTGCGGCTGAAAAATCTCATAAGGGAGTGGATCACAGCCGAAACCGGGCGCGCTCCTTTTTCGGTTAAAGCAACTGAAAGCAGGATAAATCTGGATATAGGCGGAATACGTATTTCAGCTTCAGCAGACCGGATCGACAGGCTTGATGACGGCCGGCTCGTAATAATTGACTATAAAACCGGGGACATCTCTGCGGGTGACTGGTTTGCCGAACGCCTCACAGAACCCCAGCTCCCCCTCTACAGCCTGGCCGTGGGAAAAGACAGGCTTGCGGGGGTGTTTTTGGGCCGGGTTAAAAAAAACGAGGCCGGATATATCGGAATTGCCTCCTCAGACGGAATCGTGCCCGGGTGCAGAGGGGTTATGGATGACCGGAAAATTGCAGGTGATTTTCAAAGCCTTGGCGGGATTATAGATTACTGGGAAATAAAATTATACGATCTTGCCGAAGAGATAAAGGCGGGTTATGCGGCTGTTTTGCCGTTCTCTGAGAACAAGGCCTGCCGCTACTGTGATCTTTCCCAGGTGTGCAGGATATGGGAGGCGAAAGCACAAGCCGGGGCCGGCCGGGAGGCTGACAATGAAGCAGATCATTGACTCATCAGAGCGGAAACTCGCCCTGGATCCTGAAAGATCCTTTATCGTACAGGCCCCGGCTGGATCGGGTAAAACAGAACTGCTCATCCAGCGCTACCTGGGGCTGCTTTCAAGGGTTGCGCACCCCGAGGAGATCCTTGCCATAACATTTACCCGTAAAGCGGCTGCAGAGATGAGAAACAGGGTGCTTGAAGCGCTTTGCCGGGCGGCGGACGACAATGCTTTGGAAAAAGACCATGAAATCGTGACCCGGGAGCTGGCGCGGAAGGCAAGGGAGAAAAATTTTTCCGAGGACTGGCAGATAGAAAAATATCCCTCCAGGATGCGGATTATGACCATAGACGCCCTGTGCGCAGGATTGAGCCGGCAGATGCCGGTACTTTCGGGATTCGGCGCCCCGGCCCGGATAACAGATCAGCCTGATTTGTTATATGCAAGGGCTGCGCGCAATACAGTGGCCGAGCTCGAAGGAGGCAAAGACCGGTCCAGGTCGGTGGAAACCCTGGTTGCCCATCTGGATAACCGTCTGTCCGCGGTGGAGGATCTTATTGCCCTCATGCTGCCAAGGAGGGATCAGTGGTTGCGTCATGTGGCTCATACCGGTGATGCGGAAAAGCTGCGTCAAAGTCTGGAATCGGCAATCAGGTGGGTTGTAACCCGGAGTCTTGCGAATCTGAGGCAAGGGTTCCCTGATGACTGTATCCCGGAGACGGTTGAATTATACCGGTTTGCGGCCCGGAACCTTGCAGATGAAGCCCCGGATTCACCTGTAACAAAAGGCGGCGGGCTGGCAGATCTTCCCGGGTGCGACCCGGAGGATCTTTGCGCCTGGCAGGGACTTGCCGAGCTTTTTTTAACAAAGGGCGGGACCTGGAGAAAGGCGGTAAACAAAAATCTCGGATTTCCGCCCCCGGGTTCGGCTTCAGGAGATCCGGAGAAAAAGGCGTTTTTAGAGCATAAAAAAGCAATGTTTAAAAAGCTTGCAGCCAGGCTATCACAGAGCCCGGAACTGGCCCGGGCTCTTGATGAAGTGCGCCGCCTGCCGGCACCCGAATATAGCGAGGCGCAGTGGGAGGTGCTCGA
Source organism: Desulfobacterales bacterium (assembly GCA_046540355.1). Taxonomy (GTDB): domain Bacteria; phylum Desulfobacterota; class Desulfobacteria; order Desulfobacterales; family Desulfosalsimonadaceae; genus Desulfosalsimonas. The sequence goes on from JBKHFD010000008.1 coordinate 24,542, forward strand.
AGCGCTTTTCAGGGTTCTGAAACTGGCTGCCGCCCATCTTCAGGCGGTATTTGAGCAGGCCGGCAGGGTGGATTTTGCAGAAATTGCCATCAGGGCAAGAAGCGCTCTGGGCGGGCCGGATGAACCCACTGATCTTGCCCTGTCCTTGGATTACAGGATTTCCCATATTTTAATGGACGAATTCCAGGATACCAGCATTAGCCAGTTTGAGCTCATGCGCGGCCTTACCGCCGGATGGACCCCGGGAGAAGGGCGGAGCTTTTTTGCCGTTGGCGATCCCATGCAGTCGATTTACGGCTTCAGGGAGGCCGAGGTGGGGCTTTTTTTAAAAGCCTGGAAAGACGGGCTGGATGAGCATGTGCCCCTGGAGACGATTGTGCTGAGGAGCAATTTCCGCTCTGAACCCGGAATTGTCAACTGGGTAAACCGGGTTTTTTCACATATTCTGCCGCAAAGCGGTGATGTTGATACCGGCGCTGTGCCGTATATGTCAGCCGAGCCTGTAATGGATGATTCCGGGGGAAGGTCCGCGCAGATCCATCCTTTAATAAACGGCGATGACCGGCAGGAGGCGGACCTGGCAGTAAAGTGCGTGAAACAGGCCCTTGAGAATTATCCTGAAGAAACGGCTGCCGTGCTTGTTCGCAGCCGTCCCCATTTAAGGGCTGTTGTTCCGGCTCTTCGGGAGGCCGGACTGAGGTTTTCAGCCGTGGAAATAGATTCCTTAAAAGAGCGTCCCATGGTGCGCGATCTTTTGTCCCTTACCAGGGCCCTGTGCCATCCCGCAGACAGGGCTGCCTGGCTGGGGGTGCTGCGCGCCCCCTGGTGCGGGCTTACCCTTGGGGACCTGCATGTGATTGCAGGGGCGGATCAAAAATCTTCAGTTTATAACCTTATTCATTATCAGGATGTTGTATCCGCACTTAGCAAAGACGGCCGCACGCGTCTGCTTCGTATAAAACCGGCGCTGGATGCCGCAGTGCGCCAGCACGGCAGGCGCAGCCTGCGCAGGCTTGTTGAAGGCGCATGGGTTGCCCTGGGAGGTCCGGCAGCCGCATCAGACAGGGCCGAACTTGCCGATGTGCCGGTATACCTGGATTATCTTGAGGCTTATGCAGGCTCTGAGCCGATATCGGATATCAGCGGGTTTGAACAGGGGGTGTTTAACCTGTTTGCCGGGCCTGACCCGGGCGCGGACCCCCGCCTCCAGGTCATGACCATACATAAGGCAAAGGGCCTGGAGTTTGATACGGTTGTGATTCCGGGACTTGGAAAGGCACCCCGCAGCCCTGATCCCGCACTTCTGCTCTGGCAGGAGCTTGCTGACGCCCCTGCGGATGAATCGCTTTTAATGGCCCCTATTTCCGAGACCGGTGCGGAACGGGATCAGATATACGATTATATTCACAGGCTCAGGCAGACAAAAGCGTTTTACGAGACCGGCCGTCTTTTATACGTGGCCGCCACCAGGGCGAAAAAAGAGCTTCACCTGCTTGGAAACCTTCGTATTGACGAATCAGGCGGGTTGCGCTCCCCTGATTCCAGGTCTCTGCTCGGTGTTTTATGGCCCGCAGTGGCAGACGTATTTGAAAAAGCAGCACAAGAAAATCCTCCTGCTGCCGGGGATGAAAAGGTAAAATCAGGCAAGCCGGAGCCCCGGTTGAGAAGGCTTCCCGCGGATTTTAGTATTTGCGGGCCGCCCGCAGATGCGGCGGCTGCCGGGGAAACTGTGCAGAAAGTAACCCACACCCCTCCGGGCGGCTATAAGCCCGGATTTGACTGGGCGGGGATAACCCTGCGGCGCGTGGGAACGGTGGTTCACAACTGGCTGCGTCTCATATGCGAAGACGGACTTGAAAACTGGGATTTTTCCGGGATAAAAAAGAAAACAAAGCTTTTGCGCGGGGATCTTCGCAGAGCAGGGATTTCCGAGTCCGATCTGGATGCCGCGGTTTCGCAGGCCATGCAGGCTCTTTTAAATGCGGTATCAGACGGAACCGGCAGGTGGATACTGTCGGCAAGAAGCAGTGGTGCCTGCGAATATGCAGTAACCGGGGTTCTGGAAAACCGGCTTGTGGACGCGGTAATTGACCGTACTTTTGTTGACCGGGAGGGTGTCCGCTGGGTTATTGACTACAAAACCGGAACCCATGCCGGAGGCGGGCTTGCAGAGTTTCTCGACAGGGAAAAGCAGCGCTACAGCCTTCAGATGGAGCGCTATGCGCGCCTGATGAGAAAAACAGACGGCCGCCGGGTCTGTGTGGGGCTTTATTTCCCCATGATTCCTGCCTGGCGACACTGGGAAACAGATAATTGAGGGTTTCAGATTTTTAAAAGTTTGATTTTGTAAAGGATTATGCCAATTTATATTTAAAAATCTGAAACGCTCAATTTAGGTGTATATTTCATTCCCCTATAATTTTAACCAGCACCCTTTTTTTTCTGCGTCCATCGAACTCTCCGTAGAAAATCCGCTCCCAGGTGCCGAAGTCAAGCTTCCCCTCGGTTACGGCAACCACGGCTTCTCTTCCCATGATCTGGCGCTTCATATGGGCGTCTGCATTGTCTTCTCCCACATTGTGACGGTATTGCGAGACCGGCTCATGCGGGGCAATTCTTTCCAGCCATTCGTCATAATCCTGATGCAGGCCGGATTCATCGTCGTTTATAAATACCGAGGCTGTTATGTGCATCGGGTTTACAAGTATTAACCCCTCTTTAATACCGCTTTCCGCCAGGCATTCTTCAACCTGCGGCGTGATGTTGATAAAAGCCCTTCGCGTTGGTACGTTAAAAGAAAGTTCCTTTCGGTAGGATTTCATTTGTTCCTCCCTGTGTATTTTTGCGCCTTTATATCTACCCGTGCCTTGTTATTGGCGGTTTCATTTCCCCGGGCCTGTTTAAAGCATAAGGCTTATTTTGCGGTCTATTTTTTCAGCCTTGTCGCGCTCGCTCCAATTAAAGTCTGTAAGGGATACATTGGGCATTTCGTCCACTTCGCCCTTGATCTGCTTTATAGCCTCGATGTTGTCCATGAACACATCTACCACTTCGGGGTCAAAACTTATGCCGCGCTCCGAGCGGATTATTTCAAGGGCTACTTTTAATGGATAGGGGTCTTTGTAGGGTCTTTTGGATGTAAGAGCATCAAAGGTGTCGGCAATCCCCACTATCCTTCCGCTCACAGGGGTGTCTTCTTTTTGAAGCCCCCGGGGATATCCCTTGCCGTTCCATTTTTCATGATGGTTCATCGCGATTTCATGGGCTACTTTTAAAACTTCCGCCTTGGAATTGGCGAGAATGGAGGCGCCTATGGTGGTATGCGTCTTGATTGTCTCAAATTCTTCTGCTGTCAGACGGTCGGGCTTGAGCAGGATGTGGTCGGGTATTCCGATTTTGCCGATATCATGCATTGGCGAGGCATAACGGATAAGCTTGACCATTTCTTCTGAAAGTCCCAGTTTTTCTGCAATAAGGGTGCAGTACCTGCTCATGCGTACAATATGGTCGCCTGTTTCCTCGTCCTTGTATTCCGCCGCGCTCACCAGTCGGCTTATGGTGTCAAGATACGCATAGTCAAGTTCTTCGTGTGCCTTGCCAAGATCCTTTAAAGCCTTTTCCAGGTCGTTTATTGATTCTTCGAGCTGCCTGTTTATCTGATCCCGATCGATTAAAAGGTAGCGCATTCGAAGGACTCTTTGCAGCCTGATCATAAGTTCCCTGAAGCTGATGGGTTTCTGGATGAAATCGCTTGCTCCTGCTGTGACAATGGATTCATAATTATAGTTCTCGGTAAATCCGGTCATGACCATTACATCGCTGTCATATCCGGTCTTTACCTTTTCCAGCAGATCAACCCCGCTCATGCCTGGCATCCGGATGTCTGTGATTACAACATCAATCGGCGTGCTCTCGATTATTTCCATTGCCTGCTCGCCGTTTTGAGCCGTATAACATTTATAGCCCGCCTTGCTTAAGGCCTGGTGAATCATTTCGGTAATCGGCGCCTCGTCGTCAACCACCAGCACAGGAATCTGATCGGGTATATTAACTTTTTCATGAATCATAAAAGCATCCTCGGTTCAATTTTGGACATGGTTTTTCTGTTCCGGCTCTGTTGTGTCTTGTTTGCGGGTTTTTTCAAGAGCGTTGCTCACCAGCACCGCAAGATCATTTTTGTTTATTGGTTTTAACAGCACCGCCCCCACCCCCAGGGCTTCGGCCTTCTGTCGGCTGACCGTCTCGCTGTAGCCTGTGCACAGGATAACGGGAAGATCCGGCCGGATTTCCCGGAGTGCTTTTATAAGTTCAGTGCCGTTTTTGTTGGGCATGGTCAGATCCGTTATAAGCATATCATAGCGCCCGGGCCGGTTGCGGAAGGCTTCTTCAGCCTCAACCGCGCTGGTGTGGGTTATGACTTCATAGCCCAGGCTTTCAAGCATCCGCTTTTCAAGCTCTACGAGCTGCTGCTCGTCATCCACCACCAGGATGCAGCCGGTTCCCGTGGGCATGGCGCCCTGCCGGGCGCCGGGGCGGATTAATCCCGCCTCCTCTTTAGCTACCGGGAGGAGTACTGAAAAAGTGCTTCCTTTCCCGGGCATGCTTTCAACCATAATCTTGCCGCCGGCTTGCTTTATAATGCCGTAGCTTACGGAAAGTCCAAGGCCTGTACCTTTTTCCTGCTCCTTGGTGGAAAAATAAGGTTCAAATATTTTCTCCTTTATTTCAGGAGGGATGCCGCAGCCCGTATCAGAGACTGTAACGCATAAATATTGGCCGGGAGTTAGGTTGCGGTATCCGGGCGAGGTCTCCCCGGTGATTTCCGTTTGTTTGAGTTTTACCTCCAGCAAACCTTTCTCTGTGTTTTCCATGGCCTGGTATGCGTTTGTGCACAAATTCATTATGACCTGATGAATTCTGGCCAGGTTGACCATGGCTTTCCCTGTATATTCCCGTATATCGGATTTGATTTCAATGGAGGCGGGTATTGTGTTTTTAAGCAGCTTTATGGTTTCCTTTATCACCGGCTGGATATAGACGGGCTCTTCAGGTTCGTTTGAACTCTGGCGGCTGAAGTTTAATATTTGCTGGACCAGAGATTTGGCGCGCTCGGAGGATTTCATGACCTTTTCAAGGTTTTGGTATGCCTGGCTTTCTTCGGAGAGGTCCTGCATTGCAAGCTCTGTATAGCCGATTATAGGGAATAAAATATTGTTGAAATCATGGGCTATACCACCTGCAAGGGTGCCGACGGACTCCATTTTCTGGGCCTGCTGAAGCTGCTCCTCAAGTTCTTTTTGTCTTTTCCGGGCGTTGGTCCGTTCCGTAATATCCCTCATGATGCCCTGGAATCCTGCAGGATTGCCCTTGTCGTCGAACATGAGCGATACGGAGGTTTCCTGATGACATATGGAGCCGTCGCTTCTCACCGACCTCCAGTGAAACGTCTTTACGGGCGTTTTTGTACGGTAAACATAATTAAAGGTCTCAAATACCTGCTGATGGTCCTCTTCGGCTATAATCTTTTTGTAGCTCTCTCCTGCGATCTCCTCCCAGCTATAGCCAAGCATTTGCAGAGCGGCTTTGTTTAAGCACCGGTAATGGCCTCCCAGGTCCACCTCGTAATAGCCGTCCTCGATTGTTTCCAGGATGTTTCTGTATCTTTTTTCGCTTTTTTCAAGCGCTTTTCTGGTCTTGATTTGCTGGGTGATATTGCGGGCGATCCCGTGGACTCCCATAGGCGTGTTTTCGTATCCACGTATCAGGGAACAGGTATATTCAAGTATCATTTCTTCGCCGGCTTTGTTTACGATCCGCATATATCCGTTGTCTGAGCCGTTTTTCCGGATGCTTTCCAAATAGTCATCCACCTCTGCTTTAAACCGTTCCGGCACGAGGTCCCTGATATTCATTTCCCCAAGTTCGGATTTGGTATAGTCTGAATCTTTTTGCACGGAAGCATTAAATTCATAAAAGTTGCCTTCCAGATCATGGGAAAAAACGTAGTCATTTAAATGATCCATCGCCTCGGTCAAAAATTTCTGCCTCAGGACCGATTTTTCAAGATCTTGCCGGTGGCTTGCGGTTTCAGCTTTTAGTCTGCGTGTTTTTATGAAAAAGTAAAGATTTACTGCAAGGCTTGCCAGAAGGACAAGGCCAAGAGCCCAGATACCGGCTGTATCAGTACCCGCTGCGGCATAAAAAATTTTTTGTCCCTCTCCGGGTGCCGAAGCTTTCCGCCCAAGGGCTGCTGCAGGCCTCAGGCAGATCATTATCCACAGCAACCCTGACATATATCCAGCATATTGGCGCATTTATTTTTTCCGCCTTGTTCTTGTAAATAATTATTTTAAATGCTTTTTAATATCATATTATGAAGCTTTGTCAAAGCGCTATATTCCCGGGGATTAATTCCTGGAGAATAAATGGCCGGGCCGGCGGCCGGTGTGCCCGGCTTGAAATTTTATTTCCGGATGGTTATGATCCTTTAACCATGCAGCATGACAAGGACATAGAGACATACCTCAGGGAAATCGAATCCCGCCTGCCCGGGGCTCTTCACAGGGACAGGCACGCGGTTTTGCGTGAAATACGACGCATGCGCAAAAAAAAGGCTCGCGCCGGAAAGAAAAAGGCTGAAAAAATTCTGGACAGGCTTTACCGCCGTATTTCCGAATCAGCCCGCATAAAGCAGAAGCGTCTGGAATCCCTGCCCAATGCTTCCTGTAACCGCGAACTGCCGATTGTTGAAAAAAAGGATGAAATAATCGAGGCGGTTTCAAATCACCAGGTGGTTATAGTATCCGGGGAGACAGGTTCGGGCAAGACAACCCAGCTTCCCAAGTTCTGCCTGGAGGCGGGCCGCGGAAAAGAGGGAAGAATCGGATGCACCCAGCCCAGAAGGATTGCCGCCGTAACAGTTGCAAACCGGCTTGCCGAAGAACTTGGACAGGAAACCGGCCAGAGCGTCGGATACAAGATTCGTTTTTCTGAACGTACAAGCGAGCAGAGCGCGGTCAAAATAATGACAGACGGCATCCTGCTGGCCGAAACCCAGGCTGACAGGTTTTTAAACGAGTATGACACCCTGATAATAGATGAGGCCCATGAGAGGAGCTTAAACATAGATTTCCTGCTCGGCCTGCTCAGAAATCTTCTTTCCGTGCGAAAGGATCTTAAGTTAATTGTCACCTCTGCCACAATTGACACCGAAAAATTTTCAAAAGCCTTTGACAGCGCACCGGTTATAGAGGTTTCAGGGCGCATGTACCCGGTTGAGGTCCGCTGGATGCCGCCCGGGCAGATAAGCGGCGAAGGCGGTGAATATTCCTATATCGAAGCGGCTGCGGCCGCCATGGACAGGATAGAAAAAGAATCCGCCTTTGGTGACGTGCTTGTGTTTATGCCCACGGAGCGCGATATACGCGAAACCTGCGAGATTCTGGAAGGCAGAAAATACAAAAGCGCAACTGTTCTGCCCCTTTATGCAAGGCTGGCTGCACAAGATCAGGCAAGGGTTTTCAAACCTGCTTCAGGCAGAAAGATCGTGGTTGCAACCAACGTGGCCGAGACTTCCATTACCATTCCGGGCATCAGATACGTAATAGATACCGGGCTTGCAAGGATCTCCACTTATAATCCCGGTACCAGGACCACCGCCCTTCCCATATCGCCGATATCTCGGAGCAGCGCCGACCAGAGGATGGGAAGATGCGGCAGGATGGAAAACGGGATCTGCATCAGGCTTTATTCAGAGGAAGATTACCTGTCGCGCCAGCTTTATACTTCTCCTGAAATTCTCAGGGCCAACCTGGCTGAAGTCATTTTGCGCATGATTTCCCTGAAGCTGGGCGAAATCAGGAAATTCCCGTTTATAGACCCTCCGCCCCAAAAACAGATAAAAGACGGATTTGACATTCTGTTTGAATTAGGCGCCATAGAGGGGAAGAAAACAGGCGGGAAAAAATCTGCCCCTGGGGTGCGCCTTACTGAAAAAGGCCGGGCCATGGCCCGGATGCCCCTTGATCCCAGGTTGTCGCGTATGTTGATAGAGGCGGATAAAAACGGGTGCCTCGGGCCGGTGGCTGTTATAGCCGCCGCGCTCTCGGTGATAGAGCCCAGGGAGCGGCCCGAAGGGAAAGAAGACCAGGCATCTCAGGTGCAGGGCGAATTTGCAGATAATTCATCTGATTTTATAACCCTGTATAATATTTTCAGGGCGTGCACGCAAAACAGCGCCTCTGCCCGCCCCAGGGTGCGCGCAGGCGAGCTTAAGCGCTTCTGCAAACAGTATTTTTTATCCTTTAAACGCATGCGCGAGTGGCTTGACGTCTATGAACAGATAGTTGACCTGCTCGAAGAATCCGGTTTCCGGATCGGGACGGCTGCATCGGAGAATAAAAACCCGACCGAGGATTCAGGCGGGAAAAACGGTTTTTCAAATTTGTATGCGGCTGTTCACAAATCCGTGTTAAGCGGGTTTCTCTCCAACATAGCCCGGAAAAAAGAAAAAAACATTTACGAGGCTGCAAAGCAGAGAGAGGTGATGATATTTCCCGGCTCGGCACTGTTTAACAGGGGAGGGCAATGGATAGTGGCCGCCGAAATAGTGGAGACCACCCGGCGTTTTGCAAGAACAGCAGCCTGCATAGATCCGGCATGGCTTGAACCCATGGGGGGATCGCAGTGCAAATATACCTATCTTAACCCCAGGTGGGAGAAAAAGCGGGAAGCAGTGGTGGCAGACGAGCAGGTAAGCCTCTACGGGCTGATAATAGTTCCCAAAAGAACCGTGCCCTACGGAAAGATAGATCCCGGAGAGGCGACAGAGATTTTTATCAGAAACGCTTTAATCGAGGGGGATGTCAAAACCGTTCTTTCTTTTATGGAGCATAACTGGAGGCTTGCAGATTCCATAAGGGACAAGGAAAACAGGATAAGGCGAAGGGAGCTTCTAACAGGCGAGGCCGGAATGATGGAGTTTTACAGGCAGCGCCTGGAAGGGGTCTATGACATGAGCACCCTTAAGGCAAAAATCAAAAAAGCCGGGTCTGACGATTTTCTGCGCATGTCCGAGAGGGATCTCATGGCCGCGGAACCCGATGAAAATGAACTCTTACGGTATCCAGACACCATGATCCTCGGCGAAAGGGAGGTTCCATGCGTATACCGGTTTAGCCCCGGCTCTGATGATGACGGGGTAACTATTTGTGTGCCCGCATCAGCGGCAGGCCAGGTGCAAAGAACGGCCACGGACTGGGTAGTACCCGGCCTTCTGGAAGAAAAGATCACCGCCCTTATCCGGACTCTTCCCAAGGCATACCGAAGACAGCTCGTACCTGTATCAGATACGGTGTCCGAAATCATGAAGAATATGCCAATGTATACGGGGTCTCTTATTTCGACTTTAAGCCGGTTTATATACGAGCGCTTCGGGGTCGACATACCGGCTTCTGCCTGGAATGAGGATGAACTTGCCGATTACCTGAAATTAAGGTTTTCCCTTCTGGATCCGGAGGGAAGGGAGATTGCGTCGGGCCGTGACCGCCGTGTTCTGGAGCAGGGCGGGGAAAAAGGCATCAAAGAGGATTTTCTAAGGGCCGAAAAGCGGAAATGGGAACGCTTTGGCATTATCGGGTGGGATATCCCGGATCTGCCGGAAACAATAACAGTATCGGGAAAAAACGGGCAGGCATGGCCGGTGTATCCGGCCTTAAGCCCGGCAGACAATGGGGTGGATCTGCTGCTTTTCACCGACCGGCAGAAGGCCGGGCAGAGCCATAAAAAGGGGGTGGCAAAGCTCTTTGCCCTGTATTTTGCAAAGACATTCAGGCAGCTTCTCAGAACTGCGGACCTTCCCGGTGACTTAAAAGGCCATGCTGTTTATTTTAAAGGTGCTGATGCGGTTGCCGATCAGATCGCCGAAAGGGTAAAGCACGATCTTTTCGCGGTAAACATACGCACAAAACGGGATTTTCAACAACATGCACAGCAGAGCGTAAACAGGATTGTTCCAGAGGGCGCAAAGGTACGCGATGCGGCGGCTTCGGTGATTGAGGCCTATCATGAAGCAAGGCAGGGCATATACAAACTTGAGTCCCGACACGGCCGGGCGCCTGTTAACAGGGATTTTCTGGAACAGATGCGGGGACAGCTTGCGCGCCTGGTGCCTGAAAATTTTATCATGATCTATACACTTGACCAGATGGCCCATATTCCGAGATATATAAGGGCTCTTCTTAAAAGGGCCGAGCGCGGAATAATAGAGCCGGACAAGGAGATGGCCAGGGCAAAGCGGCTTAAGGTGTTTGAAGAGTATTTAAACGAACTGATTCAGTCCCTGGATGAATTGTCCTCGGATGAAAAACGCGGAAAAGTCGAGGAGTTCTTCTGGATGATAGAGGAATTCAAGGTCTCCCTGTTTGCCCAGGAATTAAAAACAGCCCTTCCGGTCTCTGAGAAGCGGCTTACAGGGATGTATCAGGAAATAAGGAGAATGGTGTAGAAGCAATCTTTCTATAATATGCTGCTTCATCGTATTTTCCGCGCTTTTCACATCCCTGTGCATAAATTCGGCATTTTTTTTCAAGCACCCCGGCTGCGGCCTTGTACTGCGAGGAGGTCAGGCGGCCGGATGCCATAATGCGCAAAATGCTTTTTATTCTGAAACGGTCCAGGGCGGGTGCTGCTGAAAGCTGATCCGGATGCCCGCCGCGTTTTACAATAAGCGGGGTGTTTATCAGGCCGACAGGCTCTGTGCAGGTTATCCGCAGCCACAGGTCGTAGTCCTCGCAGGCGGGAAGATTCTCATCAAAACCGCCGTGCTCTTCAAACAGGTCTTTTTTAATCATCACCGCAGACGGACTTATCATGCAGAGTTCAAGGGATTTTTCAAAAATCATCCCCCCGGATTTTCTGTGTCTGCGGCCTGGATTGACCCGCTTTCCTTTGCGTACCCAGATTTCTTCTGTCTGGCAGATCCGGATATCGGGGTTGCTGCGGAAAAACTCCGCCTGTGCCGCCAGCTTGCCTGAAAGCCAGTAATCGTCAGAATCCAGAAAGGCAATCAGGTTTCCCCTGGCTGCCTTCACCCCCCTGTTTCTGGCAGCGCTTACACCTTCATTGGGCCGGCTTATCAGCCTGATCCGTTCTCCGTAGGCGGAAGGGATCTCACCGGTTCCGTCGGTTGAGCCGTCGTCCACCACTATGACCTCAGAAGGTGCGTAGTCCTGGCAGAGAACCGAATCCACAGCTTCGGTGATCCAGGCCCGCCGGTTGTATACCGGTATGATTACAGAAACCAGGGGGTTTTGGTCAAAAGTGTTGTTTGTCATAATTAGGACAGGAGCCGGCGCCTATCTGTTAAAATGTATTGTAAGCCTGTAGATTCCGTTTTCAAGGCGGGCTTTTACCTCTGCATCCCCCTTTTCAAAAACCCGCATCATGGCTTTGTTATCAGGGAGCACGTCAGCGATGAATCCCTGCAGGCCGCGTTCTTTGGCAAGCCTCATCAGCATCTTATACATGAATGTGGCAATTCCGTAACCCTGGTAGTTTTCGTCGACTATAAAGGCTACGTCCGCATAAGGGCTGTGAGGGTCTTTGACGTATCTTGCTTCTGCTATTATGTGTCCCTGGCCCGGCTCGCCCACCAAGCCTACAATGGAAAGATCCCGGCTGTAGTCAACATTGACATAGGTCTGCATGCGGGAATGGGGCATGGTTTTAAGAGGCGTAAAATATCTGTAATAGACCGCCTCGTCTGAGAACCGGTAGAAAAGCCGCCTCATTTCTTCCTCATCAGAGGGCTTCAGAGGCCTGAACCGCACTTTTAAATCGTTTTTAAAAACATGGGTTGTCTCTAAATCCGAAGGGTAAAGGTGTGCGCTTTCAGGCAGAAAGATCTGATCCCGGTATATCAGGTTCTGCTCCTTGGCTTCTTCGAGCAGCTTTTTCCGGTCATCCGGGTGGGCCACCTCTATCATCGCCATGGCCCTTTCCCTTATGGTGCGGCCCTTTAAATTAGCCACTCCGTATTCAGTGGCTACGAAATCTATGGATTCCCGAACATTTAGCTGGTTTGGGATATCTTCTATTGATAGCAGGATGTTTGATTCACCCCTAAGATTGCGCGAGGGCAGCGCGAATATGGAAAATCCTTTCTCCGAGATTTCAGAGCCGTTAAAGAAATCCAGGACCTCGGCCGGATCAGTGATCACGTTTCCCTTGGAGACGTGAAGGGCGATTCTGCCTGTGAGATCAGCCTTGCGGCACTGCACTATTGCTATAAACCTTCTGTTGCGGCCTATGCGCATGGGATTAAAAACCTTGTCAAGGCCCTGGAACTCAACAAGGGGGTTGCATCCAAGCCACTGCCAGAGCTCCCTGGTTCCAATGGCATAAGAGGCAACCGATTTGCCGGGGAAGTGCTCTTTGTTTCTGTTGGTAACAGCGCCGCTTTCTACAAGATCCATTGCCGCATCGGTGAATATGGGCGTATGTATGGAAAGCTCTTTTTTGCTCTGCAGGTGCCGCCCCAGGGCTTCGTATAGAGGACCTATGGAAAATGCCACACAGCTTCCGTTCTCCACCAGGGAGGCCGCATTTTTTGCGACCTGGTCGAAATTTTCATCCACGGGCCATCTCGGGAAATAGATAGGTTCATCAGAGGATTTTACCAGCATGTCAAAGGCATCCAGGGGGACAAACGTGTTGCCCGTGGTTGCCGGCATTTCAGGGTTGATCTCACCTACCACGAAATCAGCCTGGTCTATTGCCTGATGGGCTATGTCCACGGACACTCCCAGGCTGCAGTAGCCCATGCGGTTGGGGGGCGAGACCTGCACAAAGGCGGCATCAAAGGGAATTCTGCGTGATTCCACCAGGCGGGTCAGCCCGGAGAACCTGCTGGGGATCAAATCCACTTTGCCCTGGGTAATGGCCTCTTTTGCCACCCAGCCGGAAAAAAAGGTTTTAAGCCTGTATTTCTGGATCTGAAGCCGCTGTAAGGAAAGCGCATCTCCAAAGCTAAGTAACTGAAAAAGTTCAAGGTCCTGCAGGTTGTCAGCATCCGATTCCATCAGATGCCTGACCATGGTCCGCGGCTCTGCAGTGCCGGTGCTCAAGAATATGCACATGCCCGGCTCTATCTTCTTTAGCGCTTTTTCAGGGGAGACAATGTGCTTTTGCCAGTCCAGGGTGGGGGTGCCTGTCATAAGGTATCAATTCCGTTTTTTATTTTGTCATTGAGTGCTTTTAAGTAATTTCAAAAAAGTTGTTGTTACTGCTCGGTCCCGGCCTTCGTTGCGGGGGAACACTTCCAAGGAAGCCCAAAGTCGGGGGGCGGTTTTTGAAGCGACATTGAGCGTTTTCGGGAAAATTCAGCAAATGCCGGAGCGTAAAAATTTCAAACTGTTTGAGGCCGATAGGCCGAGTTTTTGAAATTTTAGCGAGGGCATTTAATGAATCCCGAAAACGGTCAGGAGCGAAAAAACCGCCCCCCCGACTACAGGGGTTCCTTCCTGCAAAATCATCGGGCGATTTATGAAGTTTTTTACAAGTTCATCAAAATTCCTGATTCGAACTTCGGACTTTTTCCCTATTATATAGTATATACAATTCCTCCGTATCCCACAAACGTGGAATCCGGGTTTTTCTCGTAGCTGGAGCTATATCCAATGAGATGGGCGTTTTTTGCCCCCAGGTTGATGCATGCGGAAATTGCCGCTGCTGCCGCGCCCGCACAGCAGGCGTTTTGGTTGGTAAGTCCTTCTTTGATAACTTCCCCGGGTTTCATTTCCAGCATCCTGTCTATGACCTGTTTGTCGTTCTTGTTTTTAACCCATTCAAAGGCCTGTCTTCCCGTGCCTGCCGGGGTGAATCCAAATCCCGGCCCGTAATGGGTAAGATCCGTGGAGCCCAGGATTTTGAGTTCAAGCCCCTGTTCTTCAGCCCCCCGGACCACGCTGCGGCCGATTTCAATGGCGATTTCCGAGGGAGGTACCCCTATGGGAAGAAGTCGTGCGCCGGGGAAAAAATATTTTACCAGCGGAAGCTGCAGTTCGATTGTGTTGTCAGGTATAAAGTTATCCGGGGTCTCTGTTTTGCATCTGTACTGCGAGGTAATTTTCTCTGCAAGCTCTCCTGCTATTTCAAGTTCGCCCAAAGGGGTCTGCCACGCCCCCCGGGTCATTATGTGGGGCTGGCCCCCCGGTGGAAGATGCATACCGAATACTGCGATTACATCAGGCTCCGGGGTCTTTGTCCCGTTGCTGACATATGATATCACGTTGCAGGCAAGATCTCCTGAAAATACCCAGCCGGCGTGCGGCACAATACCCCCCGCGGCCGGCTCTGGTATGGATTTGTGAAATTTGGTCTCCTTTAAAAATGAATCAATCATGCGTCTGCATTCATCGGCACCCGCCGGATACCAGGTGCCGGCAAAAACCGGTTTTCTGACCTCCATAGTGCTCTCACCTCCTGACGGACTGAATTTTCCGCCGGGCTATTGCTCCCGGCTTGTAAAAAGGTTGCCCTGACGTTTAAAGTGATTATTATACAATTTGAAAATAATCATCAGAGAGGAGTTTGTCTTATGCCGATTTATGAATACCAGTGCGAAAAATGTGAGCAGGTGTTTGAAGCCATTGTTTCAAGGAGCGACCCCGAGCCGCCTGCATGCGATAAATGCGGAAGTCGCCGGGTGATCCGCCGGATCAGCGCGGTCAATACCATAGGCGCGTCTTCCGGGAAAACAAGTAATGCCTGCTCATCCGGTCCTTCAGGGTTTTCCTGAGCTTCATAGGATCAGCGGCCGTGGGCCGTTGTTAAGCATTAATTTGCGGGGACAGATTTTAATCTGTCCCCGTTTTTGGCGGCTTTACTTAAATTTTTCCAGTGTTCTCTTAAAGCCCGGCATGGCGTCCTTTATGGTTTGATCCGGGATGCAGTAAGTAAGCCGGAAATAGCCGGGGGCGCCGAAGCCGCTTCCCGGAACAGCCAGAATCAGCTCTTCTTGAAGGGCCTGGACGAATTCCACATCGTCTTTTACCGGAGCCCGGGGAAACAGGTAAAATGCGCCGGCAGGACGGGTAAAGCTGTAGCCGTGCTCTGCAAGCCCGTCGCAAAGCAGACGGCGTTTTCGGTCATATTCTGATACATCCACGTGTACGCCCTGAAGGCCTGCCACCACCCGCTGCATGAGCGCCGGTGCATTTACAAATCCCAGGATGCGGTTTGCAAGGGCCATGGCTTCAAGAAGTGAATTTTTCCCGGAGCTCTCGGGGTTTACCGCTGTAAACCCGATTCGTTCCCCGGGCAATGAAAGATCCTTTGAATAGGAGGTCGCGATTATGCTGTCGGCATAGTGCGAAAAAACGCTTGGTACCTGTATGCCGTCATAGGTTATTTTTCTGTAGGGTTCGTCTGAAATCAGATAAATAATTCTGCCGAGCTGACTGCTTTTTCTTGAAATGCAGTCTGCAAGTTCTTTTAGGTTCTCTTCCGGGTAAACCTGGCCCGTGGGGTTGTTGGGCGAATTTATAAGCACGGCCCGTGTTTTTTCGGTTATTGCAGCCTCAATGGCGGAAACATCGATTGTAAAGTCAGGGCCGGCCGGTACAGGCACCAGGGTCCCTCCGTGATTGTCGGCGTAAAAACCGTATTCCACGAAATAAGGGGCCGGGGTTATGACCTCGTCTTCCGGATCCAGTACAGCCTTCAGGATGATGTTTAATCCTCCCGCAGCCCCGCAGGTCATTATGATTTCATCTTCAGTTATATCAGCACCCTGTTCCCGGCGCAGGAAATCGGCAACAGCTCTGCGGGTTTCCGGGTAACCGGTGTTCGGCATGTATGCGTGCAGGCCGGGGCTCGTATTCTCCGTTGCCTGCCCTAAGAGCTGCTTGAACTGAGCAGGCGGATCGAGACTGGGGTTTCCGAGTGAAAAATCAAATACATTGTCCCGGCCGTGTATGGACTTAAGGCGGGCCCCCTGTTCGAACATTTTCCGGATCCAGGAGGATTTTTCAATAAAATCCTCCATCTTTGCTGCTATTGTCATGTGGGTCCAGCCTATACGGATTCAACAGATTTTACATCCGGCAGTTCCTGTTTCAAAATGCGCTCTATCCCGTTTTTAAGGGTCATCTGGGACATGGGGCATCCTGCGCATGAGCCCTGGAGCCGAACTTTTACCACGCCGTCTTCGACTTCCACCAGTTCCACATCCCCGCCGTCGGCCTGAAGAGAAGGCCTTATTTTGTCTATTACCGACTGTACCTGATCATTATTACTCATTTTTTTGCTCCTTACTGTTTTGTTTTGCTAACCTCTTGAAATTTTAAGTATGGTTAATTTTTTTAGTATAATGTTATCTGTCATAATTTGCAAATATAATTTTGCGGAAAGGCAATTATAAGCGGTTTCACAGAATTCTGTGTCCCGGGGGAGCCGTGTTTCTTTCCGCATAGAACCGCCGCCTGAATTCTGTGAATTTGTCCTTTTTGACCGCTTCCCGGAGCCGCCGCATAAGCGAGGTGTAATAATATATATTGTGTATGGTGTTTAAACGGTAGGACAAAAGCTCGCGGTTTCTGTAGAGATGATGCAGATATGCCCGGCTGTAGTTGGTGCAGGTATAGCAGCTACACCCGGGTTCTGCTGCCTTTTTATCGGTTTTAAATTTTGAGTTGTTGATATTCATAGTGCCGGAGGCTGTAAAGAGCTGACCGTTTCTGGCGTTTCGCGTGGGCATGACACAGTCAAACATGTCCGCGCCAAAACCTGCCATTTCCACGAGGTCTTCGGGCCTGCCCACGCCCATGACATATCGCGGTTTTTCTTCGGGCAGAAGCGGAAGGGTGAAACAGGCTGTTTCATACATAAGCTCCCGTGGTTCTCCCACGCTTAACCCGCCCACTGCATACCCCGGAAAGTCAAGCTCCGTAAGCGCGCCTGCCGAGGCCTCCCGCAGGCCGGGATACATGCCCCCCTGAATGATGCCGAAAAGAAGGCTGTTTTTTGAGGCATTATTCCGCATTTTATGCTCTTTGCATCTTTTTGCCCAGGCTGCTGTCAGACGGTGGGCGTCTTTTGCCTGTTTTTCATCTGCGGGATAGGAGATGCACTGGTCCAGGCACATCATGATATCAGAGTTCAGGGCGGTCTGGATATCCACCGCGTCTTCCGGAGTGATCATATGTCTTGATCCGTCGATATGGGACTGGAATGCATAGCCGTCTCCGGTAATTTCAGACATTTTTGCAAGTGAATAGATCTGAAACCCGCCGCTGTCTGTAAGAATCGGTTTGTGCCAGTTCATAAATCCGTGCACTCCTGCAAACAGATTTATAACCTCGCAGCCCGGCCTCAGGTAGAGATGGTAGGTATTTGCCAGGATGATTTGCGCGTTGCATTCGACCAGTTCTTCCGGGCTCAAGGCCTTTACGCTTGCAAGAGTGCCCACTGGCATGAAAACCGGTGTTTCGATATTGCCCCGGGCCGTGTTTAATCTGCCGGCCCGGGCCCGGCTTTCAGATGAAACGGCTTCTATGGAAAATGGATCACCCATCAGGTTTTTCAATTCAGCCTGTTTTAAATAAGCGGTTAAAATTGCCGGATTCTAATGTATAAGCATTGCATCCCCGTAGCTGAAAAACCGGTAGCCTTTCTCTATGGCTTCCCTGTAGGCCGAAAGGATGTTTTTTCTTCCGGCAAAAGCTGAAACCAGCATCAGAAGCGTGGATTTCGGCAGGTGAAAATTGGTGATCATGGCATCCACGATTTTAAACCTGTAGCCTGGATATATGAACAGGTCGCATGTGCCCTGCCCGGGGCTGATCCACCCCTCTTGGTCCCCGGCATATTCCAGGGTGCGCACCGAGGTGGTGCCTACAGCTACTATAGGCCTGTTTTGCCGCCTGGCATTGTTGATTTTTTCGGCTGCATCCGGGCTTATGTGATAATGCTCCACGTGCATTTTGTGTTCTCTGATGTCTGAGACGCGTACCGGCATAAATGTGCCGTAGCTTACATGCAGGGTAACTGATACGATTTCAATACCTTTTTGCCTCAGCCTGTCAAGAAGTGCCTGAGAAAAATGAAACCCGGCGGTCGGGGCGGCAACTGCACCGTTTTTTTCGGCATAAACCGTCTGGTAATTCTGCCTGTCATCGGCCCCGGAGTCGTGTTCGGATCTGCGAATATAGGGCGGCAGGGGGACTCTGCCTGTTTTTTCAAGCATCTTTTCAAACGGTATTTCACTTTTGAATTCAATTGTATATGTTCCCTGCTCAGCGCAAAGCACCCTTGCGCAAAGCCCGCGGTCAAATTCAAGCCGCGCTCCCGGACCGGGCGCCCTTGAAGCCCGGATCAGGCACTTGCATTCAAATGTGTAAGGATTCGTCCCCGTCTGTACCCCACCAGCATAATCGATTAACAGTACTTCAACCCTGCCGCCGGTGTCTTTTTTGTGCCCCGGAAGCCTTGCCGGAATTACCCGTGTGTCATTTATCACCATTAACCCGGAGCTGTCCAGTAACCGTGGCAGCTCGTGGAACCGCGTATGGCATGTTTTTCCGCTTTGGCGGCTAAGCACAAGCAGACGCGAATTTTCGCGGCAGTCTGTCGGATGCTGGGCTATCAGGCTGTCGGGCAGCTCATAATAGAAATCGTTTATGTCATAGCCCGGGATTTGGGGGTCCGTTCTGATTCTGCTCATGAAAAATAGCCTCTGCCGAGATAGGAGAGCAGCAGCCCCGCGGCCATCAATATTAAACCGAATTTCCGCAGCGCGGAATCCGGCAGCTCAAGTATGCGGTTCATCATTTCCTTCATTTTGTCCGGAAACGCAAAATAGGGCAGGCCCTCAATAATCATGACCATGCCGATTACGCACAGAAAAAATTCCATAAAATCCCCCTGCTGTGTGCCGTGTATTGCCAGCCGTTTAAACCACTTAATATACCCGCCGGTTCAACTGATTGTCAAAAATAAAATACGGGTCAAAAACATGCAGGGGGTTGAAAAAGATTTGCCGTCATGGCAAATAGAAAATTTATAGTTCACTAAACTTGATGGCACCGTAAAAAGTCCAATATCTGCGTTACGCGCAATTTTT
>JBKHFD010000009.1:0-43248 GCA_046540355.1 Desulfobacterales bacterium
ATTCTGAGAAATTGCGCGTAACGCAGATATTGGACTTTTTACGGTGCCATCAACTTTGAATCACAGCATTTAATAAGGGGCTCGTTAAAACCGGCACCTGCCAAAGTCAAATCGCATGTTACCCCTGGGTGTACAACGATTTCCAGTATTCGGTCTCCGGCAGCCCGATTATGCTTTCAAAGTGTTTATCCTCCCGGATTCTGGCTATGGTTTCGGCCATGGCCCGTTTTTGCTCAATACTGCTTCTCCTTGCGATCATAATCTTCTGGGCTGCAGGAGAACCCGCCCCGTGCATGGCTTCCGGAAGGCCGGCGCCCACTGACATGTTTTCCACAAGCCTGAGCATCTTAAATATGTCCTCCACGTCAATATCTTCCCTGCCCTGGAAACATTCGTGCAGGATTTCTTTTAGCTCAGGTCGTGACAGGTCCTTTTCAGAGGGAAGGGTAATTATTTTGCCCCCTGCTATATCCTGGGCCACCCGCATCCATTCATAAACCATCCGGGTTATGTTTAGTTTGGTTACATTGGCGAGAAGCGGGTTTATATTGTAGGCACCGGACGGGGTTTTCGCACCTTCATAGGAACAGGCCAGGGTGCATGACCAGCAGGTTTCAGCCATTGAAATCATTTCGGTGAGCTTGTCCACGATATGTGAAACCTTCCCCAGCCCGTGGGCGTCTGCGATCCATTCGGAGGCGCCGATCACAACGTCTGCCAGACCCACCTTGCATCCCCCGTAGTTGGAACGGTGATAACCTGCAAAGGTTTCCACAAGCTGGCCTGAAAACTCGTGCTCTCCCGCCATGAACACGCGTTCCCACGGAACAAATACATCCCTGAACACAATTATCGCCTCTCCTCCCACTATGGCATACTTGGGGTTGCCGGAATCCAGGGGGCTGTCAAGACGCCGGGTGTCATTTGTCTGGCGGGAGAAAATAAAGCTGATTCCTTCGGCGTCGACCGGCACTGCAAAGGATACAGAATAATCGGCATCTTCCGGTCCCATGGCCCTTGTTGGAAGCACAACTATTTCATGGGAGTTTATTGCCCCGGTTATGTGCGCCTTGGCACCGTTTACTATAATTCCGTCGTTATTTTTTTCTGTAATGCGAAGATATACATTGGGATTTTTCTGCTTTGACGGCCTCTGAGCCCTGTCTCCCCTGGGATCGGTCATCGCGCCGGCAGGCATGAGGTCCCGGGACTGGACATGAGCAAGAAATTTACGGAAGCGATCATGATAATCCGTGCCCAGTTTCGCATCCATGTCATAAGTGGTTACATATAGGGCATTTAAAGCGTCGAGGCCGACGCAGCGCTGGAAGCAGGTGCCGGTTTTCTGGCCCAAAAGGCGCATCATGCGGACTTTTTTAACCAGGTCATCAACACTGTGATGCACATGGGTGAAACGGTTGACTATCTCGCCGGTTAAATTGGACCTGGCTGTCATGATTTCGCTGTACTCCGGCTCCTGGGCAAGTTCATATGTCATGGCAGCCGTATGAATGTGAGGGGCAAACATTGGTTCATCAGCCACATTGGTGATTTTTTTGCCCATGAAATAGACTTCGGGCTTGAGTTTCCGCAAGGAATCAATATATTCTTTCCCGGTCATCACGGTCATTTCAGAAAACCCCCTGTTTATTATTTTTGAACCTGCTTAAAAAAGCAGATTTTTGCCCTTAAGAATCCCCTGGCCGCTTACGATGCGATTGATCTGGTTTGTGCCTTCGAAAATCTGGGTCAGCTTGGCATCGCGCATCAGTTTTTCAACCATGGATCCTTTCATATAGCCGCTTCCGCCCAAGATCTGGACTGCGTCCGTGGTCACTTTCATGGCGGCGTCAGTGGCAAAGCATTTCGCCGCCGCAGCCTCGGTTGTACATCTGATCTGTTGATCAAGCATCCATCCGAGCTGCAGATACATGGCCCTGCTTGCCATAACCTGCTGGTACATGTCCGATAACATGAAGTGCACCCCCTGGAAGCTCCCGATTTTCTGGCCGAACTGAACGCGCTCATTAGCCCGCGCGCAAGCTTCGTCCAGGGCACACTGGGCTATAGCCGTGCAGATTGCGGTTATGTTCACCCGGCCCCTGTCCAGAGCCATCATGGCCAGTTTAAACCCCTGGCCTTCTTCGCCTATGAGGTTTTCAGAGGTAAGCTCAACGTCTTCGAAAAAAAGCTCTGCCACTATAAGCGCCCTGTGCCCCATCTTGTCCTCAATGCGCCCCACGCGGATCCCGGGTGTTTCTCTGGGAACCGCAAAACAGGAAATTCCCTTTGTCCCCTTTTCAGGGTCAGTTGAGGCAAAAACACACAGAAGATCCGCATCCCTGCCGTTTGTGATGTAACACTTGCCGCCGTTTAGTATATACTTGTCGCCTCTTTTTACGGCCGTGGTGCTCATGGCCGCGGCATCCGATCCCGCGCCCGGCTCTGTGAGGCAGAAACATCCGCTTCGGTGTCCCCGGGTCATGCGGCCCAGAAATTCTTTCTTTTGCTCTTCGGTTCCCCCAAGCAGAATGGGTGCGGTTGAAAGGTGAGAAATCCCGATCATCTGACCGAGAGCGCAGCAATCATAATTCAGGGCTTCCGTGACAATGTAGTGTGTCAGGTAATCCATGCCTGAACCGCCGTAGGCTTCTGGAATATTTGTATAAAGAAACCCAAGTTCATGAGCTTTCTTTAGTATTTCCTCGGGATAGGCCGGCTCTGCATCATATTCCAGCGCAACCGGACGTATCTCTTTTTTTGAAAATTCCCGCGCGGTATCCACGAAACGTTTTTGCTCTGCTGTAAGGTTGAAGTCGACCATGCTTTACTCTCCTGATTTAATGATGTTTATTGCGAAAACAAATTAAACACCGGCTGAGAACAACTGCTTCATTCCGATGACTGCCGTCTCATTAACCGCCTAATAGCATCCGGGGTATCCATAACGCGATCTGAGGAAAGATGGAGACAATAACCAGTGCAATGATCTGGATAACAACAAACGGTATGATTGCAAGATATATATCTTTAATCTCAATCCCCGGTGGAGCAATACTTTTCAGGTAAAACAGGTTGTAGCCAAAAGGAGGTGATATATAGGCAACCTGCATGTTCATGACAAAAATAACACCAAACCAGATCGGGTCGTATCCCATAGATTTCACTATAGGCATGGCAATTGGAGCTGTAATTTGAAAGTTATTACGAAGTTCTCTGACAGGGTGATTCGATAAGGATAAGGATAAGGATAAGGATATGGAGCCGCCGGCAGGAATGCCTTGGTATCGCATATTGTTGATGTCTGCAGAGACTCGGTGTGACATCCCGTCGCAAACCCCCATGGCCCGGAATTCCGAAAATTGGAATCACTGTTTATGCTTTATGCATTTATATCTATGAACACCTTTAATAGTCCTATATCATCGTTCACAGATCTGTCAATACTTTTTTCGCCCGGAATATGAATGACGGTTTTACTGCAGTGACAAAGAAACGGAAAAAAAGAGCAGCCGATCCTGCGGCCCTGGTTTGATTTTTAAGGCAGGAGGGCATAAACCCTGTTTTCAAGGATTATGCCCTTTCAAAGTGGTTATTTTATCTTCTCGGCAAGGGCTTTTCCGTAATCCTGGCAGGCGCTGGAGCCTTCATCTGTTTCGACTACTGCATCCTTAAGGCTTAATGCCCCCAGATCGGTTGTATCCATCTTATAGACAAACTGCATGGTATCGTAAATCATGGGAGCCGACTCTCCGCTGTGGGTATAGGGGCCGAAGGCTCCTCCGATCTTTCCCACCAGGTTGAGATTTTGCGCCATAAACAGAAATGTTTTCATGTTGCCCGTCAAATCCCTGTGATAGGTGGGGCAGCCGAAAACATAAATATCATACCCGTCAATCTGGGATTCCTCCTTAATATCGGATATTTTTTTCAGATCCGCTTCAGCTCCCTTCATCCTGAGCCCCTCTGCAATGTAATTTGCCATTTTTTCCGTGTTTCCGGTCCGGCTCGTGTAACATATTACTGCTTTTGTCATGTTCTGCCTCCTTTCGGTTGTATTTTAGAAACAAAAATAATAGTATTTTTTTATTCTGCAAAATTAAACCTTTCAGGTATGCGGAAATTGGTGTTTGCGTGCTTGATAACACAATGGACCTGAAAGTTACAGGACCTTGCAGGGCCACAAATTATGTACCACCGGAATAAGATGGCATGCGTGCGGATTCTTGCCAAGCAGGGCGGGATCTGTTACGAAACAGGCATGGAAGAAAAGGATACTGGACAAGAAATAATACTGGCCTCAGAGTCACCCAGAAGAAGGCGTCTTTTGAAACAGGCAGGGATCGGATTCCGTGTTGTGCCAAGCGGAATTGATGAAACCGCCGTAAAAACGGGGCAGCCCGTAAGATACGCCAAGGCGCTTGCAGAGGCAAAGGCCTGTACGGTCTCTGAAAAACATCCTGATGCGTGGGTGATCGGGGCGGACTCGATTGTGGTAATCGAAAACCGCATATTAAACAAGCCCGAATCAGAAGAAGACGCATACGGGATGCTCTCGCGCCTGAGCGGACGCACCCACAGGGTAATTACCGGCTACAGCATCACCTGCGGTTCATCGGGACATTTTCACGCTGATGCATGCATCACCCGGGTTACCTTCAAGGAACTTACCGATGAAGAAATAAAATGGTATCTGCAGACACCCGAACCGTGGGACAAGGCCGGGGCATACGCTGTTCAGGCTACCGCGGCGTTTATGGTAAGACATATTCAGGGCTCTTATACAAACGTTGTGGGCCTGCCTGTATGCGAGGTGGTGGATTATCTGTTCAAACATGGGATAATAGACAGAACCCGGAATGAAAACACAGAAGACCCGCACAAAGCCGCGGAAAACAGATGAAAAATGAACACGATTGCGGAAAACATAAGGCGGATACAGAAAAGAATCGACAATGCCGCCCTTTCCTGCGGCAGGAACCCGGAAGGTGTAAAGCTGGTTGCAGTCACCAAGACAGTGGAACCGGAAAGAATTGGAAATGCGGTTGATGCGGGATTAAACTGCTTTGGCGAAAACTACATCCAGGAGGCAAGACAGAAGGCCGAAGCCCTTGCGGACTTCGATATTTCATGGCACTTTATAGGGCATCTGCAGTCAAATAAGGCAAAATATGCGGTCCCTATATTTGACCTGATCCATTCGGTGGACAGCTTCAAGCTGGCCAGTGAAATAGACCGGCAGGCAGAAAAACACGGCCGGATCCAGAATATTCTTATCCAGGTCAACCTCGGGCAAGAGCAAAGCAAATCAGGTATCACGGAAAAGGAGGCTGTCGGACTGGCAAGGCAAATTTCCGAACTTGAAAATCTGTCCATACGGGGCCTTATGACAATGCCGCCGTTTTTTGACCAGCCTGAAAAAGCACGCCCCTTTTTTAGAAAGCTTGCCTTGTTAAGGGATAAAATCTCCGGGGAAAATATCCCCGGCGTTGAACCAAAAGAGCTTTCCATGGGCATGACAGGGGATTTTGAAGTTGCAATAGAAGAAGGCGCAACACTGGTTAGAATCGGCACTGCACTGTTCGGGGAAAGGGCATGAAAATACTGCTGCACATATGCTGCGCACCATGCGCCATATACCCTATAGAGGCGCTTGCCGGACAGGGCTTTTCAGTAATGGGCTTTTTTTACAGAAAAAATATCCACCCGTATACAGAGTGCATGGAAAGAGAGCACACACTGCGCGAATATGCCGGGCAGACCGGCCTGCGGGTAATATACCAGGAAGGCTACGACATGGAAGATTTCTTAAGAAGCGTCGTCTTCCGGGAAACCGAAAGATGCAGGTTCTGCTATCATGACCGGCTTACAAGCACCGCAAAGATAGCAAAACGCGGAAAATTTGATTATTTTACCTCAACCCTGCTCTACAGCAAACACCAGAACCACGAACTTATAGCAGAAATCGGCAAATCGGTTGGTAAAAAACAGGGGGTGCCCTTCTACTACCAAGACTTCCGCGAAGGATGGAAAACCGGGATTGAAAAATCAAAGCAGATGGGCATGTACAGGCAGCAGTACTGCGGCTGCATATACAGCGAAAAGGACCGTTTCTGCCCGGGCAACGGAAAGGACGCCTGATAAATACCCATGTTCGGCAATTTTTTATATTTTATAGTCGCCCTGCTGATATATACAACCTATCAGCCCGCTGCCAGACCCCAGCTTCAGTTATTTGATGCGCTCGGGCTCTTCCTCGCCATTTCCGCCATGTTTGCGGTCCTTACCAGGATGATATTCAAAAAGCTTGAAGATCGCCTGAAAACAACGGATCCCGGGGAGATAGACCGGGCGTTTGAATCCCTTCTCACGCGCCAGTCCATAATCGCCATAGGAATTTTCGCGGTCAACATCTACGGGCTGGAGCTTGCCGGATACCTCCACAGAGTCCCCCTTATCGAAATAATTCCTACGCTTGGAGCCCTTATTTTCCTTGCGCTTTTTATAGGATACCTGTCCATCATATGGGCAAGCGCATACAGAGTTCATGAGCGGCTTTATAAAACAGGCATCAGCAGACGCAATTATGTTTTTTCAAATATTTCTTTTTCCGTGCCGGTGCTGCTGCCCTGGCTTTGCCTGTCAACAGTTGCAGACATTATAAATCTCCTGCCGTTTCAGCCTCTGAGAGCATTTTTAAATTCCACGTGGGGCCAGTTCGTCTATTTTTTGTTTTTCCTGTTTATAATCGCCGTTTTCGGCCCGGCCCTGATCCAGCTCTTCTGGGGCTGCAAGCCGCTGAAGCGCTCGGATATACGCGAGAAAATAGAAAATATCTGCAGGCGCGCCGGTGTAGCCTACAGGGAAATAGTGGTATGGCCCCTGTTCGGGGGCAGAATGATCACAGCGGGTGTGCTGGGGCTTGTAAGCAGGTTCCGCTACATCCTGGTGACCCCCGCACTTCTGCGCTATCTTTCCCCGGATGAAATAGAAGCGGTCATGGCCCATGAAATAGGCCATGTAAAACACAAGCACCTTCTTTTCTACCTGTTCTTTTTTGCGGGCTACCTTGTGATTTCCTTTGCGGCCCTGGACCTGCTTGCCTATGGTTCGATCTATATACAGATGACAGCAGGCCTTGCAGGATATTTCGAACCCGGAGACCCGACCTTTGTATCCATAATTTTCAGCATCGCCATGATCACTATATTCCTGGTCTATTTCAGGTTCGTGTTCGGCTATTTCATGCGCAACTTTGAACGCCAGGCCGACATTTACGTCTATAATATTATGGATTCGGCAGCACCTCTGATCTCGACTTTCCACAAGATAGCAGCCACAAGCGGTCAGTCCCCGGAAAAACCGAACTGGCATCATTTCAGCATTTCAGAACGCATCGGCTATATCCGCAAATGCGAAGAGGACAAAACCTGGATAGATGCCCACCACAGAAAAATAAGAACAGGGATAGCAATCTACATTGTTGCCATAATTACCATGGGATGGTTTGGATATAACCTGCATTTCAGCACGGACAGCCAAAGGGTTACAGAAAAAATTGCAGTAGAAGTGCTTGAAAACAGGATAGAAAAAGAACCCCGGAACCCGGATCTGCACGTAGCTCTGGCTGACCGGCACTATTTCAGAGAAAACCTTGCAGAAGCGGAAAAATTTTACCAAAAGGCCCTTTCCATAGATAACGGGGATATTCGCGCCTTAAACAACCTTGCCTGGCTGTATGCAACTTCGCCTGAGAAAAGCAAATTCTACAGACCCAAACAGGCCCTTGAGCTTGCGAAAAAGGCGGCGGAAATATCTTCCGAGCCGCATGTATTAGACACCCTGGCTGAGAGCTATTTTATAAACGGCATGGCGGAAAAAGCAATTGAGCCCGAAAAAACGGCCCTGTCCAAAGCCGGCGCAAACAGGCCGCATTACCGAAAACAACTCGAAAAATACAAAAAGGCCGCAGAGAAAAAAACACGCTGACGGCAGACCGGAAACAAGACAATGATCCATGATCCGGATTCACAAAATGCCTGCTTTGACATACGCGAGGATGCAAAGGGGACGCTTGCGTTTTTTTTCCGGGGAAAACTCGACATCTCCACCGCCCCGCAATGCCTGAAGTACCTTTCTTCCTCCGTAAAATCCAAAAAGACGCCGGAATTGCTTATAATTGATCTGGGCGGTGTAACCCGGATGGATGATTACGGCGCCATGGTTATTTTGCGGCTGATCCAGAAATTAAATACCGGCCCGGAAGGATTCAGGCTGGAAAACGCGGGTGAAGACCACAGCAGGATACTCTCGCTGGTTGATTTCGGGCAGCCGGAATGCTCCATGCCTTCCCGCAGACAAGACAATATAATAGTCCAGCTCGGCGACTCCACAATCAAATCCCTGAAAGGCACTTCATTTTTTATTGAATTTATAGGTGCGATTGTTTTTGCATGCGCACAGGCAGTAAAACATCCCGGATCATTCAGGATAAACGATGCAATCCGGCACATGCAGACCACCGGCGTGCACGCGCTTCCCGTGGTGGGGCTTATAAGCTTTCTGCTGGGACTGATAATAGCCTTTATGTCTTCTCTGCAACTAAGCCAGTTCGGGGCGAATATCTATGTTGCTTCCCTGGTGGGCCTGGCCATGGTCTCGGAACTCGGCCCGATAATGACCGCCATCATCGTTGCCGGCCGCTCGGGCTCGGCGTATGCGGCCGAAATAAGCACCATGAAAATATCCGAGGAAATAGATGCACTATATGTCATGGGATTTGATCCAAATTTGTTTCTGGTACTGCCCAGGATGTTTGCCGCCATGGTTGTAGTGCCTCTTCTTACGGTTTTTTCATGCATATTCGCGATTGCAGGGGGGCTTGTAATAGGAGTGTTTTTTCTGGATTTGAGCCCCGGGGCCTACATAACACATACCATCGACTCGCTCCCGCTTTTTGAACTCTGGTGGGGCCTTTTCAAGTCGATTGTGTTTGCAATACTTATAGCGCTTACAGGATGCCTGAGGGGATTTCAGGCCAGGGGAGGAGCTGATTCGGTGGGCAACGCGGCCACTTCATCGGTGGTAACAAGCATATTCCTTGTTATACTTTTTGACTCCATATTTGCAGTGATTCGAAGTTACTGGTAAAATTAAAGCATGAACGGCAACGATGTCATACGGGTGGAAGAAGTGACAGTGCAATACGGAGAAGACACTATTCTCTCGGATGTCAGTTTTTCCGTGAATGAAAAGGAAATCTTTATTGTAGTGGGCGGCAGCGGCTCCGGTAAAACCAGCCTGATGCGCCACATGGTGGGACTTGAAACACCTGCCGAGGGACGTATTTATATCAAGGGGCAGAAGATTTCAGCCCCTGAAAAAGAAGACGCATCAGAACCCCTTCGGCGGATCGGGGTTTTGTTCCAGGGCAGCGCCCTGATCGGCTCCATGACTATTGCGGAAAACGTAGCTCTTCCCATTGAAGGCTTCTCAGGACTCGATACAGAAGATATTGCAGCCATGGTAAATATCAAGCTTTCCCTGGTGGGGCTGGAGTGCTACGGGGATCACCTCCCTTCGGAGATAAGCGGAGGAATGAAAAAAAGGGCCGGACTTGCCCGGGCCCTGGCATTAAATCCCGAAATACTGTTTCTGGACGAACCTTCCGCAGGCCTGGACCCGGTTACCGCTTCGGAAATAGACAATCTGATCCTGCATATAAACAAAACCCTGGGGACCACCATAATTATTGTAACACATGATTTGGACAGCATATTTGCACTGGGGCAAAGGGCAATAATGCTGGATAAGGAATCAAAAGGTATAATTGCCGAAGGATCGCCGGCCCATATGCGCGATCATAACCCCAACCCGGTAATCAGGCGATTTTTCAGTCGCAACCCGGCAGAGATATAAGAGGAAGGAATCTCATGCAGTCGATCCGAACAAAGTTTTCAGTAGGATTGTTTGTAATTATAGGCATGTCTGTTGTAATACTTTTTGTTCTTTGGCTGGGCATGTCCGAGTATTTCAGGGAGGGACGCAAATATGCGGCTTATTTTGATGAATCAGTCCAGGGCTTAAGCCGCGATGCTGCTGTAAAATACAGGGGAATAAGCGTGGGCCAGGTAAAAGAAATTGGTGTGGCCCCGGACGGCAGGCTTGTGGAAATAATCTTTACACTGGAAAAAGAACTGCGGAACCCGAAAAACCTTGTAGCCCAGATCAAATCCGTGGGCATTACAGGCATCATGTTTGTGGAACTCGAAAGACCGCTGCCGGGCGAGAAACTCCGGTCGCCTGATTTTGAAGAATTCAAGCCGAAATTTCCCGTAATAAAGACCAAGCCTTCGGATATGAATAGGCTGCTTACTGATATAAACGAAATAATCTCGCGGATAAAGCAGGTAGACCTGGAAGGGATTTCAAACCGGCTTGTATCAATGATAGACAGCATGAACAGGATAATGGTGGAAGCCGAGCTGGTAAAAATTTCAAAAGATCTTCAGCAGGTTATAGACAATACAAACAGAATACTTAATTCAGAGCAGTGGGAAAAATTAGGCAAGTCCGCAAACAGGTCTGCACAAAACCTGGAACAACTTATAGATGAGACCAGATCCGCACTTGACGGGCTTGACAAATCTGCCGCATCAAGCAGCAGGGAGGTTAACAAAGCTGCGGACCAGGTATATAAAGCTGCTGAAAATGCGGAAAAGCTGCTCAATCAGGGCTCCGGCACCCTTAACTCTGCGGAAAACAGGGCTTCGGATTACGACAAGCGGATTGATGAAATAATGGAGGAACTCGAAACCGCGACGGCAGGATTAAACCGCTTGATTGACCAGATAAACCGCCAGCCCTCAAGGCTTATTTACGGGCCGCCGCTTCGGGAAAAAACAATCGAACCGGAAAAAAGGTAGAAGGTTCTTAATTGCGAAAGGCTTTTATTATGAAAAGCAGGATCATTCATATAATAACTCTGGCGGCTGTTGCCGCATTGCTGCAGGGATGCGGGACATTTAGAAGTCCGCCCGAAGAAGTCCGGCTATACACGCTAACCTATCCGTCTCCTCAAAGCAGTGAAAACGGAGCCCAAAACCGGGCTGTACTGAGAATAGAGCCGGTACGGGCGGCAGACCCTTATGGATCCGAGAGAATAGTCTACGCGGAGAACAAGTACAGCCGCGGTACCTATGTTTATCACAAATGGGCTGCAAAGCCGACCGAGATGATAGGGAATTTGATCATCAGGGACATTCGGGCCTCGCAAATCGCAGAAGCTGTTGCCACAACCCCTTCCCGTTCCTCTTTCACCCATAGCCTGAGTATAAACGTAAAGGCTTTTTATGAAGACGACTCTGACGATCCGTGGCAGGCCGTACTTCAAATAACGGCGCTACTGGCCGAAAAGCGTCCCCAGGATCAAAACGGCCGGGTTCTTATGGACAAAACTTACAGTTCGGAAAAAGCCTTAGAGCAAAACAACCCCCTGGGGCTTGCCGAGGCCATGAGTGCGGCCCTTCAGGAAGTCTCATCAGATATGATCAAAGACATTTCCGCCCGCCTGTAAACAACAAGGGCCGGACTTATTTTTTTAAAAAAATAAGTCCGGCCCTTGTCTTTGTTTAAAAGCTGTTTTCGCGCACGAATTCTTCCAAAGCCCTGCGTTTGGGGGCGGACGGAATCTTTGAAGGGTATCCGATGGGAATTAGCGTTACAAATTCATATCCCTGGGGAACATTTAAAGGCTCTGCGACCTTGTCATGATCAAAAAGCCCCATGATCACAGAACCAAGGCCGAGTGCATGGGCTGCAATAGAAAGATTCTGACACGCAAGACCCAGGTCGAACATGAACCAGTCTCCGAACTTGGTGGCTGCCTCACCCTTGTAGTAACCCGATTCCTTGAGTCTCGCGCACAAGGCAAGCACAACAGGCGCTTCGGTAACGGATTTTCGCGCAGGATTGCCTTTTGGTATCACCTCCTGGAGCCGGGCCTTTACATCCTGATCCTTTACAACAACCACCTCCCAGCACTGCGTATTTGCCCAGGACGGGGCCCACTGGATTGCCTCCAGAACTGTCTGCAGCACATCGTCTGAGATGGGCTTGTCCTCGAAATTACGTACTGTGCGTCTTTCCTTGATAGACTTGATTACTTCATTTGACATTATTTACCTCCTCGTTTCCGATTGCGGTTTTTAAATTTTGAAAAATACGCTCCGCGATTTCAAGATCAGCCGGTGCGGTAATTTTCAAATTAAGTGGGCTGCCCTGTATTATTGCCACCGGTCTGCCGGTTCTTTCCACCAGGGAGGCATCATCAGTGCCGGAAAAACCGTCATGCCGGGCCTTTTCAAAGGCGCTTTTAATCAAACCCAAAACAAAGGCCTGCGGGGTCTGGGCCTGCCAGATCCGGTTTCTCGGGAGAGTCTCGTTAATTATGTTCCTGGAATCCACGCGCTTCAGTGTATCAGAGGCAGGTATTGCCGCAATGCA
This sequence comes from Desulfobacterales bacterium, assembly GCA_046540355.1. Taxonomy (GTDB): domain Bacteria; phylum Desulfobacterota; class Desulfobacteria; order Desulfobacterales; family Desulfosalsimonadaceae; genus Desulfosalsimonas. Next base: position 12,505 of record JBKHFD010000009.1, read on the forward strand.
TGCCCCGGTTTCCGCAGCCCCTTCAATACAGGCGGAAACAAGCTCCGGCGTGACAAAAGGGCGAACACCGTCATGAATAACAACTATCTCTTCGGGACCTTCCAGGGCCAGCAATCCCTGGTAAACCGAATCCTGACGTTTTTCTCCCCCGGCTGTAATACGAATATCGGCCTTTCTGTCCAGGTCAGCCGGTATCATGCTTCTGCAGAAATCGATATCTTCCTGCGGTACTACGAGCTGAATCCTTGATATTTCCGGATGCCCGGCAAAAACCTCGAGCGTGCGGACAAACAAAGGTGTTCCGCCTATTTGGAAATACTGTTTTGCAACCGAAGAATTCATTCGCTTTCCGCGTCCGGCTGCAACAATTACCGCAACTGCCATAAAGCGTTTCCCGACCGATCATCTCAGGTACTGGAGGTCTTTGGGAAGCGGAATGCCCTTGCCCATTCGGTCCTCGCCGTAATTAACCCCGGCAAGCACCTCAAGATCCCTTAAAGCACGCATATCCCCCTCAAATACCACCTCCCCGATATCTTCCTTCTGGATCATGCCCCCTGCCCACTGAATATCGAGGACACTGCTTGCATCAAACCTGTGATCCCCCACCACCAAATCCACCTGGCCCCCGTATTTCTGAACCACTTTGGCCACCAGCAGGCTGGGGCGGCAATGAAAACCAAGATCCTTTGGAACAGGCACCCGAATAGAGCCCTTCTCCACATTTTCGTGCAGGATCTGCTTTGCCACATCCCGGCCCGAGGCAAAATAATGATTTACATAGTGCAGGCCGTAGTTGATGGTACAGTCAAGCAGCCTCTCAGGATCCACAAACTCGCAGAGCTGCTCGCGAACCTTTCGGTAAATGTTCTTGTATCCCACCTCTATAAGATGACGCTCATAAAAATGAAGCAACCGTCCCATAATCTGCAGCAGGTGAAATATTACGGAAAAATAGGACCTGAATTGTTTTAATCTGCGATTTCCGTAACGGAAACCCCCGTGGATCACATAGGAATCAAACGAGGACTGAAGGTTGTGGACCAGCATTTCAAACCGCCGAATCTCAACCTCGTTCACCTTATCAGGTACAAGGGATTTCAAACCCTCCTTGTCATAAACCTCGTAAAACTCATAAGTGTCAAAATCATCCGCAATGGAGAGAAACTCGTTTGCCACCCGGACAATTTGGTTTCTCTGCTGATCCTTGTCCTCATCATATATGTTGTAGTCAAGCATCTCACCGCTTGAGACACCGGGAAAATTGGTTACCCGGTATCCGCCCTCCCCGGGCTCCTGTATACCAAGCCGCTTTGCCTCTTTTAAAATCCCGGGGGCAAGATTGGCAAGAGAACTGTTGATAAAGGAAAGCACTATTTCGCCATGCTTTCTGAATTCATCCCTGCTGTCAATATCATAGAACACGAGCCGGTTTAACACGTGCTTCTGGGTGTAGCCTGCAAGGCTTAAATGGCGCACGGCAGCGGCAAGCTCCCTGTAAAAATACCAGTTGACGTTGTTTTTTGCCCCGTGGATATCCAGGAAGTCCTCAAGGAGATGGGAACTGGTGATCAGCTTTGAATAAAGGCTCTTGGTAAAATATGTTGCGGGGTCTTCAACCGAGCGGACATAAAGCAGGCACCGCATGTAATTATGGGAATAAAACCTGGCGCCCTCGGCAAAAGAGATGTCGCATGCACCGTTTTCAGCTTCTATTTCCATGTATGTGCCCTACATTGCATCATTCTGGGTCTCGCTTACCACCCGGTCAATGTCTTCTGCCAGACCGGGCGGAAGACCTTCTATATCCACGTTCAAAAATCCCCTGACAATCGTGGACACCGCGGTCTCCTCGTCAAGCCCTCTTGCCATGAGATATTCTATCTCTTTTTGATCTATTTTACCAACCGCCGCCTCATGGGACAAATCAACACCGGGCATGCGCCCCACAATTTCCGGAATAGCATGCATTGTACCTTCTTTTAAAATCAGGCCCTTGCATTCCAAATGCCCTTTTACGCCCTCGCACCCGGCGTCCATCTCGCCTCGTGCGATAACTTTGCCTCCTGTTGTAATGGACCTGGAAATTATCTCCGCCCTGGCCCCGGGTTGGTTTAAAACGACCTTTGATCCTACATCAAGCTCGCATCCCTCGGGAGCCACAAGAATACTGTTGAAACGGGCTACACTGTCTTTTCCTTCCAGGTATGTCACCGGATACATCTGCAGAGAGCCCACCGGACTGAGCGAGATGTAATTTGACACCACTGTTCCTCCCTCTTCAACGTAAATGGCGGAGCGAGGCCTTACCTCGATGCGTTCGCCCCATTGATGAATCATTGTAAAGTGAAGGGTGGCGTTTTTCTTTACGTAAAATTCCGAAATCCCGACATGCATCCCCCTCTGCAGGTTGGGGGCTGTCGCACAACCGGTGATGATATGAATCTCGGAATTTTCCTCGGCAATAACAATGTTGTGCACATTCTGGGACAGGCCTTCTTCGGATATATAAAGGCAGGACTGCACCGGTTCCTTTACCACTGCCCCGGGATGCGACCTGATAAAATATCCTTCGTGCGGCTTCTCGCGGGCCTTTTTCGTAAATTCGTCCTTTTCAGGGGAAATCAGCCGCCATACATAATCCGAAAGCCAGCCATAGGTCTCCATGGCCCGGGAGATGCCCATTACTTCAACATCCCGGCTGCTGCAGCCGGAATGAACAATGGAGCAGTCCTTTTGAATATATGTGCCCGAACGGTTCTGCCCGCTTACATCAACGCCTATATCCAGCCATCTTCTTGCCTCCTCCGGATCGATGTTTTCCAGCTGATCCAAGTACTTGTGCGGATCTGCCCTGTCGCTGTATCCGGCTGAAACGGTGCCGCGGTCAGTGCTGTCCTCGTCATTTGCTAACTTGCGCATTTAAAACACTCCTCATATCCGTATTCCCGTATCCACTGCAGGATTTCCCTGGCATTTCTGGCGCAGCACAGAACCCCGTTATAAAGAACATGCCCCTTGTCCGCTGTAATGTAATCCAGTATATGGCCGGTATGGGTTATCACAAGGGCGGACTTTGTTCCCTTCTTCCTGTGAGCCGGGGCATCCGGATCCTTTCTGTGGCGCACACCGCGTTCGAGCAGTTCATTAATGATTTCTCCTAAAAGCACCACGTTTTCAAGATCCACGCCCGACTCGGGCTCATCGAGCAGCACCAGGTCCGGGGACTGGGCCAGAAGCTGAAGCATCTCGGAGCGCTTCATCTCTCCGCCGGAAAAATTCAGGTTAAGATCCCTGTCAAGAAATGGCTCAAAATTGATTTTCCTGGCCAGATTTTCCACGTCCACCCCCTTTTCTCCGGCACACAGGGAAACCACATCCCTTGTCTTCAAACCGTTTATGGCAGGCGGACGCTGAAAGGCAACCCCTATTCCCAGGCGGGCCCTTTCATGAATTGGAAGATGTGTGATATCCTCGCCCTTGAAATAAATCCGGCCGCTTGCAACACTGTATCCTGAAAAACCCATCAGGGCCATCATTAACGTGGATTTTCCAGACCCGTTGGGTCCGAAAAGAATATGGGTCTCGCCTTCAGGTATCTCCAGGTTAATCCGGTTTAATATGGTTTGCCCTTCAACCTCGACTACTAGGTCTTCAATTTTTAACATAACAATGTTCCTTTGGTGAAAGCGTCAGACTTATTTCGGGTTTTTCGCCCGCCGGGACGCCTTTGTATTTCGTATTTATGTGGGTCGGCGCAACCCGTAAGCCGAATTCTGTTCCCGCAAAAGGGTTGCCCCGGATGCGGGCGACGATCATTCATCTGTGGATGCCGGTTGCCCGGCACCTCTTGCGACCTACCCGGAAGCATCGGACGGGCAATCTTCAAACGCTTCCCTATTCGGTCTTGCACCGGGTGGGGTTTGCCTAGCTTCCCCGGTCGCCCGGAGAACTGGTGCGCTCTTACCGCACCGTTTCACCCTTACCCGGCACCCGATTCGAGCGCCGGGCGGTTTGTTTTCTGTGGCACTTTCCTTCGCGTTGCCGCGACTCCACGTTATGGAGCACCCTGCCCTGCGGTGTTCGGACTTTCCTCCGGCATGTTTTTATATACCGGCGATCGTCCGGGTTACGCCGACCTTGTTTTTATTATAAAACATAAATCAAGCGATGGCAATGAGGACACATTTTAAGTTCATTGTCTCGCTGGAGTTCATTATACATCTGGGGAGGGATGTTTAAATAGCATCCCTTACACACAGCATTTTCCACCTGTACAAGCCCGAGTCCGCCGCTTCTGGCCTTTGTCTGCCGGTATTGTTTTACCAGCCCGGGATCGAGCTTTTCAACGATTCCTTCACTTTCACGGTTCATCTGAGCCATATGCTCTTCAAGATCCCGAACAGTCTTATCCAGGCTCTGCTTTTCTTCTTCGATCTCTTTTCTGCGGGCCTCGCGTTCCTGCTTTTTTTTCTCAAGCTCCTTTTCAGCGGAATCCATGTCATCAAGGCATTGCAGGGAAGCATCTTCAAGACGCGAGTTTGCGGCTCTTATCTCGTCTATTTCTTTTAGAAGCGACTGGTACTCCTTGTTTGTCTTGACTGAATGAAGCTGAGTCTCCCGCTTTTTTATCCTGGACTGATTCAGCTCGAGTTCATTTTCATAGGATCGGTAATCTTTTTTAAGGGCAGCCACCCGCTCCTGCCTTGCCTGAATATCGCGCTCATATGCTTCCAGGCTTTCCTCCATTTCAGCCTTTTTTTCAGGAATGAGCTTTAACTTCTCCTTAATCCGCTCCGCCTCGCGCTCGTTGTCCTGCAGGGCGATGAGCAGATCAAGCTGCTGCTTTGTAATTGATATCATGATTCACCCGATTTGCTGAAATTCTCGTAAAATTACCTTCACCCGCACATCATATAAAAACAAAAGGATCGGCCTCATCCTGAAACTCCGTGATCCTAACTTCCTTGTCCGCCGTTTTCAGGGCATCTTCAAGCTTTTGCCTTATTACGGGCACAATCAGCCGTTCAGAGGCAAAATGTCCGATATCTATTATGGCCCGGCCCGCTTCAGCGGCATTAACCGCATCGTGATATCGCATGTCTCCGCTTATAAGAACCCGGGCATCGGTTGCCAGAAACTGATCCAGGATGCCCCCGCCGCTTCCCGAACATACCGCCGCCTTTCTTATCAGCAGATCTTCGGGGCCGGAAAACCTTACATACGACAGGAAGAGGGTCTCCTTTATTTCCCTGGCCAGTTGTGAAAGCGGCCGGGGCGGATCAATATCGCCGATCCTGCCCAGCCCCTGTTCGGCTTCCCCTGCCAGGGGATAGACATCATAGGCCATCTCATCATAAGGATGGGCCTTTCTTACCCGCTCAACCGTCTCCTTGAGCCCGGCTTTATCCACTACCGTCTCAAGCCTTACCTCCCTTGCCTCGGATAATACCCCTATTTCGCCGTCCCATGGATCGGCTCCCTGCTCGGGCCTGAAACTCCCGGTACCGGGACTGCGGAACGTGCAGCATGAATAATTTCCGATGCGGCCTGCAGGGCTGTCGCAGACAGCTTCTATTACCGCGCCTGCATAATCTTCAGGAACAAAAACCACAAATTTGTACTGCTCTATGGAATCCCCGGGGCAGAGCATTGCAAGATTTTCCAGCCCGAGCTTTTGGCATAGTGTATCGTTTACCCCTCCGGCGGCGCTGTCAAGATTTGTGTGCGCGGCAAATATTGCCAGTCTGCTGCGTGCGGCTTTTTCTATAATCGCGCCTGTGGGTGAAGTTGTATCGATTGTTTTGAGAGGCTTGAAAATAAGCGGATGATGGGTTATGAGCATATCCGCCCCGGCTTGGCAGGCAAGGTTTACTGCTGCAAGCGTGGGCTCCAGGGCGACGAACACGTGACTGACCGGCCAGTCCCGGCCCCCGAACTGCAACCCGGGATTATCCCAGTCTTCGGCCAGATGAGGCGGCGCAAGTTCGGCCATGATTTTCATTATATCCGATACTTTCATCCTCGCCCTCCATGTCCGGATTTTTCCCGGCGGGCAAACAAAAAAGGCGTGGGTGTATTTGCCCGCGCCTTTTCCACTGCATTTATGTGCCGGTTTTTTATTACCATTGCCTTAATATCGGCTCATCATATTTAGTAGCAAGGACAGGTTAAGTTCCATGATGGTGTGCTATTACATATCAACATCGGCTTGTCAACGGATTATATCACCATGACCGCCGGGCATGCATCCGGGCTCCGGCATCAGGTAAACCGCCTGTTTACCCGCAGCAAGAGCATGGCTGCCATGGCCGCTGAAAACGCAAAACAGCCGCCCATTGCGTAAAACACGGCCTGCAGGCCGAAAAGATCAGCCAGATATCCGGAAACAGCCGCAGCAGTGGATCCCACCCCGAAAGTGATCGAAAAATGGATTCCATATCCCAGACCGTGCCTGTGTTCAGGTAAGTATTTGGAGAGCAGGTAATTTTGAATGGGCTGGGTGGAAAAATAAAAAAATGCGTAAAATACAGCAGATAAGATGAGAATCAGGTTGCTTGCGCCGGCCATTATAAAAACAAACACCCCCCCGAAAATAATCGCACCCAGGTAAAGGCGCTCTGCCTGGATTCGATCCACACTTCTGCCCGCAATATACTGGCCCAGGGCCCCGGATAAAAGTGCCAGGGTGGCAACGGTTCCGCCAAGGGCCACTTTGTCGAATTCATGGCTTCCAATCCGAACCCCTTCTCCCATATAAGCAGGCAAAAAGGTCATAATCCCCTTATAAGTCAACCCGAGGGTCATGGCTGAAAGAAAATAGAAAACCAGGTTTGTATATGAAATGGAAAAAGATTTTTCTTTTTCTTTTTCCTCCTCGGTTTTTATTCTTGCCGCGGGATAGCGTGGAATTGTAAGGGAATAAATCCCTGCGAGAATTCCGATAACTCCGTAGAGCACGTGAGGGGCCCTCCAGCCCAGCGCAGAGCCTATCCAGGCAGAAACCAACGGCACGCAGGCAACCCCGAGACTGCCGGCAATGCCGTGGATGCCAAAGGCTTTTCCTTTCTCCCTTATGCCCAGGGAAAGCAAGGTGTTTGAAGCGGGATGATAGGTACTGCAGAAAAAACCCAGACCCGCCATGAGAATGCCGTAATGTATCAGCACCCCGGCAGACCACACCATAATGGCCAGCACGCCTCCGCCGAAAAGAAACAATGTAATCAGTCTTCTTGGGCCTACTTTGTCTGCCAGGTAACCCGACGGCAGCGAACCGATCCCAAAGGCATAGGAAAAAACCGTAACCACAATACCCAGATGAAAATAATCAGTGGAAAATTCCGTAATGAGAAGGGGAATCAGCGGCGGCAGCACCCCCTCGAAAAGATGGACCAGAAAATGAGACCCCGTGGTAAGGGTCATAATGCGTTTTTCTTCTTTATCCAATCCATGCTCCCGGCAAGGCCCCGGATGTTCAACAATAATGAACAAGAGGATATATAAACAAGCAATTCCTGCTATCGCACATCGCCTTTGGTTTGTCAATGCTGCTTTTCAAAACACTCCGCTTATTTTTACCAGCACAAGCTTGACTTCACTCAGCTTTTCAGGCAAACATTTATTTGCAAATTATTGTAAGCCAAATCAAATGCAACACTTTGGCAAGGGAGGAGACATGGCCATCCGAAAAACGACCTATCCCGAATTTTCAGCCCGCTATCCACTTCTCATAAAAAACTTAATGAAAACACCTCTCTACATGTATCCTGATGATATTGCCATGGTTTACCGCAGCACCGGGGGCGATTATTTCAGGCTTACCTGGCGGCAATGGCATACGCGCACATGCCGGCTTGCCAACGCACTCAAGACTTTAAACGTCAAAACCGGCGACAGGGTCGCCGCCATGGCCCTGAATCATCACTGGCACATGGAATCCATTTATGCCACCACCTGCATGGGAGCGATCTCCCATCCCATAAACGTCCGTCTTTCACCTGAGCACATCGCCTATACCATCACTCATGCTGAAGACAAAATTATTTTCGTGGACAGGGACATACTGCCTCTTGCAGAAGCTATCTACGACAAGATCAAGGACAAAGTGGAAGCTTTTATATACATGTCTGATCAAAAGGAGCTTCCTGAAACAAAAATCAGGCCGCTTTACGCATATGAAGACCTTATAGCCGATCACCCGGATACCTACGACTGGCCGGATCTCGACGAGGACACCCACGCGGTTCTCTACTATACAACCGGAACCACCGGCCTTCCCAAGGGCGCCCTGTATACCCACCGGCAGATCTATCTGCACAGCCTGCATCTTACAATGACTGTGAGTACAACCCCTTATCTGCCGGATGATCCGCCCAGACCCAACCACCCTATCCCCCTGATGAACATCCCGCTTTTTCATATCCACGCATGGGGGTCGCCTTTTTTTAACGTGCTGATGTGCTCTAAAATAGTTCTTCCCGGCAGATTTACCCCTGAAGGCTTCTGCGAGCTTGTACAGACAGAAAAAGTAAACAGCACCATGCTGGTACCGACCATGCTGGCAATGCTTCTGGAATATGAAAAAATCGATGACTGGGATTTAAGCAGCCTTACCCAAGTCAACATAGGTGCGGGCGCGCTGCCGCTGGGGCTAAAACAGAAGGCTGAAAAACGATTCCCTTACATGCGGGTAGGTTCCGGCTACGGCATGACCGAAACCTATGACGGTGTTATCAGGGCCGCTATTAAACGGGAGATGGCCGGGCTGCCCCGTGAACAAATCGACCAGGTAATGGTGAAAACGGGGCTTGCCATTGTACCGGCAATAGATGTCCGGGTGGTGGATGATCAGGGTAGCGATGTGCCCAAAGACAATGAGACAATCGGCGAAATCGTATTAAGGGGACACTGGATCATGGAGCAGTATTACAAGGACCCGGAGCGCACCGCAGAAGCATGGCACGACGGCTGGTTTCATACCGGGGATGCTGCCAGGATAGATTCTGAAGGCTATATTACCATAGTAGACAGAATAACAGATGTCATCCGCTCCGGCTCGGAAATGATCCCCACAGTGCTGCTGGAAAACCTGACATCCAATGCCGATTTTGTCCTGGAAGCAATGTATGTGGGCGTGCCGGACGAAAAATGGGGGGAGCTTCCCATGGCCATTGTCAGGCTTATGCCGGACATGGAAGCATCGGAAGAAGACGTTATTGAATTTCTTAACCGGGAAGGGGTATCAGCCGGCAAGCTTGCCAAATGGATGCTTCCCGTATATGTGGCCATTGTTGACGAAATTCCCAAAACAAGTGTGGGCAAGCACAACAAAAAAGAGGTCAGAAAACATATTGACCACTTTATGGCGGGTGCAAAAAAAATGCGATAGCCGCAAAAAAGCGGCGGCCACAGCTTTAACCCGCCTTTTTTTGCTTTATGTCAGCTCCCTTGAACTGTATCCAAAAAGCTGCCTGGCAATAATTAAGCGCTGGATCTCACCGGTGCCTTCATAAATGTCTGTTATGCGGGCATCACGGAACCATTTTTCAATCAGATAATCGTGGGTTGCACTCATGGCACCAAGTATGTCAAGGGCAAGCTGTGCCCCGCGGCGGCTGACATCTCCGCCTTTTTGTTTGGACACCGAGGCTTCCAGATTGTTGGTTTTTCCCTTATCAGCCAGATAAGCGGCACGCAGCGTGGTAAGCTTTGCTGCTTCAAGCTCTGCCTCAAGCTCTATCATTTTCTGTTCAACAGCGGACTGTCTGTGCCAGCCGGCCTCATAATCAACTGCAACCCCCTCTTCTTCCAGGGCTTCTGCCACAAAGTCCCTGCAGGCCATGATATTTCCGATTCCCATGGCTGCAACCCCGGGCCTGGTGAGATTGAATGTTTTCATCAAGCCTTTGAAACCGCCGCTGCCCTTTTGAACCGTTTCATCCATGCCCAGAAGGTTTTCACGGGGCACGCGGCAGTCTTTTAAAACAAAAGCCGCGGTATCGCTTGCGCGTATCCCCATTTTCTTTTCCTTTTTGACAAGCTCAAAACCGGGCGTGCCTTTCATGACAACAAAACCCTTGATACCTCCCCTGCCCGCGGATTTGTCAATGGTTGCCCATATCACTACACCTTCGGCCCTGATTCCGGTAGTGACAAAAATTTTCTCGCCGTTTAGCACCCATTCATCCCCGTCTAGCACGGCGGTGGTTTCAATGGCCTTGGAATCCGAGCCGCAGCCGGGTTCTGTATTTGCCATGGCCAGACGGGTATTGGCCCAGCGTTTTTTCTGATCCTCGGTGCCTGCGGCCATTACTGATGCATTGCCAAGGGCTGTGGGCGGAATTTTAAGACGCATAAAATCGCCCCATATCCGGTGCATGAGCATAAGGAGTGAAAAAACAGTAATGCCTGTTGCATCTTCCCCCCGCTCCTGCACCATTTTATCAATGTGGGCGAAATCTTTTGCTTCAGGGAATTCATCCGGCGGAAGCTCCTCTTCATGTTCGTCATAATAACGGGCATATTTACGCAGAGCCATGCCTTCGCGCTTTATTTCCCGGATAATTTCCTTTTCTTTTTCATTGAGGGTAAAATCAACCATTTTCAACCCCTGCTGTTTTTTTATTATTCGGGTTTATGCTGCGGCCACACCTTCCATCAAACTAAGCGTGCGCACATTTCTCAGCCACATCTCCGGGTAAAGCTCCCGGATATATCCATGCCCGCCAAAAACCTGCACACCATTATCAGCTATTACCACGCTGTTTTTGTTGGTGTAGTGCCTGGCCAGAGCGGCAGGCTTTGTGGCATCAGAATCCTGGTCAAGACTGCTTGCTGCCTTCCAGACAAGCCAGCGCATGGATTCTATTTCAGCGTGCATCTCAGAGAGCATAAATGCAATTGCCTGGCGTTTGGCAATCGGCTCTCCAAAGGCTATCCGCTCCTTTGCATACGGCACGCAAGCATCCAGAACCGCCCTTGAAAGACCGATGCAGACAGCACTGTTTGCAACACGGATGGAGTTGATCAGGCGGCGGCCGTCGATTCCCTGTTCGCCGCCCAACTTCTCAGATCCGGAAACAGCAACTTTGTTTAAAGTTATTTTGTTTAAAGGCAGCGGTTTAAGGCCCATGGTCTTTTCCGGTTCTTTATCAATCTCAAGCCCTTCAGCATCCCTGTCCACCACAAAAGCGCCAAGACCTGCCAGACCGGGCGAGTCTTCTGTTTTTGCAATAACCAAAAAATGGCGGGCAGTACTTCCAAACGGCACAAGCCGCTTGGTACCGTTTAACACCCAGTCATTTCCCTTTTTAACCGCCGTGGTATGCATATCCGTGGGATCAAACGTAAAACTGGGTTCTTGAATCGCTGCTGCTGCTGCTTCAAATTTCTCGCCCCCGTAGATCGGCAGGTACTTTTTTTTCTGTCCAGGCGTGCCAAAATCGATTACCGGCTGTATAAACGATGAAGGCGCCATAATAGCAGCGGCAACCGAGGCACACCCGTATCCCAGCTCCTCACAAATCAAAACCGATGTTACAGCCGAGCGGTCCATTCCCACACCGCCATACTCTTCTGGCACCGCAGCATTTCCCAGGCCTATTTCCCACGCCTTGTCAAGTACCTTTGACGGAATCTGCGCATCCTCGTCACAGTCCCTGGCAATGTCTCTTAATTCCCTGACTGCAAATTCCTTTGCAGATTTGACAATCAACTCCTGTTCTTTTGTCAGCTCAAAGGTAATCATCTGCCCCCCATTTAAACTTCTGGTTTACCCCCTTGTCCGCAAATCGTTTATATAATTTTTTTATTATGCCCTGCTTGTTAACATGTTGCAATAAAATTATACTCCTGCAAAAAAGGCTGCTAAAATATCAGTTTACTGGATTTTCAAATAAACAACTGCTATTATGATTTTATATGAACCCGGTTATTTATTTTGTGATTCTTTTCGAATCGAACCATTTTTCCCCGAAAGCAAGGAGGTCTTTAATGAAACTAATCCGAGTCAATATGACAAACCAGCAGATCAGCGTTCAGGATATCCCTCAGGAATACGCCGGCCTGGGAGGGCGCGGACTTACTGCGGCTATCATCAACAGGGAGGTTCCGCCTGACTGCGATCCGCTCGGCGCTGAAAACAAACTGATTTTTGCCCCCGGCCTGCTTAGCGGCACCACGGTGGTCAACACAAGCCGCATTTCAGTTGGCGCCAAAAGCCCCCTTACCGGAACGATCAAGGAAAGCAACGCCGGCGGCAAGGTCGGATCATGCCTGGGCAAACTGGGCATTACCGGTGTGATAGTTGAAGGACAGGCCCCTGAAGGAAGCTTTCTGCAGCTTATTATCGATGAGACCGGCCAGGCAAGTCTTACGGATGCGTCAGAATACCGGGGCATGCGCACGTATTCGCTGGCGGAAAAACTATTTGATGCCCATGGATCGGCAAGCACCTGTATGTGTATAGGCCCGGCGGGCGAGTATCGGCTGAAATCCGCTTCCATCCAGACAACCGACGTGGATGATCGGCCCTGCCGCGCCGCAGGCCGGGGGGGACTTGGAGCTGTAATGGGCTCGAAGGGATTAAAAGCCCTTGTGGTGAGCACGAAAGGCAATTCCCCGGACGCCATTGAAAATCCGGAAGCATTTAAGGAATCTGCCAAAATACTGGCTCAAACCATTCAGAAAAATCCGTTTACCGGCAAGATGCTGCCCAACCTGGGCACTGCGGGCCTTGTTTCAGGGGTAAACTCCCTGGGGGCTTTTCCAAGCTATAATGCCACAAATGGGGTTTTCGACAATTGGGAAAAAATCAGCGGCGAAACAATGGCGGAAATCATCCAGAAACGGGGCGGCAAGGCAAAGCATCTGGGCTGCTCACAGTGTATCATTCAGTGCTCAAACGAATATGTTGACGAAAAAGGCAAATATATCACCGGTTCACTCGAATATGAAACCATCTGGTCCATGGGGGGCATGACAGGCATTGACGATCTGGATGTTATTGCCCGGCTTGATTTTCTCTGCGATGATATCGGCCTGGATACTATGAATACCGGCGTTGCAATTGCCGTGGCAATGGATTCCGGCTACAAGAGCTTCGGCGACGGGCAGGCTGCCATAGAAATGCTCGAAGAGATAGCAAAAGGCACTGAAATGGGAATGATTCTAGGCAGCGGACCTGATGCAGTGGGCAAGCATTTCAACCATCACCGGGTGCCCACGGTTAAGGGCCAGAGCATCGCAGCCTACGATCCAAGGGGTATGCAGGGAAACGGTGTTACTTATGCAACCTCCACCATGGGCGCAGACCACACTGCCGGCAATCTTATCGGGCAATATCTGTCAAAAAATCTTGATCCGCTCTCACCTGAAGGCCAGGTAAAAGCTTCGCGCTCGGCCCAGATAACCATGGCCGGTCTGGACTGCACAGGCCTGTGCCTGCTTGCCGCCACGGTGCTTGCAGCACCGGATGCCGCCGAAGCCATGGATAAGCTTGTAAGGGTCCGCACAGGAGTCTCCTACGCCGAAGATGCCCTTACCGATATGGGAAAGCAGACACTGCAGCTCGAACACGAATTTAACCGCAAGGCGGGTTTTACAGGCAAAGACGACCGTCTGCCCGAGTTTTTCAAAAAAGAACCGCTGCCGCCTCACAACGTTGTATTCCAGGTCAAAGACGAAGAACTCGACGAGGTCTATAATTTTTTGAAAACATAATAAATGTGTACTTCACAGCAAGCAAAAAAAGAGATTGAGATTACAGTAAAATTATTCGGAACCCTGCCCCGCCCATTCAAGGACTATGACCGCCAAAAAGGAATGGCTGTCCTGCTTTGTCCGGGTGCGCAGGTGACCGATTTGCTGAGACGCCTTGATCTTTCGGAAAAAAATGTCGTGGCTGTAAAGGACGGACGGGTGATAGACAAGAGCGAGCCCTTGGCCCACGGTTCCAGAGTAAGCCTCATGCAGCCGGCCCACGGGGGATAAACGGGTCCTATGATTGAAAAAGCCCCCTGAACCTTATGATTCAGGGGGCTTTTCGTATTGTAAAAAATTTCTTTGGATTGTTGATTGGTGGGCCCACCAGGATTCGAACCTGGGACCGACCGGTTATGAGCCGGTGGCTCTTCCAACTGAGCTATGGGCCCGGGGTGCAAAGTACCCTGTTTACCTGTCCAGGTGTTTTTTGTCAAGCAGATATTCCGCCGGGCTTACCCGGGCTTAAGATTCTATAAAATATTTCAGCTTGCGGCTCCTGGTGGGATGCCGCAGCTTGCGAAGCGCCTTTGCCTCGATCTGACGGATGCGCTCGCGTGTGACGTCAAAATCGTTGCCCACTTCTTCTAAGGTGTGATCCGATTTTTCTCCTACTCCGAAACGCATGCGAAGAACCTTTTCCTCCCGGGGTGTAAGAGTGCCAAGCACTTTTCGGGTCTGCTCTGAGAGATTCAGATTTATTGCAGCCTCGGAGGGAGACATAAAGGTCTTGTCCTCTATGAAATCTCCAAGATGACTGTCATCTTCCTCCCCGATCGGGGTTTCCAGGGAAATGGGTTCGCGTGCTATGCGAAGCACTTTGCGCACCTTGTCTATGGGCACTTCCATTTTTTCCGCAATTTCCTCGGGAGTCGGCTCTCTTCCCATCTCCTGGACCAGATACCTTGAGGTGCGGATAAGCTTGTTTATGGTCTCTATCATGTGCACAGGGATACGGATGGTGCGGGCCTGGTCTGCAATGGCCCTTGTTATTGCCTGGCGTATCCACCAGGTGGCATAAGTGGAGAACTTATAGCCCCTCCTGTACTCAAACTTGTCCACCGCTTTCATAAGACCTATGTTGCCCTCCTGGATCAGGTCCAGAAACTGCAGCCCCCGGTTGGTATATTTTTTTGCAATGCTTACCACCAGGCGGAGGTTGGCCTGCACGAGCTCGCCCTTGGCGTCCTTTGCACGCTGGTGGCCCTCTTCTATTCGTGCCATTATGCGCTTCAGAGTCCTTGCCGAGGCCTTGATTTCCCGCTCCCGGAGCTCTATCTGGGTTTGAAGCTTTCTCATGTCCTCTAAAAGACGTGCCACCTCTTCCCTGCTGTATTGCGAACAGGAACAGCCCCATTCCACAAATCCGTCTTCCTTTTCCAGGCGCTCGCGCACCTCGGTTACAGGAGCGTTAAAAGCCGCGGCACATTCGCAGAAAACCTTGTGGGTGGTATCAAACCACTCCACCTGTTCTGCAATCTTGCGCTCAATTTCCTCTATCACATCGCTTTCAAGGCGCCAATCTTTGAAAAGCTCGAATATCTTGCGGTTCCGTCTCCGTATCGAGCGCGTGACCCTGCGCTGCTCGTCAGAATCCATGGATTCGTTAAACAGCCTTTCGCGAAGTTGATGATTTTCCGCGTCAATTTCTTTAATATTATCGATTGTTTCCAGAAATTTTTCTATCTGCAGCGACTCGTCAACAATTGTATCGCCTTCGTCAATGTCGCGAAGCACGTGCTTGGGCCTCAGTGTTCCGGCCGCGATCTGGTCGCCGAGATTAATAATGCTATCCACGCCCAGGGTACTCTCAAGCATTGCCTTTAGCACGTCCTGCTCGCCGGCTTCTATCTTCTTTGCGATCTCTATTTCGCCTTCCCTGGAAAGCAGGGTAACCGAGCCCATCTCGCGAAGATACATCTTGACCGGATCGTTTACAGCGCTAAACTGTGCTGATTCATCCACTTCTGCGGTATCACTGATCTCTTCTTCACCTTCGCCTTTTTTGGCTTCAGAGGAAAACTTCTTTTTGTTTTTTTCTACAACTTCAATATCGAGGTCGTCAAACCACATCAGTGTTTCGTCGATCTGTTCGGGGGACATCATTTCTTCGGGAAGCACCTCGCTGATCTGCTCATAGGTGAGATACCCCTGTTCTTTGCCCTTTGAAATGAGTTCATTGACTCTTTCCTTTTGAACCTTTTTGGCTTCGTCCCCGTTGTTTGCGGATCGTTTAGCCATAGACCGGTAGCCTCCTGCTATTGTTTTCGTTTTACGGCGCGCCCGCAGCAATATTATTTTCGGCCGGCGGCCTGCTTTTGCTTTTCACTCAACAGTTTCATCAACAGTTGTTGATCATTTTTCTGTTCTGCTGCCCGGATTTGATCCAGCAAATCGTTTTTTCTTCTCTGTTTGTACTTAATAAACTTGGAAAGCAGCAGCATGCAGCTCTCCGGCCTCCAGTCGGCCTCCTCCATCATCAGGGATGAAAGCATCTGTCTTTGGTTCTCATCCCTGACGTGATTCAGCAGGTTGGAGACCCCGGTTTTCTCCTGCCCCAGCACCCGGCATACAAGTTCTCCAAGCTCCTTGAGCTGCTTGTCTTCAAAATGCTCCAGGATGTTTCTGGACTCAACCTCGGCGACGCTTTCCGGATTCTGAATCATCATTGCAATCACCTGGAGTTCGAGCCTGTCTTGCGCTGGCTGCCGGGCGGAAACAGATTCATCCGGTCTGCTTTTTCCCTGAGTTTTCGGTTCCGGACCGCCACCCTGACGCGCCGAAAGCCTGGTTTTGTTCTCGCGGACTTTTTCAAGCACCGCCGCTTCGTCAACATCAAGGCTTTCAGCCAAGTGGCGGACATAGACAGACCGGGCCACGGAGTCGCTTATTTCAGATAAAACAGGAGCAATTTCACTTATAACGCGAACCTTGCCCTCAAGTGTCGTTCCGTGGGCTGAAATTGCATTGTCTATTAAAAAAGAAAACAAACCCGGCGCATCCTCGGTCAGCCTGTTAAAGGCTTCAGGGCCGTGTTCAAACAGGTATGAATCCGGATCATGCCCTTTTGGAAGAAGAACCACTGCCGCTTCCATTGATTCTTCCAAAAATGCTCCTATTGTTCGTTTTGCCGCGTTTATCCCTGCTTCATCCGAGTCAAAGACCAGGTATGCCTTTTTGTCCCCTGAGCCGGCAGCCCGGCTTAATCTTCGTATATGATCGCGCGTAAGAGCCGTTCCAAGGGTTGCCACTGAATTTTTCAGCCCGTGCTGGTGCATTACCAGCAAATCAAAGTAGCCTTCCACTATAAAAACGCATCCATTGCTCCGACATTGCTCTCTTGCCGCGTGAAGGCCGTAAAGGGTCCTGCCCTTATGATAAACCGACGTTTCAGGTGAGTTCAGGTACTTGGGCTTTGAATCGTCCATGACCCTGCCGCCGAAGGCAACAACCTGGCCGGTGACATCTGTTATCGGAAACATGATCCTGTTTCTGAACCTGTCATAATAGCCGCGCTGTTTTTTCGGCACTATAAGGCCTGCTTTTTCCGCCGTTTCCAGGGGAACCCCGGATTTTCTGATAAACCGGATAAGATTATCCCACCCTTCAGGGGCATACCCGAGATTAAACCGCTCTATTACCCGGCGGTCCATCCCTCTTTCCTTAAGATATTGCCGGGCTTTTTCCCCTCCGGGGCTTTTTAGCAAAATATCCTGATAAAACTGCATCACCCTTCTGTTGAGCGCAAACAGCTGTTCCCGCTCAGAAGCCTTTCTTTTTTCCTCCGGGCTCATGTCCTTTTCCGGAAGAGAGACGCCGTACTGTCTGGCAACGGCCTGCACAGCCTCTGGAAAGGTAATACCGTCATAGCGCATGAGGAAATTAAACACATCCCCACCCGCACCACAGCCGAAGCAATGGAAAATCTGCTTCCCGGGGCTCACTGTAAAAGAAGGAGTCTTTTCGGAATGAAACGGGCAAAGCCCTGCATAATCCTTTCCCGCCTTTTTCAGAAACACCCTTGCGGAAACCATGTCAACGATATCTGCGGCATTTCGGATTTCGGCAAGCTTGTCATCTGATATATACAAGGCCAATCCGCGCACTCCTTAAATCACGGGCATCAGTATATTAAAACATTCCGGCAGGAAGGGTTGTGATTTGTTCAAATCAGTTCTTATTCCGGTAAATTGACACTCTCGTAAAAAATAAATTTTGAGATGGCAAAGTAATCTGACTTTTTACAAAGCCGTCAAATTTAAATAAAAATAATTACTTGTCACTGGGTTGTCAAATATATATTTTTACCCCCGGCCGAGCAGTTCAATAGCGGATCTTAAATCAAGACCGCCTTCATATAGCGCCCGGCCGGTAATTATCCCGGTAACCCCGTCAGGCTCGAGTTCGGCAAGCCTTCCGATATCATCAAGGCAGGATACGCCTCCCGAAGCAACCACTGGGATCTCAACCGCCCGGGCAAACTCCCTTATAGCCTCTATATTGGGGCCGGTCCGCATGCCGTCGCGTTCAATGTCGGTGAAGTTTATTGCAGCCACGCCCGCATCCTCAAACTGTTTTCCAAGTTTTGCGGCTTCCATTTCAGTAGTCTTCGTCCATCCTTCAATGGCAACTTTCCCGTTTCTTGCGTCAATTCCCACAACTATTCTCTCCGGGAACCGCTTACAGGCATTTTTTACCATTTCAGGATCATAGATGGCAGCACTTCCTATAACCACCCGCGCCACCCCGGAGTCCAGGTACTTCTCCATGGTTTCAATATCGCGTATTCCGCCTCCGACCTGCACGGGAACCGGGGCTGCCTGTTTAACGATCCTTTCAATAGCCTCGAGGTTGCGGGGACGTTTTTCCACCGCCCCGTCAAGGTCGACCACGTGAATCAGCTCCGCACCCTCATACGCCCAGCGCCTTGCCATTGATGCCGGGTCATCTGAAAAAACAGTCTCCCTGTCCATTTCCCCCTGGAACAGACGAACGCATCGTCCGCCTTTTATGTCAATTGCCGGGATGACAATCATGAATATAACCGTTTTTTTTGCCGCCTATAATTTTCCCTTGCTGGATTGTACACCTGGAATCCGGAAATCCATGGATGCGGCCTGATCAAGGGCCCGGGCAAAGGATTTAAATACCGCCTCTGTTGCGTGGTGATCATTTTCGCCGTAGCGAACCTGTATATGCAGGTTCATGGCCGCGGCGTTTGAAACCGCCCTGAAAAACTCCCTTGCCAGGTGGGCGTTAAAGCCCGCGGCAGGCTTAAGGGTTGCAGGAAGATCATATACAAGATAAGGCCTGCCGGAAAGATCCACGGCAGCCTCGCTTATTGAGTCGTCCATGGGGACCACTGCATGACCGTATCTGATAATGCCCTTCTTGTCGCCAACAGCCCTGTTGATGAGCTCGCCCAGCACAAGCCCTGTATCCTCAACCGTGTGATGAAAGTCCACTTCTATGTCGCCCCTTGCATGAATCCTGAAGTCAAAAAGACCGTGCACTGCAAAAAGGGTAAGCATATGATCAAAAAACGGGATGCCGGTGTCGATTTCATATCCGCCCCTGCCGTCTAGCTCCAGACTGGCGGCTATTTTCGTCTCACGAGTGGTGCGTTCGGCTTCTGCTGATCTGCTCATGAATAACATCCTTAAAAGACAGGCTCGGTATGGAAAATCGTACCCAAAATTTTTAAATTCTACCTAAATTGAGCGATTTTTAAGTTTGCCGCAGATACAAGGAAGATGCAGACTCGCTATAGTCAACTATGCGAGGTGTATCTGACGCAGTAGATGCGGTAAAATTGAAAATCCCGGAGGGTTTCAGATTTTTAAAACAGATATTGCTGTTATCCTTTCAAATCAATTGCTTTTAAAAATCTGAAACGCTCAGTTTAGGTTCTATACAGGTATTGCCTTGGATTGTCAAGGGTTCTCTCACTTCGGTACTGCCGGCAAACATATACCAGGGCATCTCTCAGCGAAGCACGCGGCGCACCAAAAGAGGCCCGATCACTTCAAAAAGTATGGTGGAGGTCACAACCACCGGGATCAGCATAGCGTAACATTCCGGAAAACGCTCAGCGGCCAGAAGCGCCATTCCAATGGCCACGCCTGCCTGGGGCGTAAGAGCCAGGCCGATATCCCCGGGCACCTCCCCGCGCTCCCTGCGTGCGAATTTCACTCCCAGCAGGCCTCCAAGAAAACGTCCTGCCAGGCGCAGCAGGATATAGGCCACTGTCAGGCCCAGAGCATCACCAAGATTATAAAGATTAATGCTGGCTCCCGAGAGAACGAAGAAAAACACCAGAAAAGGCCACTCGATATACTGGATCTCTTTAAATGACCTTGTATGGTGTGAGGAAAAATTTGCTATTAAAGCACCGGCAACCATGGCCGCCATCAACGATGAAACTCCAAACAAAAATGACGAACCGGAAAGCAGCAGGATTAAAGCAAGAGCCTCGATTAAAGTGGGCTCTCCGGGTTCCAGACGACCTGTAAGCCAGGATGCCGGTAAACCGATGAAGGAGCCAAGCAGCAGGGCACCGCCCAGCTCCCAGCCGGCATGCACAAATCCCTGCTGCCCGCAGCCGGTAATAATCCAGCCAAGAAACGCCATGGTCACTCCGTAAACGATAATCCCCCAGCCGTCATCTATTGCAACTATCCCGGATAAAATCCGGGCCTTAAGACGGCTGTCGCCGCTTGTGCGGACCATTTCGCTTACTGCGGCCGGGTCGGTGGCCACCGATATTGCAGCCAGAGGACCCGCCAGCACCAGGGGAAAGCCGAAGGCCAGCAGCCCACCTCCCACAACTATAACGCTTACACAGGTCACTGCCAGGGATATAACGAAAATAGCCGCCCCTGTCGTTCGCAGCCGGCTGAAAGTCAATTCACTGCCCAGCAAAAAAGCCACCATTACCAGAGCCAGCTCGACAAGATACTCACCCAATTCACCCAACAGCCTGCCCCCGGGTTCATTTAGCACCATTTGCCGGATAACCGCAATGCCGACTCCGAGCAGCACAAGAAGTGATATGCGCGGCAGTTTAGTTCGGTTTGCCACTGCATTGACAAAAATACTCAGGGAAAGAATACCCCCAAGTATGACCATGCTAAGGGGCCCTGCAGAAATATCAAAAGGCATCCAGGAAAACATATAAGAGCCTGCCATGCTAAGCAATTCAGATTAATATGAATCTCCGCGGATTGATTTGCTCCTTTAAAATGAATTGCTTTTAAAAATCTCAGTTCAGGTTGCTGTAAAAACAAAATAAACTGCTCCCAATCCTGTAAACCAAAACTCACCTTTACCATACTGCAAACATAAACGGACACGATAAAACTGTAAAATCAGAAAAGCATGGATTTTAAATCTTGCAGGAGCGCCCCGGCTCGTCAAGGCCACGTTTCTAAACCGAGGCAAAAGAGATTTACATGCGAGTTATTTAAAACCCAAAGCCTCTGTGTCCAAATTACACATGTAACTTTTTGACACATCTGACCGTTGAAGAAAGGCGGGGCGCATATACCAAATTTGCAATAAAATTGGTATACTGAAAATTATAAGGATGCCGGGGGCACTGGCACGGGGAATGCATTGATAAAATAATACCTATCCACAAACGCAATGATTTAAACCCTTGAAACAGAAAAGGAGGCAACTGATGAAAACATACCGAAAGCACGGAATAATTTCCCTCAGAAATCTTCTGGCATCTACAGCAGCCCTGTGTTTGCTAACCACAGGCCTGCCCGCTGCCGCCCAGGACTACGGCGAGGAGGAACTGAAAGCCTTCATCAGTGCACAAAAAGAAATCGTAAATATAGAGACCACTCGTGCCAAAGAAAAAAGCGACGTTGATGACGAGGAAAAAATTGAACAGATCGAAGAAAAATATGATCAAAAACGGGAAGAGGCTATAGAGGAAGAAGGCCTGGACGAAGAAGAATACTCGGATATTAGCGACTCCATCAAAGAAGACCCTGAAGTGCGTAAAAAGATTCAAAATTTATCCGAACAATAAAAATGATATCGCTTTGCGCCGGTAAGCCGGCCAGCGCTGCCGGCGCTTTTATGTTAGGCACCCTATAAACGAATGCTATTGCCGCTCCGGGCATGAGAACAATCTACAGACACGGCAACTGAATCCGGTTTGTTGCTGCAGTTTCCAGGCGAACCAGGATCAGATTATACGAAAAGAGTAAAATACGGCAGGTGGTGGAGATGAGGGGGATCGAACCCCTGACCTCGGCGTTGCGAACGCCGCGCTCTCCCGGCTGAGCTACATCCCCACGTACGTGTCGGCTGTTAATTAAATATTGTTAACACCTGCCGGGCAGATGGTCAAACAAAAATTTAAGCTGAATCTACCAAGCTCCCCCTGATTCCGGGGCGCGTGAGTACAAAATCGTATCGCACCGGGTCTTGCGGCACCAGACGCGCAAATCCGGCCGTTATTTCAAGGGCGGTTTTCATATCAGCCTGACGCCGGTTTGTAAACCCCAGGCCGCAACAGGCGCGGTACATGTGGATGTCTAGTGGAACCACCAGCTTTGAGGAAGAGAGTTTATCCCATCCTCCCGGATCCACATCGTCTGAGCGAACCATCCAGCGCAGAAAAAGCCACAGTCTCTTGCACGCGCTTTTTTTCTCGGGATATGGGATCAGATGGCCCGGATCCCGGGTGGAGTGTGTACGGATTTTTTCCGCAAAACCGGTCAGGGCAGGCATGTACGTGGGTTCACCATCGTTTATACCCGATATAAAAGCATCCTGAAGGCTTCCGTGTTCTGAGATCACGCCTTTTAATCCAACAAGCACGGCCGCCATGTGCGCGCCTTTTGCAAATCTGTGCACAAAACAGGAAAAATCGGAAAAAATCTCGCCTCTTCCCGTATCCATAAGGTAACGGCGCGGCGATGGCCCCATTATCCCGAGAACTGCATTTACGCTTTTTAATATCTGTCTTACGTTTCCGTATGCCAGGGCTGCTGCAACAAAAGCCGCAATTTCCCGGTCAGCGACATTCTCATATGCGTATATGCATTCCAGGGGGTCGGGGTGCACGTATTTTCGCCGGTTGTATTTAAGATAAAGAGCTTCCAGTTCAGAATGATTCATGATTTTCCAGCAGTCCCGCCCCGGGTCCAGGGATCACTCAAATATCCTGCCCGGCTTTGCACCGAAAAACTTCAATATTTTTGCCAAAGGACAAAACCCTGAAAAAGTTGCCTGCACCATGTTGGCGGCCACAAACAGGGTTAAAAACAGCCAGTAAGGGCTGTGTACCAAATACAGCAGCAGGGAAATAAGGATAAAGATACCCGCGAAACGGAAGACCAGTTTGTCAATTGTCATAGCGCAACTTCCTTTAACCTAAATTATTTAAAGATTCGAATTTGCCAGTTTTTTAACGAATTTTTGCCCTGTAAAGCAGCAGGCTGTTTGTAACTACGGAAATACTGCTAAGCGACATTGCCAGTGCCGCAAGTATGGGATGGAGCTGGCGCAGCATCATGGGCAGGCCTGCAAAGGGGTTTAAGACTCCTGCAGCCACGGGAATAAGCAACACGTTGTAGCAGAAAGCCCAGAACAGATTCTGGCGCACGGTGCGCATGGTTTTGCGGCTTATGTGAAGAGCCCGGATCACCCCGTGCAGACTGCCTGATGAAAGCACTACGTCGCCCGTCTCTATAGCAACGTCCGTTCCGCTTCCTATTGCAAAGCCCACCTCAGCCTGGGCCAGGGCAGGGGCGTCATTTATGCCGTCTCCAACCATGCCGACTCTGCCGCCTTCGGCCTGAACAGATTTGACTTTTTCAGCCTTTTCATCAGGCCTGACTTCCGCCAGGACTTCATCTATTCCCAGTTCTTCTGCAATGGCTGATGCAGTTGTCCTGTGATCGCCGGTCAACATAACAACCCTTAGACCGTAATCATGGAGTTGGCCCACCACCTCCTTTGCCTCCGGCTTTATTGTGTCTGCCACGGCAATCAAACCCAGGGGACGGCTGTCATCTGCCACCATAACCACGGTTTTTCCCCTGTTTTGAAGCTCCAGAAGATCGTTTTCCAGTTCCGTAATATCCATTGCCTGATCCGTAAACCAGTCTGTCCGACCCACCTTTATGGTGCGTCCGTCAAGTGCGGCACTTACCCCGTCACCGCCGAATGATCGGAATTCAGACACTTTTCCCGGAGACAGTCCCCGCTCTGAGGCTGCTCTTAGAATCGCCTTTCCTATGGGATGCTCGGAACCTTTCTCCACCGAAGCGGCCAGCAAAAGAACTTCCTCCTCATTGCCGTCTGCCGCCTTTATATCTGTCACTCCGGGTTCCCCGGCAGTTAGCGTGCCTGTCTTGTCAAGCAGAATCGTATCAAGCTTTTCAGCGGTCTCGAGGGCTTCTCCGCTTTTAAACAAAATCCCTTTTTCCGCGCCCTTGCCCGTGCCTGCCATGACCGCCGTTGGGGTGGCAAGCCCCAGGGCGCAGGGGCATGCAATTACAAGCACCGAGACCAGCCTTATCATGGAAGGGACAAAGTCTGCTGTCACAACCAGCCATATTCCAAAAGTGACAAACGCAACACCGATAACCACCGGCACAAACACTGCCGCCACCCTGTCTGCAAGGGCCTGGATGGGCGGCCTGCTTCCCTGGGCTTCCTGGACCATGCGGATTATCTGGGCAAGGGCGGTTTCCTTTCCCACTCTTGTTGCTTCAAATTCAAGGGCACCGTCTATATTGATGGTGCCGCCTATCACCGTATCGCCCTGTTTTTTACCAACTGGCACGGATTCGCCGGTAAGCATGGATTCGTCAACAGATGACTGCCCCTCCACCACGGTGCCGTCAACAGCTATGCGCTGGCCGGGACGGATCAAAAGCCGCATGCCCTTTTCCACCCCTTTTACAGGAACTTCCTTTTCCTGCCCGTTTTCGATCACCACGGCTGTATCGGGCCGAAGCCCGATGAGCTTTCTTACAGCTCCGCCTGTTTTTCTCTTGGTGCGGGTCTCAAGGAGCTTTCCGAATTTTATAAGAGTTATGATTACCGCTGCTGTCTCAAAATATACGTGATCGCCCAGTACGGGAAACAGAATCACGAAGACCGAGTAAAAATAGGCCACCGACGAGCCCATTGCCACAAGCACGTCCATGTTTGCCCCGCGATTTGCAAGGCTCCGATAACCGCTGGTGTAGTAGTCCCAGCCGGTATAAAACTGCACGGGCGTTGCAAGGGCAAAAAAGAGCCAGTTCACCCAGGCGGCATGAGCCCAGGGCCCCAAAAGCTGAAAATCCCGGCCCATGGAAAGCACAAACAGCGGCAGGGTAAATATCAGGCCGACTGCGAATTTTATTGTCTGGTCCCGCACCTCCGCGTTTCTGGCAGAAGCCTCGGCGTCTTCGGCCGAATCCTCGTCTTCATCAGGAATTACCGCATCATATCCGGCTTTTTGGATAGCCCTGACAATGCCTTCAAGATCAATTACCGACGGTATGTATTCAACACTAACCTTTTCAGAGGCAAAGCTTGCCGATGCTGAAACAATACCAGGCGTCTTCTTGTTTAAGGCGCGCTCTATATTTGCCGCGCAGTTGGCGCATGTCATGCCCGTGACCGGCAGTTCAGCCTGTTTCGTCGCAACCCCGTAGCCCGCCTTTTTTATCTGGCCGACAATATCCGAGACGCCGAGCTGCCCGGGGTCATAGTCCACGTTTAGCTGCTCTGCGCCGAAATTGACTTCTGCGGACTTAATTCCTGCGAGCTTGTGCACGCTCCTCTCAATATTTGCCGCGCAGTTGGCGCACGTCATTCCTGTCACGGGCAGCCTGTGCCCGGAACTGCCGGCCGGATTTTCCCTGGTTTCTTCCTGCGAATTATTCTTGTTCCTGCTATCCCTGCTTTCTTCCATGTCAGAGGGCATCCTTCTTCCGCCTATTGGGCCGGATAATTTATTTCTTTTAATTTTTCCAGAATTTTATCAAGGCTTGCAGGCGTGTCATACTCCACCGTGACCTGCTTTTTCTCCACCTCGCCTTGCACTGAACTTACTCCCTCTATTTCAGAGAGTTCGTTTTTAATGGTCATAACGCAGTGATTGCATGAAATGTTGGGTACTTGAAGGTCTTTTTTTTCCATTTTCCTGTCCCCCGTTCCTTTTATTTTCTATTCAATAGAACTCTTCAGTCAGCGCAGCCTCGAGTTCAGGGAATAAAAACTCAAATCCCGCCTTTTGTAGACGCGCGGGCACCGCGCGCTGGCTGTTTAACATCATCTCTCCCAGTTCTCCAAGGGCCGCTTTCAAAACAAATTTGGGCACCCGGAACACGGCCGGCCTGTTTATAACCTTTGCCAGAATTTTTGAGAATTCGGCATTGCGCACCGGATTGGGGGCGGCAAAATTAACCGGTCCTGAAATGTCAGTATTTTCAATTACAAATTCCATGGCCCTGACCAAATCCCTCACGTGTATCCACGGCATCCAGTGGGTGCCGCCGCCCATGGGGCCGCCCAGAAAATACTTAAACGCAGGCAGCATTGAGGCAAGCGCACCCCCGTCTTCCGCCATTACCAGGGCGAATCTTGGAAGCACCACCCTTGCGCCTTTTTTCTCAGCTCCAAGGGCGGTATTTTCCCAGTCCATGCTCAGCCTGGCCAGAAAATCATCGCCGGGCCCGGAGTTTTCATCCACAATCTCATCCCCTTTGTCACCGTAATAACCAACTGCAGACGTGCTGCAAAGAACAGGCGGGTCTGAGGAGTCGTCTATTGCATCAACCACCATCCTGGTGGTCTGTATTCTGCTGTCATACAAGCCCTGCTTATATTTTTCGCTCCACCTTGAAAATATGTTTTTCCCTGCAAGATTTACCACTGCACCCGCTTCGGAAACCGCTTTCTGCCAGGAGCCCGGCTGCGAGGTGTCAGCCCTGATATAGCGTATTTTCTCCCCGCTAAGGTGCGCAGGGGCCTCGTTTCTGTCCACGCATATGACTTCATGCCCCTTTTCCGTAAAATACGGTATCATGTGCCGCGCTACAAATCCTGCGGCACCTGTTACAAGGACCTTCATTGCGGCCCTCCTTCCACCCTCAGGGTACGGTTACAACAGCGGCATTTTTTACGCCGTTTAAAACTTTATGGGACACCGAGCCGAAAAGAAAATCCTGGAGGGCTGAAACTCCTCTTCTTCCAATAACCACGGTGTCATATCCTGAATCGGCCTCTGCTATGATATCTTTTGCAACGCTTCCCGTGCGCTTCTTTGTCTTTGTCTTGACCTGGTCTGGTTCAAATCCGCAGTCTATAAGGCTGCGCCTTGCCGCTTCAATGGCGCTTTCAATCAGCTCGCGCTTCTTGTCTTCAAGCGAACAGAAAGCCTGCTGCTCTGACTTAAAGTACGGGGTTAACTCCGGGCTGTTCATTTCACACAGAGCCTGGGAATCCTCAAGCACGCTGAAAAGAGTTATGTTCGCATCCCGGGCAAAGTTTTCACCAGCAAAATTTACGGCCCTCATGGCGTTTTCAGAATCATCAAATGCAATCAGCACGTTTTTGGCCATTTTTACTCCTCCTGTGTTGGAAATGTTTATCAGGCACTACCTATCAACCGCTGCACTTTGTCAGGATTATATTTTTCCCGCAGCAATGCTCCCGGTTCAGGCCTGCCGAGCCGGTCTGAAAACGGGATGGTCTGCTTTCTGTAAATCAAACCCGTGGGGATTTTTTCTTTGTTTTCAAATGCGAGCTCCATTGCCGCGCGGAAATCATTTTCATCATGCCCGGCCCGGTTTGCGTCATATACCCGCTGCTTGTACCATTCATAGGTATTGATCCTGTTAAATGATACGCATACCTGCATTATGTCTATCAGCGCAAACCCGCTGTATTCGATCCCCTGTCTTATGAGACCGCCTAACTGTTCTCTGTTTCCCACATATCCGCGGGCCACGAACCCGGCCCCCTGAGACAGAGCAAGTGCGACAGGATTCATGGGATCACTTCTCGGGCCGTGAGGCTGAAGCCTGGTCTCAAAGCCCCTTTCCGATGTCGGGGATGCCTGTCCCTTGGTCAGTCCGTAAACCCTGTTGTCATGCACCAACAGGGTGACGTTAATATTGCGGCGGATTGCTGAAAGGAAATGATTGCCGCCTTCCCCGTAACAGTCGCCGTCGCCCATGTTTACCAGGATATTTAAATCCCGGTTTGCGATTTTCGCTCCTGTTGCAACCGGCAGAGCCCGTCCGTGCAGGCCATGGAAAAAATTGCACTTAAGAAAATGCGGGGTCTTTGCAGCCTGGCCTATACCCGAGACGATTAAAACCTTTTCCGGCGGCAGGCCCATGCCTGCAAGGGCATCCTTCATGGAATTCAGGATTCCGAAATTGCCGCATCCCGGGCACCACTTATTTTCAAAATCGCACTGGTAATCACGGATATCAACCATTTCCGCCCTC
This sequence comes from Desulfobacterales bacterium, assembly GCA_046540355.1. Taxonomy (GTDB): domain Bacteria; phylum Desulfobacterota; class Desulfobacteria; order Desulfobacterales; family Desulfosalsimonadaceae; genus Desulfosalsimonas. The sequence continues at coordinate 40,740 of JBKHFD010000009.1, forward strand.
CTCAAAGACCCTGACCTGTCCTGCAATTTCTTCAGGGAAAAACGGCCTTCCGTCATACTTAACTATTGCCTGATGAAATTTTCTGCCTGTTCTCTCGGCGATCAGCCATCCAAGCTGTGCTGAGAAGTTCTGCTCCACCATGTAGAAGCGGCTGCATTTATCCAGAATCTTCCCGACCTCTTTTGCGGGAAACGGCCATATATCAGTAAAACATATCGCTCCCGCATCAAGACCCCCGGCGCGCAGAAGCTCCGCGCTTTCCCGGATCGCACCTGCAGTCGAGCCCCATCCCACAAGCAGAACACTGCTGTCGGGATGGTCTGTAAGCGGGGGGCGGATCTGTTTTTCCATGTCCTCGAGCTTTCTGTGGCGCTTGTTCATCTGACCGATCCTGTCTGATATCTTCTCGCTTATGTGTCCGTCTTCCTGGTGCTCGTTTCCGCTTACCATTACAAGGGCGCCGCCCTCACACGGAAGCGCTCTGGGGGAGACCCCGGTTTCCGTAAAAGCAAAGCGTCTGTAGTCCGCAGGATCTTCCATGTCAGAACCATCCGCGATAAAACGCTCAATTGAAGAAGGCACCTCAAGGGATTTTTGAGCAATTGCCATGGAATCGTTGAAATACTGGTCAGTCAACACGATCACGGGCACCTGGTATCTGTCTGCAAGATCAAAGGCCCGGATCATGATTTCAAATGCGCTGTCCAGGCTGTCAGGTGCAAAAACAAATCGCGGGAACTCGTCCTGGGCTGCGTGAAGCACAAAGCGCAAATCGCCCTGGGCCGTACGGGTGGGTAGCCCGGTCGCAGGTCCCGGGCGCTGGGAATTTATCACAACCAGCGGGGTCTCGGTTATGCCCGCAAGACCGAGGCCTTCAGTCATAAGGGCGAATCCTCCGCCGGAGGTTGCTGTAATGGCGCGCACACCGGCAAATGACGCTCCGATTGCCATGTTTACCGCGGCTATTTCGTCTTCCGCCTGCTCGACCACCAGCGGAAGCCTGTCCTCGAATTCCGCCAGATTGGCCATGATTCCCGTGGCAGGAGACATGGGATAGAACCCGGCAAACCTGCAGTCCGCAGCCAGAGCCCCCAGCGCAAGCATCCTTGCCCCGGTAAGCATTTTTCCGGCAGGTCTGCTGCCGGGCCATTTAAAAGCCCAGTCAAACGGGACGCCTTTTACGGCTTTTACACCGCTTTCCGCCGCAGTGAGGTTATTTTCAAAAACCGATTTCGATTTTTCCTGGAATTGTGCTTCAAGCACGGCCTTTATGGATTTTGAAGGGGCTCCCAACAGCGCAAGACAGGCGCCTGCGGCAACAGTATTTGCCATAATGGCTCCCCCTGCCTCCCTGGCAAGTTCTGTAACAGGAACACAAAGCACAGAAGGATCGGATTGCTCTGATTCACTGTCCAGCAAAACCAGCCCCCCGTCAGCAAGCTCGGATCTGTGTGTCTCCAGGGTACGCGTGTTTAGGGCTACCAGCAGATGCACTCTGTGGTCAGGGGCGGCCAAGGGTCTGTCGCTTATCCTAAGCTGCATAAAACTGTGACCGCCGCGTATGCGTGATTCAAAATCGTTTACCCCGAACAGGTAAAGACCGTTTTCATGGCATACGTGCGCCAGCAGTTCACCCACAGTCTGAATCCCCTGCCCGGCTTCGCCGCCTATTTTCACCGTTATGTCAATGCCCATGATATCCTCCCTGCAAGCCCGGGCATGCCTTATCAGATTTTTCCGGCCCGGCCGTCATCACAGGTATCATCCGTATCATCAAGCCTTGCATGCTCGCCGGTCGGCATCTTGGTGCATACTTCCTCAAAGCTTGTCTCCGCGCCCATGTTGCGAACCGCTTCAAGGGCTGCCGTATAATCCGGCTCTTGGCCTATTTCAGGAACAAGCTCTGTATAAATAACACGGCCATTTTCATCGAGAGCAACCACGGATCTGCAAAGAAGGCCGGAAAGAGGCCCGTCTGCAATCCTTACACCGTATCTTTCGCCGAAATCAAGGCTCCGCATCTCCGATAGAGATATTACCGAGTCGATCCCCTCTTTGTTGTTAAAACGCTGGTGGGCAAAGGGAAGATCTCTTGAAATACCCAGAACAACAGTGTTGTTAAGGTCGTGGGCAGCCTGGTTAAACCTTCTCACCGATTCGGCGCATACCAGGGTCTCGATACTGGGAAAAATATTTAAAATGGCTTTTTTGCCGGAGAACTCCGAGAGTGAGATATCCGTGAGATCGGTTTTTGTAAGTAAAAAATCCGGAGCCTGCTGCCCGAGTACGGGCAGTTCTCCTTTCACAGACACTGGTTCTCCCTTAAATGTCACTGTTGTCATGCCATCCTCCTGTCATATTTGAGAATGCCGGATTTTAATCCGGTTTCCGGTTTCTTCTACACAAAAATAATCATCCTGCATTAAAAATGCATACGAAAATTACATTAAACCCATATTGAGCGATTTTTAAATATAAATGGTTATAATCCTTTACAAAATCATGTTTT
>JBKHFD010000010.1:0-39247 GCA_046540355.1 Desulfobacterales bacterium
TTTTTGCACAAAGAAAGCCTAGCCGAGAGCTTACTTTTCATTATTGACCATTAGAGCCAGTTTGTCCAGAGGGCGGAAAAAGCGAAAGCCGCTGACAGGATCAATTGTCCGCGGCTTTCGCATCACAGGGGGGAGGGGAATGAATATATTTGTTATGCGGCGCTCTGAGGTTCATCAGGGTCGTAGCACAACCGGCAGCAATTAAGACACCGGGTGGCCTCAGACAGGGCATCCGGTTCAGCAAGCGCCTGATCGGCTTCAATAAAACTATTGATACGCTCTTTTACCGGGAGCTCCGGCATTTGAGCCCTTTTGCTCTTTTTGACCCCGGGCACCGAATCAAAAATGGATTCCTGTATATGACGCTTTGACAGAAGCGCCTTCGGCTCCGGCCTTACTTCCTTGCCCTTCAAAAACAAATCAATGCCCCTTGCGGCACGTCGGCCGCCTCCAATGGCGTCCACCACCAGAGCCGGACCGGTAGCCCCGTCGCCTGCGGCAAAAATATAGGGCACATTGGAGCGGCACGTGTCAGGATTAACATCAATTGTGCCCCATCTCGTGATGTTAAGCTCCTCCATCCTGGTGCCTTTCGTACAGAAGGTGGTATCTGTGGACTGGCCGATTGCTGTAATAATCATATCCACGTCAAGCACGGTCTCTGATCCCTCTACAGGCACAGGGCGCCTGCGTCCGCTTGCATCGGGTTCTCCAAGCTCCATTTTTAAATATTCAAGCCCTTCCACGTTGCCGTCATCGTCCTCGAGAACGCGGTTGGGAGCGGCCAGATAAATGGACTCTATACCCTCATGCCCGGCGGCCTCTATTTCCACTTCATTGGCGGGCATTTCCTTTCTGGTCCTGCGGTAGACAATATATACCTTTTCAAGCCCGAGGCGCACCAGGGTACGGGCACAGTCAATCGCGGTATTTCCGCCTCCTATAACCGCGGCCCGCTTTCCGAGCTGTATCTCTTCATGATTTCCTATACGGGAGAGAAAATCGATGCCGGTGTAACAGCCGTTTAATTCCTCGCCGGGAATATTGAGCTTGTAATCCTTCCAGGAGCCAACCCCCATAAATATAGCATCAAAGCCTGCTCCCACAAGAGAGCCGAGATCAAAGTCAACTCCCATCTTCACGTTGGTGTGATATTCAATACCAAGATTTAATATCCCCTGGATCTCCCAGTCAAGCACAGCCTTGGGAAGCCTGTACTCTGGTATGCCGTATCTGAGCATTCCGCCGAGTTTGGGCATGGCTTCGAAAATGTTCACGCTGTGGCCGACCCTTCTCAGGAAATATGCGCAGCTCAGACCGGCGGGTCCTCCACCTATAACCGCAACCTTTTTCCCGGTATCCGGGGCGCAGGGGATGGGGAGTCTCTGGCCGGAATTCATCTCCATATCCGCCACAAATCGTTTGAGCTGATTAATGGATACCGATTCTTCGTCTTGTATGGCTCTGCGGCAGTATTCTTCGCATGGATGGGGACATACCCGGCCGCAGGCCAGAAGCAGCGGATTTCTCTCCCTGATTGTATCAACCGCTGATTCGTATTCTCCTTCCCTGATCTGGGTAATATATCTTGGTATATCAATTTCAGCCGGACAGGTCTGCTGGCAGGGCGAGAGCGCATCATGCTCGGTATTCAGATGAAGGAGCCGCTGGGACATTGTGCGCACTTCCATAATTGACTTCGGACAAACCCTTTCACAGGCACCGCAGCCCACGCACTTATCCTTGTCAACAATCGGATATCCGTTGGGGCCCATTATCAGCGCATCGAATTTGCAGGCTCTAACACAGTCGCCGAATCCAAGGCATCCTATTTCGCAGTCTCTTTTGCCTCCGTAGAGCGCATTAACAGCACTGCACCTGTTTAACCCCTGATAAAAAAACCGGTCAGTGGCCCTGTCTCCGCCCTGGCAGTCATTATACGACTTGTAGGGTTCTGCCGTGCCCGCTTCGGATCCCATGATTGCAGCAATCTCGGCAACATTTTCCGGCCCTATAAGAATACAGGCATTGGGAGGGGCATGTCCCTTAACTATTGCTTCGGCAGCCGCCGAGCATCCTGTATATCCGCATCCTCCGCAATTTGCCCCGGCAAGCAGGTTTTCCACCTTCGCAATCCGGGGGTCCTCATATACATAGAAAACCCTGGAGGCCACGCTCAATGCCGCTCCGCATGCACCCCCAAGTCCCAGGGTAAACAGTATCGCTTCTATCACTGTACGCCTCTTCTTTATTTTTTATATAGCTTATAAAAGATCCATCCCGGTTCCCTTTTACACGAGGCCCTTAAATCCCATAAATGCCAGTGCAAGCATCCCCGCGGTCACAAGGCCGATCGAGGTATCCTGAAGGGGCTTGGGAACCCTGCCTAACACGATCCTCTCCCGAACTCCGGCAAAAAGAATCAGTGCCAGGCCAAAGCCAAGGGCATAGGAAATAGACGAAATCAGGGCTTCAATAAAAACAAACTCTTCCTGGATATTTATAAGGCAGACACCCATCACGGCACAGTTTGTGGTAATAAGGGGCAGGAAAATGCCCAGTCCTGCATACAGTGTAGGGATGCTTTTTTTGAGAAACATCTCCACAAACTGCACCAGGGAGGCAATTACCAGGATAAATGCAATGGTTCTTAAAAATTCAATATCCAGGGTCTTTAAGAGATAAGTGTCAATACACCATGTAATAATGGCCGCCAACGTCATGACAAAAACCACGGCACCGGCCATGCCCGTTGCGGTCTCCATTTTTTTGGAGGTTCCGATAAACGGGCAAATCCCCAGATACTGTGCCAGTACTATATTGTTGATCAGCATACTGCTTATAATCAGGACCAAGTAGTCGCCCATATTTTCTCTCCCGCAAGGCTCTATTTTTTACTTATAATATTCATGATGCACAGAAGAAGTCCCAGACAAATAAAGGCGCCGGGAGCTTCCACCATGATTGCAAAGGGTTCAAATGAAGGTCCGAATATACTGTGTCCAAGCAGGGTTCCGTTGCCCAGCCCTTCCCGCACGGCGCTGATGGCTGTCAATGACAGGGTAAACCCTATACCTATGCCAAGCCCGTCGGCAAGGGAAGGCAAAACGCCGTTCTTGGAAGCAAAGGCCTCGGATCTTCCAAGCACTATACAGTTGACAACAATCAGGGGGATAAAAATACCGAGTTCCTGAAACAATTCATACGTATAAGCCTGCATCACCAGTTCCACCACTGTCACAAAAGTGGCTATGATGATTATAAAACAGGCTATCCGGATTTTTGAAGGGATAATCCCCCCTAGAATGGAAACCAGAAAATTCGCACATACCAGAACAAATGTGGTTGCAAGCCCCATTCCTATTCCGTTTTCAACTGCTTTGGTAACAGCAAGCGTTGGACACAGCCCCAGCACAAGCCGAAACGGTGGGATCTCCTCCCATAAACCCTTTACAAACTCCTGCCCGATGGTTTTTGCCATAATGGATTTACTCCTAGCCGGTAAAGGTTTTCACCTGGTCATTGATTTGCGATTTGTTATCTCTGTATATCTCAACTGCCCTCTGCACTGCCTTGCACACGGCGCGGGATGTTACAGTGGCACCCGCAATTGCGTTAATATCGCCATCGTCGTTCTTTACCTCGAAAGCATTGTCGAGATTCATACCCTTAAACTGTTTTTTAAACTCCTCATCGGTTTCAACAGTAGCGCCTATACCGGGGGTTTCGTTATGTGTGGTTACTTCAACGCCAAAAATTTCATTATTTTCCATGTCTATGGCAACTATCACTCCGACATCGCCTCCATAGCCGGACGCACTTGTCTCAAAAGCAACTGATTTCGGGTTTTCATCAAAGATGCCCACAAAAAAATTCTTTTCCTCTTCACCGACTTTGACAGAAAATCTGTCGGCAACCGGCTCATTCTCCGAACCCTTCATGATTTTTTCAACTGCCGGCCCCTGTACAAATTTCAAAACCTGGTTTTCAATGCGGTCCTTGGTCGTATCGTGAAGGGCGGCCAGCAGTCCGCCGGACAAACCGCTCAATACCGTCAGGACGATAACCATCTTAACCATTTCACGCATGATGCATAATCCTTCCCATTGCTTTGGGTCTGATTTTTTGTATAAGCGGATGAACCAGATTCATAATCAGAATCGCATATATAACTCCATCCACATGTGCACCGAAATTCCGGATCAGCACTGTTAGAAAGCCACCTAGGGCGCCGTAAATAAGCATGGGAACAAAGTTTACCGGAGAGGAGGAGTCCTCTGTGGCAAGGAAAAAAGCGCCTATAAGAGTATAGCCCGTAAGAATATGAAACAAGGGCCCGGCATAAAGTTCCGGGTTATAAAGACTGAAGCATAATGCAGTCACGCTCATGCCGGCAAGAAAAGCAACCGGTATTTCCCAGCGGATAAATCCTCTTGCAATAAGATAAATGCCGCCCAGAATAATCCCGAGCCCGAATGTGGTTCCTATTCCGCCGCTCTGCCTTCCCAGCAAGAGATCCATCGCGCTGAAAGACTCCAGGCCCCCCGTCCCGTAAGATTTGTATAGCACCAAGGGATAGGCCGCATCGAATTCAAAGCTGTAGTCCACGAGCGCGGCATTAAAATCAAGATAAAGAGGCCAGGAGATCAAAAGAATCGCGTAAGCCACCACCACCGGATTAAACGGATTGCCGCCTATGCCGCCGTAAATCTGCTTTCCTATAATCACCGCTACCAGAGTCCCAACAATGATCACCCACCAGGGAACTATCGCAGGCAACAGCATACCGAAAAGCAGTCCTATAAGAGCAGCGTTGCCGTCTCCTATGGACACCTGACGACGCATCAGCAGGTTCATTAAAAATTCCCACGCCATTGCCGATCCCACCGAAAGCGTCAGCACCGCCAGCGCAGGCATTCCATACTGAAACAGTCCGGCTATCACCGCTATCAGGGTGGCTGCTATGATATTGTATTGCTTGGTTGTTACATTGCTCCCGTCATGCCAGAACGGGGCATGGGAGACTGTTAGCTTGATCCTGTTAGGCATTTGCTTCCTCCGCTGCATTCATGCGTTCCACAGCATGCTTGGCCAGCCTGATGAACTGGAAAATAGGGATCCTGGACTCGCACACATAGGCACAAAGCCCGCATTCAATGCAGGAAAACAGATCCGCACGCTCCGCGGCCTGTTCGTATTCTCCTGCATCCATATATCTGACCATTTCGTTTACTGGTATGTTAACCGGGCATATCCGTACGCATTCCCCGCAATTGGTGCATGGAGAGTCGGCTCCCTCCACTATTATTTTATGTCCCTGAATTATCAAGGCGTCGGTATCAGGCTCTACCGGATGATCCGTTGAATAAAGCGCGTCCCCTGTCAGGGGCCCACCTGCTATAAGCCTGTCGCCGGACTCGATCTTTTCGCCAACGGCACCAAGGATATCTGAAATCGGCGTTCCTATGGGTACCGAGACAAGCTGTCGGGTTCCGTCTTTTTTGACTACGGTGACGATCTTTTCCATGGGAATCCGGCCGGAACTAAATGCTTCTCCTATCGATGCCACGGCCTCCGCCGTAAGAAGGGCAATACCGCCCTGCTCTATTTGATCAGGGAGGAGAAACCGAAGGATCATCTCGGGATGGGCGGAAGGATATTCATTGCCGACAGATCTTACACCCGCGGCTGTGGAACCTGCCGCCTGGACCTGGTGCTGTGCCACCGTAATGACGACATTTTGAACGCCGGTGACTTTGCGGAGTATATCTATACCGGACTTGACGGATGCAATACCGGTCTTGATTACATATTGACTTGTAACCATCATAAGATCCCGGTCTGCGCCGAGGATAACAATGGTCTTCACTGATCTGCCTGGATTCCGAAACTGGGTCAAATCAGGCCTGCCGGGTGAGGCACCCAAAAAACGCGACAATTCATTTAAAGTGGGGGTTTTCGAGGCTTCCATAAAGGAAGTATCCGCAGACTCCCCGCCGTGCTTTTCAATATCAATGACCACGGCGGTCATCCGTTTTTCCATCATTCCTATAAAGGGGGAAATTTCCGCTATCCGTCCCTCCACGGGGCTGATCGTATACGCTTCCGGATTATCTTCAAAAAGCTGCAGACGCTGCCCGGGAATCACTGAATCGCCCTTTTTTATCATTGCCCCGGCCGCGTGGCTGAAAGGGACATCAATAAAAAGAGTAACCCGCTGTTCCGGCTTGACAAAAACAGGCTCGGGCCGCACATCTTCGATGTTGTCGTATGTAAGCCTCGGTCTCGCAATTCCGAAAAAAGACCTCTTAATCATGGACCCACCTTTGTTTAGGCTTTTGTTTTTATAGAACTCAAAACTGCACAGAGTCTTCTTGAAAGACTAATATCCGTGGCAGCTGCTGCAATCGCTCTCGGCCGGTCCTGTGCCCATATCCTCATGACACTCCGTACACTGATCATGGAAAGCATCAGTTCGACCGCGTGCCTGGTGACAGTCATTGCAGTTTTCGGTTGTCGGGCCGGAGTCGAAATCCACGTGACACTCTATACACTGCTGATGATAAGAATCCGTAAGGCTCGGCATATCTTCATCGCCTGTATCGGCGTGACATGCATTGCAGTTCTGGGGGTCGTCTCCGCTGTCCTCGTCGTCATACATGTGATGGCACTCCGTACATGACAATCCATAGTCCTCCGCATGAACATCGTGATCGAAAATTCCTTCGTCACCGAGCGCCTGCGTGTAGCTGCCGTCCTCTTCATGACAGCTTCCGCATGAAATCTCCATATCCCCGTTATCACCGTCTTCCCATGCGATCTTATGGTGGCAGTCCATACATTCAAGTCCATAGCCTTCGCTGTGGGTCATGTGATCAAAAAGGACGTTTTCACCGGTGGTATCGTAGAATACACGTACCGGTTCTTCCGGGGACCTGGCCTGAATAATGCTGTAGGAAACAATTCCGACAACAAGGCAGACCAGCGCTGCTCCGTAGGCGAATTTCAGTTCTTTTTTCACTGACATATTCCGATGCTTCCTTTCAGAGGGCATGCTTTCCGAGTTAGACCCGGCATTCAGGCTTGCCGGCTACCCATGCCGCCGTGCTGACTGCCGAATAAATTCCAGAAATTCAAACTACTGCTTCTAATACGGAGGAGGTGATTTGTCAAGCATTTTAAACAAATCTTAAAACGCTTTGCTAATCGGCCTTCCTGCGCAAAAATGTCGGAACATCGAGCATATCAAGATCAAAATAGTCATCCATACTATTTCCGGCCTTTTTTTTGTCCTTATCGCCTCCGCCGGACTCTTTTTCCTCGGCCTGCTTCTGCTTAAGCCGCCAGAAAGTCGGCTGGTTAAGTGTTTTTTCGTATTCCCTGTCCTCCTTTGTATAATCACGGACTTTGCCCCGCTTGACGTCCTTTAGCTCACGTACTGATTTTTTGGGAAGATGCAGGCCTTCACTGCTTTCTTCTCCGATTCCCGTGGCCATTACCGTGATTCGCATCTCATCACCGAGGTTGTCATCCATGGCCGTGCCCCAGATGATTTCCACATCGTCATCGCCGATTTCATTGTAGATCCTCTCCGAAGCCTCGATTGCCTCCTCCATTGTAAGTTCCGAATTGCTGGTGATATTCATAAGCACGCCCTTGGCTCCGGAAATGGAGTTGTCCTCTAAAAGGGGGTGGGATATAGCTTTTTCGGCCGCCTCAATGGCCCGGTTATCACCGCTGGAAATCCCTATACCCATTATGGCCATGCCGGATTTGGACATGATTGTCTTGACGTCTGCAAAATCCAGGTTGATCAATCCGGGATGCATTATCAAGTCAGTAATCCCCTTGACAGAGTGATGCAGGATCTCGTCGGCCATTTTAAACATCTCAATCAGGGTGGCATTTTTCTTGGCAAGCCCCCGCAGGCGATCATTGGGGATAGTGATCACCGTGTCGGCCACCTCTTTTAGCCCCGCAATGCCTTCTTCTGCCTGCTTGCTTCGCTTTCTGGCTTCAAATTTAAAAGGCTTTGTCACCACGGCCACTGTAAGGGCTCCGAGTTCCTTGCAGATTTCGGCTATCACGGGCGCCGCCCCCGTGCCGGTGCCACCGCCGAGCCCCGCGGCAATAAAAATCATGTGGCTGTCGCTTAAGGCCTCGCGCAAAAGATCCGCAGACTCAAGCGCAGCATCCCTTCCCACATTCGGATCGGCGCCGGCACCAAGCCCCTGGGTCAGTTCTTCACCCAGCTGAATTTTTGTGTTTGCCTTGGCATGTGCCAGGGCCTGGGCGTCGGTGTTGGCTACGATGAACTTCACGCCGTTTAAATTGGAGTCTATCATGTTGTTTACGGCATTTCCGCCGCCGCCGCCGATTCCGATAACTTTGATTTTTGCGGATTTTTCATTATCCACATAGGTAAAATCCATCTTTGACCTCCTTATTATTTATTAATAGTTTAATCCCGTTTTTATATCACTTCATTAAACCACCGTTTCATGCGGTTTATGATCCTGTGAAATATATTTGTATCTCTTATCCTGAATTTTTTGCGCTCCTCGTCCCTTGCACCGTAGAGCACAAGGCCGACCCCGGTGGCATACATGGGGTTGTTTACCACGTCGACCAAACCGTTTATACCGTGCGGCATACCCCTTCTAACCGGGACTTCGAATACGGATTCAGCAACCTCGCATATCCCGTCGAGAAGAGAGGCGCCGCCGGTCAGTACGATGCCGGATGCTATTTCATCATTCATATCGGCACGATTTATTTCCCGCCTCAGCAAAACGAATATTTCCTCAACCCTTGGCTCCAGGATTTCCGCCAGAATCTGACGCGGAAGTTTTCTTCCCTTTCGGCTGCCTATATCAGGCAAATCAATCGTATCTCCGCTTTTGAGCCGGTCAGAGGCGCACGTGCCGTGCTCCTTTTTTATTCGTTCAGCCTCTGCCATTGGCACCTTAAGGCCCACAGAAATATCATTTGTCATGTTGTTGCCGCCAAGGGAAAGTACGAAGGTATGGCGGATTGTATTGCCGGAAAACACAGCAAGATCGGTAGTTCCCCCGCCAAGGTCTATGAGTCCGGTGCCCACCTCCCGTTCTTCAGGCAGAAGAACTGATTCGCAGGAGGCAATGGGCTCAAGGATAATGTCGCACACATCAAGGCCTGCCTGATTGGCGCACTTGACAATGTTCTGCGCCGAAGTCACCGCGCCCGTGACTATGTGAATTCTTGCTTCAAGCCTTACACCGGCCATCCCCACCGGGTTCTGGATGCCCGCCTCTCCGTCTATGATAAATTCCTGGGGCAGCACATGAATTACCTCCCGGTCCATGGGAATCGCTACAGCCCTGGCCGCCTCTATAACACGGTTTACATCCGACTGGCTGATTTCATTTCCCTTTATGGCAATCACACCGTGACTGTTAAATCCTGTTATATGCCCCCCCGCAATACCGGCATACACGGATGAAATTTCACATCCCGCCATAAGTTCCGCGTCCTGAACCGCTTTTTTGATTGAATCAACTGTTGAATCGATGTTTACTACAACGCCTTTGCGCAAACCTATGGAAGGATGGCTTCCTATGCCGATAATATTAACTTTTCCGCCGGAGACCTCGGCAACCACAGTGCATATCTTTGTGGTCCCGATATCCAGGCCTACGACGATTTCCTCCTGCTCTTTCACCTCAGGCCTCCTTTTGCCGTTTGGTTAACTTCTCTTCATCCCCGGCCGGTCTTGCCACTATTCGATCCTGGTATCTCAGGTCGATTTCCTCAAAATCAGCCGTCGCCCCCCGGCGATCCAGATAGGAAAAGATCTTTGACAGGCGCCTGTACTTGTTCTCAAATGCGCCAAAACCCAAATGAATTTTCCCGGCGGGATATTCCCCGGTTATCACTGTGAGACCAAGCTCACGATCAATCTTTATTTTTCGAATGCTTTCGTAAGGCAGCACGGAGGAATCTTTTCTGCCGCGGTCGAGAACGAACATAACCGATTCCGAAACCCGACCAGTATCTCCCCCGGCCTCAGCCATCCAGTCCTGGTATCCGGCCCCGGAAATCAGAGGAAGATCATGAAACTTTTCCCGGGCTGCTTCCTTGAAAATTTCGCCTTCTTCATTAACCAGAAAAAATCTGCCCAGTTCGATAACAGCTACCGGGGTATGCTCACGGATCTTTATCCTGAAAGTATCAGGAACCTCTCTTCTGATTTCAGCACCGGCCACCCACGGAAGAGCAAGCAGCCTTTTTCGGGCTGTCCCCAGATTAACCGAAAGAACATTGACTCCCTCTGATATTTTCGCTGCCTTTAGAATCCGCTTTCTGTCTAGCCTTTCGGAACCGGAGATTTCAATATTTTCGGCGCTGAAATAATCACACTGGGTTAGCCACTCATGGCCGAAGATAAACAGCAGACTCATTACCGCGGTGGCGGCCGCGACTGAAAAAATCTTCAGAAACAGCACAGGCCAGCGGGCCGGCATTGCCGATGCCCGCTCCGCAGCTTTTCTGTAGCGGTTTCCCCGGAGTTTTTTGCTGTTATGCATTTCATTCACCAATGATTCTTATCTCCGGTTCAAGTTCAACCCCGTGCACCCGGCGCACCTTCTGCCTTACGGTCTCCATTAGGTGCAAAATATCAGAGGCGCTGGCCCCGCCCAGGTTGACAATGAAATTTGCATGCACCTCCGAAACCTGTGCATCTCCCGCGCAAAGACCTTTAAGCCCCGCCTGGTCTATCAGCTTTCCGGCAGGCATTTCGAAAGAAGGATTCTTAAAAACGCACCCGGCGCAATAACCTGTGGGCTGACTTTGCCTGCGCCATGCCTGCATAGATTCCGCTTCGGCGATTTGATCCCGGTCCCCTGCCGGCTCAAGTTCAAAACGCCCGGTCAGTATGATCGGTTCACGCCCGCTTTCCGCTATCATCGAGTCATCCCACGCCAGCCCACGGTAGTTAAAACAAAGCCGGCTGCCCGGGATCGTCTCCGGCCTGTCCGGCACCAAAAGCACGTCTATTTCCGCAAGCACTGACTCCACTGTCCCGGCCCAGGTTCCTGCATTCATGATCACGGCCCCTCCCACGGTTCCTGGGATTCCAAGCGCAAAATTCATGCCTGCCAGATTGTTTTCAAGCGCGTATCTGCACAGAGCACTAAGCCTGGCGCCTGCACCTGCATGAACCAGAACCGAATCCCGTCCGGTTTTCCCGGCTTTAATTTCAGAGAAACCCTGCCGCAGGGAAATTACCACGCCCCGTACTCCGGAATCTTTGACCAGAAGATTGGTCCCCCCGCCGAGCACAAACCAGTCAACATGCGAATTCTCAAGCATCGACATAAGTTCGATCAATTCCCTTGTATCAGCCGGAGCCGCCAACGCATCGGCCGGACCGCCCACCCTGAACGTTGTATGTTTTGCCATTGGAACGTCAAAGGTGACCCTTTTACCCAGCAGTTCAGCAAGCATCTTTTTAAATCCACTTGTAAACAAGGCGGCCCCCGTTTCTATGGACGTTCTTCTTCCCGGCCAAGCCTGGCGCTCAAAGCCTCTCCCACCTGCCAGACATTTCCGGCGCCCAGGGTGAGAACTATGTCTCCTTTTTCCAGGATCTGCTCAAGGCGATCCAGTGCCGATTCCATGTTATCTGCCGCATAAGCCCGTTTATGCCCGTGGGCGCGGATTGCCCCGCAAAGCGCATGATGATCAATCCCCTGGATTTCCTGTTCGCCTGCGGCATATATCGGCATCACCACCAGGACATCTGACTGATAAAAAGACCTTGCAAACCTGTCGAAAAGTGCTTCTGTCCTTGTGTAGCGGTGCGGCTGAAAAACCACCACAAGCCGCCGGTTCGGCCAGCTTGTCTGTATGGATTCCAGGGTGGTTTTGATCTCAGTGGGATGATGCCCGTAATCGTCGATGAACTTGATTCCCCTGATTTCAGCTTTGACCTCAAGACGCCGCTGCACGCCCGCGACATTTTCCAGCGCCGTGCGCATGTTATCAAACGGAATCTCAAGCTCATGGCCCACAGCTATTGCTGCAAGGGCATTGGCTATATTGTGCCTGCCCGGCAGGTTTAACGTTACCTCTCCCAGGCGGCGTCCCCTGTAATAAACAGAAAACCGGCTTTTTTCCCCGTTAAAGGTCACGGCAGCGGCCTGAAAATCCGCCTGGGCGGACAGGCCGTAGGTGATGCACCGCTTCTTTATGCTGGGTATAAGGTCCTGGACATGCTCGTTATCCAGACACAGTACAGCCGGACCATAAAATGGCAGCCTGTCAATGAACTCAAGGAAAACCTGTTTTATTTGTTCAAGATCCCTGTAGAAATCCAGGTGCTCAAGGTCAATATTGGTGATCACCGAAATGGTGGGGGAAAATTTCAAAAATGAGCCGTCGCTTTCATCAGCCTCGGCCACTATGAAATCCCCACTGCCCAAAACCGCGTTGCTGCCTATGCTTTTAAGCTTACCGCCTATAACAACTGTTGGATCAAGGCCGCCTGCTTCAAGCACGCCTGCAAGCATTGATGTTGTGGAAGTTTTTCCATGGGCTCCTGCCACTGCCACACTGTATTTAAGGCGCATAAGTTCGGCCAGCATCTCGGCTCTCGGGATAACGGGTACTGATCCTGCCAGAGCGGCACTGACCTCGGCATTTTCCTGTTTTATAGCCGAGGAAGTCACCACCACATCTGCACCCTTGATATTTTCCGGGCTGTGTCCGATAAAGATATTCCCACCAAGACTCTGCAGGCGGCGGGTTGAATCTGATTCGGAAATGTCAGAGCCTGAAACCCTGTAGCCAAGGTTGATCAATAGTTCTGCAATTCCGCTCATACCTATTCCGCCTATCCCGACAAAATGTATGTGATATTTCTTTCGATACATTAAATCTCCCGTCTGCGCGCCTTTACTATATCTTTGTCCCGACAGCGTCAGTGATTTGATCCAGTATAACGGAAGCGGAATCCGGCATTCCCGCAACAGCGGCAGAAGCCCGCAGTTTTTCGAATTTTGCCTGATCCGCCCGGTATATTTCAAAACGCTCAGCAAGAACACGACCGTTTAAATTTCTTTCCTCTATTATCTCCGCGGCTCCGGCAGCCGCCAGTCCCTCTGCGTTGGCCGTCTGGTGATCGTCTGCGGCATGGGGAAACGGTACAAACAACGCGGGCAGGCCTGCAGCGGCGATTTCGGCCACGGTTGATGCGCCGGCCCGGCACACGGCAAGATCCGCTGACTCATAAAGAGAGGCCATATCATTGAAAAACGCAGCCACCGTGGCGTCCATGCCCAGGGACTCATATGCCCGCCTCACATATTCCTCGTCCTTTGAGCCCGTCTGATGGATCACCCTGAAATTCCCTGGATTCTCAATACCGGAAAATGCCTCTGCCACAGCAGAGTTAATACCGCGGGCTCCCTGGCTGCCGCCGAGTACCAGTATCGTAAAAGGCTCCCCGGATCCTCTCTGCCCCTTCTTCATCCCTGCTTGGGCGAGCCGGCGGATTTCGGCCCGCACCGGGTTGCCGGTGTATACTATTTTTTCAGAACTGCAGCCCATATTCGTATCATCAAACGATACGAATACCCTGGTGGCAAACCTGGAAAGCCATCTGTTCGTCATTCCGGCAATGCGGTTCTGTTCATGTATGAACCGCGGGATTCCCTTCAAAAAGGCGGCTATAACCACCGGCGCCGATGAATAGGCGCCCATGCCGAGCACCGCATCCGGTGAAAACCTGCGCAGCAATCCCAGGGCCTGGAAAAGACCCCTCGGCAATAACGTGAAAGCCACCAGTTTACGCCACAGCCCCATCCCCTTGAAACCAGCAGCCATGATTTCGGCTGTTTCAAACGGTTTTTCCGCAAGAACGGTCTTCTCCACCGGCCTTCCGGTTGTAATGAAAAGCACCCTGGATTCAGGGGCTCGCTGCATCAGTTCTTCGGCAACCGCAATTCCCGGAAACAGGTGCCCCCCTGTGCCGGCCCCGGCGATCACCAGCCGCACGGGGCGGCTCACCGACGCCGCATTTAATCCGCATGCCCCGGTTGTACCGGATTCAGGGTTGCCGATAACGTTCATTTTTTCTCCTCTGTGCAGATATTCATAAGTATGCCGATACAACCCAGGTTAAATACCAGGGAAGAACCACCATAGCTTAAAAACGGCAGAGTCAGGCCTTTTGTAGGCAACAGACTCAAATTTACCCCCATGTTTACCACAGCCTGCAGGGCAATGGAGACCGTGATGCCGAATGCAAGCAAAGAGCCGAAGCAGTCCCTGGCAGAGACCGCAATCCTCATACCCCTTAAAAGTATGACAATGTAGAGCCCTATAACCAGAAGCACCAGGACCAGTCCGCCTTCCTCCCCGAGAACCGAGAAAATAAAATCAGTGTGGGGGGCGGGCAGATAAAACAGTTTCTGGTATCCCTCCCCAAAGCCCTTGCCTAAAACACCCCCTGAGCCGAAAGCCATCAGGGAATGAATAATCTGGTATCCGTCCTCCAGATGATATTTCCAAGGATCAAGAAATGTCATATAGCGCTTGAGCCTGTAATCCGCGGAAAACAGAAGCCACAGGGCCGCAGGCAGAACCAGGATCAAGGCTGATGTAAGATGCAGCAGGGGAACCCTTCCGGCAAACATTATTATCCAGGCCAGCATCCACAGCAGGGCCACCATGCCAAAATCAGGCTGAAGCAGAATCAAAACAGTAAACATACAAAGAACCAGTAAGTGCGGGAGAAAGCCTATGGACAAATCCGAGACCCTGTCCTGTTTTTTGGTAAGCGAATAGGCCATGAACACGATTAACGCCAGCCTTGCAAATTCCGCAGGCTGAAAAGAAATCCCCATCATTCGAAGCCATCGGGTCGCACCTCCCGCAGAATGCCCGGCGTCGGTAAACAGCAGCGCAGAAAGCATAAGGATCGCGGCAAAAAACATCAAATAACTCAAGTGCCGAAACACCCGGTATGGAATAAAGGCCAGGGCCAGCATCCCGCAAAATCCCAGGACTGCGTTTAAAAGCTGCCTTGAGAAAAAATAATACTCGTTTCCGTAATGTCGCAGGGCAATCTCGCTGCTGGCGCTGTATACCATTGCCAGGCCGATGCCTGTGAGCATCATTACGGCAATAAGCAGCACAGGATCGGAGAATTCAGTTTTGTAGTTATATGTTTCCCTGCTGTTTTCCATCCCTGTTCTTTCCCACGCTGTGGACAGCCCGCTGAAAATCTTCTCCTCTGCGGGCATAATTTTCATACATGTCAAAACTGGCACATGCCGGCGAAAACAGAACCGTACCGCCGGCTGAAGCAAGTTCAGCCGCCCGGGCCACTGCCTCTTTCATTGATACGGCACGCCGGGTCTCAACAATGCCGCCCAGTTCACGGTCTATGGAATCCGCGGCCTCCCCCATAAGAACCATGGCTTTTACTCTGCGCTGAATCACTTCTGTAAGGTCTTTGTATCCGCCACCCTTATCTCTGCCCCCCAGAATAAGAATCACCGGAGGTTGAACTGCTTCGACGGCCCTGATCACTGCATCTACATTGGTACCCTTGGAGTCGTCATAATAATCAACCCCGTTTATGCATGCCACCCGTTGCATCCTGTGAGGGTCGGAAACAAATTCCCGAAGTCCCGCGCCAATACTTTCAAAATCGGCCCCGGCAGAAAAGGCGGCAAGGGCCGCTGCGGCAGCGTTTTCAAGATTGTGCCGCCCGGGGGGGAAACTATCGCCGCATTCAATTTTTACCCGGCCACCGCCCGGGGTAAAAAGGCATATCCCGCCTCGCTCGATGCGGGCACCGCATTCCGTCCGTGAGCTTATATTAAACAGGCAGCTGCGGGCCCTTATATTTCGCGTAAGCTCCATGATCAGCTCGTCTTCCGCATTTAAGACGGCTACGTCGTCTTCTGTCTGCCGCGCAAAAAGTTTAGCCTTGGATTGGCCGTATGATTTGAGATCCGGATACCTGTCGAGATGATCGGCCGTTATATTTAAAAGCACCCCCACGGCAGGATGAAACGTCTCTGCTGTGTCTAGCTGAAAGCTGCTGATTTCGGCCACCACCACGTCTTTCTCATGGTGCCCGTCTGCATAGGATATCAGGGGTGTGCCCAGGTTCCCCCCCGCAAACACGGAAAGCCCGGACTCTTCAAGCATCAGTGCGATCAGGCGGGTAACCGTTGATTTGCCGTTGGTTCCTGTTACGGCTACCACCGGAGTTGTTATAAATCGCGCGGCAAGTTCGATCTCCCCGATCACCGGAACCCCGGCTCTGCGGGCGGCCTCAACCGGCGCAATTGTATGGGGCACGCCAGGGCTTAAAACAACGAGATCCGACTGCTCAAACGTACGGGGCAAGTGCCCCCCAAGCTCAAGTTTTGCCCCGGCCTGCCGCAGCTTAACAGGGACATCGGACAAAGTCTTTTCAGGGGCGCTGTCGGAAACCGTAACCTCGGCTCCACGCCTAAGCAGAAAATACGCAAGTGCCCGCCCTGTGCTGCCGAGTCCGGCCACTGTGATATGTTTTCCGTTTAGTTCCATTTAATTGTCCGTTCACCGCAGCTTCAGAGTACTTATTGCCACCAGCGCCAGCATTATGGCAATCAGCCAGAAACGCACTATCACCTTTGGTTCGGACCATCCTTTCAGTTCGAAATGATGATGGAGCGGGGCCATTTTAAAGATCCGCCCCCCGCCGCTTATTTTGAAATATCCAACCTGAAGGATTACCGAGAGAGCTTCCACAACGAATACTCCGCCCACAATCACCATAAGGATCTCCTGCTTTGTTATCACGGCAACCGAGCCCAGTGCAGCACCCAGGGGCAGAGAACCGACATCTCCCATGAAAATCTCTGCCGGATAGGTGTTAAACCACAGAAAACCCAGGCCGGCCCCTGCCAGGGCCCCGCATACTATGGTCACCTCTCCGCAGCCGGCAACGTGATTTATCTGAAGGTATTCCGCTATGCGGGCATGGCCGGCAACATAGGCAAAAAGCATATAGGTGGCGGAAGCTATGATTACAGGCCCGATTGCAAGGCCGTCGAGTCCGTCTGTAAGGTTGACCGCGTTTGAAGTCCCCACTATCACAAGTACGGCAAACAGAATATAGCCTGCACCAAGATCAGGGGCGGCGGTTTTGAAAAAGGGAATCGTAACCGAGGCGGAAAAATCCGGACTTATATACAGCATTGTCCCGGCAATTGCGGCGGCAAGTATCTGCATGGAAAACTTGTGCCATGCCCGCAGCCCTCTGTTACGCCTCTGAATCTGTTTCAAATAATCATCTGTGAAACCTATCAGGAAATAGCTCACGATAATAAAAATAACTACCCAGACGTAATGATTAGTCACATCCCCCCAAAGCAGAGTTGAAATCAGAACCGCGGGCAGTATCAGCACGCCTCCCATGGTGGGAGTGCCCGCCTTACCATTATGCGAGGACGGCCCGAGGCGCCTTATGTATTGTCCCACCTGCTTTTCCCGGAGTTTTTCAATCATCCAGGGACCGAGTATAAAACAGATCAGAAAGGCGGTAAGCCCTGCATAAATGGTTCTGAACGTGATATAGCGAAACACGTTGAAAAAAAATATTTCTGTATGCAGGGAATATAGCAGATGATAAAGCATTACAGATCCGCCTCCTGTCCGGCATCCGCTGCCTTATGGATTCTTGCATCCGCGGTGAGCCTGGCAACAATTTCATCCATTCCCGTGCTGCGCGACCCCTTGACCAGGATCCAGTCTCCCGGCTCCAGCCGGCTTTCAAGGTCTTTTACAATGTCCTGCTTTGTGCCCACGAAAATATCCACACCGTTCATCCCTTCGCATCTGGCCCCCTGAGCCACCCGCGAAGCAAATTCCCCGGCCAGATAAAGCCGGTCGATGCCGGCGCCGGCTGCAAGCCGCCCCATATCTTCATGAAGCTTTCCGGCGACTTCGCCCAGCTCCAGCATGTCGCCCGCCACCAGAATGCCCCGCTTCCTGTCTCTCAAGGAAGCAAGAGACCTGATGGCTTCTTCCATGGAACCGGGATTTGCATTGTAGGTGTCGTCTATTATATATGCCCCGGTTCTTGTCCTGTATACGGTCATTCTGCCGTCGACCGGTTTGAATTCCGCAAGCCCGCTGCTGATGTCTTTAGCCGGAACGTCCATCAGGTATCCGACTGCTGCCGCAGCCAGTGCGTTGTGGACCATGAATCGCCATCTTAACTGAAGTTCCACGTCTTCTGACCCCTCAGGTGTTGTAAGGGTAAAACATATGCCGCTTTCCCCTTCCTCTATATTGCCGGCGTGAATGTCTGCATTTTCGCCGGAGCCGAAAAAAAGCACCCGGCTGTTTGTGCGCGAAGCGAGCCATGGACCATAAGCATCATCGGCATTAAGCACAGCCGTGCCGCCGGGTTTGATATTTTCGAGCAATTCAGCTTTGGCTTCCGCCACAGCCTCTATGCTGCCGAGTCCTTCCAGGTGAGCAGGCCCTATATTCGTTATTAATCCAATATCCGGACTACAGATAGCTGAAAGCACCGCAATTTCTCCGGGGTGATTCATGCCCAGCTCCACCACGGCAGCCTCGTGATCATGGCTTAACTGCAGGAGCGTTAAAGGAAGACCTATTTCATTGTTGAAATTGCCCGGAGTTGCAAGCACGCTGTATTTCAGGCCCAAAACCGCGGCCGCCATTTCTTTTGTGGTGGTCTTGCCGTTGGAGCCTGTTAGCGCAGAGACCTTCACCCCGGCGCGCCTTCTCTGGCTGGCACCCATGTCCCCAAGAGCCTTTATAGTATCGTCCACTGCAATGCATGCCACTTTTTGTCTTCTCCACTCGTAAACCGGAAGAGAATCAACCCTGTCCTTCTGCACAATCACGCACCGCACACCGGCTTCCACAACCGCGGCGGAAAAACTGTGCCCGTCATACCGCTGTCCGGGTATGGCCACAAACACCTCGTCCGCCTTTATCCTGCGGGAATCGATTTCCACGCCGAAAAAGGAGGTTGCATCGGTGGTGCTAAGAAGCTCACCCCCTGTGGCCTTAACTATATCTTCAACCGTCCATGGTATCGGCGTCATTAATCCCTCTTGAAAGCACCTTTTCGGCTTCCAGGCGATCATCGAATTCCAAGGTTTTCTCTCCTATTATCTGGTATGTTTCATGTCCCTTGCCTGCTATAAGCACGGCATCACCGGGTTTTGAGGCCCTGATGCCGAGGCTTATGGCTTTTCTTCTGTCCGGTTCGACTGTAAAAACCCCTGAATCAAACTCATGGCTCAACGACTCCGGCTCAACCCTTCTGGCTCCTGCAATCCCTCTTACTATGTCTTCTATAATTCTTTCCGGCTCCTCGGTGCGGGGGTTATCTGAGGTTACCACCGCGAGATCGGAATATTTTGCCGCTATCACGCCCATTTCCGGGCGTTTGCCCCGGTCCCGGTCTCCGCCGCAGCCGAAGATGCAGATAAGCCTTCCATCGACTATCTCCCTTAATGTGACCAATACATTTTCCAGTGCCGCAGGAGTATGGGAAAAATCAACAAACACATGCCTTTCCATATCGTTTGGAATCCGCTCCAGGCGGCCCGGAACCGAAACAAAGGTCTCAATCCCTTTACAGATGGTTTCACTGTCCACGCCGAGGGCGGAAGCTGCGCCTGCGGCACACAAAATATTTTCGAGATTAAATCGGCCCGCAAGGGGTGAATGAAGTGCAAAGGCCTCCCCTCCCATATGCAGCATTCCGGAGATACCGCCCTGGTTAAAGTGAAGCCCGGAAGCTCTAACATGTGCAGCGTCCGAAATCCCTGTCCGAATTCGCACGATGCCTTCCAGCGCCCCCGCCAGCTCGCGTCCTTTTTTATCATCCATATTAATTACTGCCCAGCCGGCTGCCTCAGAAATATAATCAGTGAAAAGCCTCTTTTTAGCCGTCCAGTATTGTTCCATATCTTTGTGAAAATCCAGATGATCCTGGCTAAGATTGGTAAAAACACCCCCTGCGAATCTACACCCCCTGATCCTCTCCAGCACCAGTCCATGTGAAGAGACCTCCAAAATAACATGGGTTACCCCGGCTTCGGCCATTTCAGCCAGAAGGCCCTGCAGATCTGGGGCCTCGGGAGTAGTTAGCCCGCTCTTTACCGTCCTGCCTGCATAATGATAATTCACCGTGCCTATTATACCCGACTGAAATCCGGCGCTCTTCAGAATGTGGCCGAGCAGAAAAGCCGTGGTGGTCTTTCCGTTGGTTCCGGTTACACCGACAAGGGTCATTTTCCATGACGGATAATCGTAAAATGCCGCAGCAACGTCCGCCAGAGCCATGCGCGTATTTTTCACCTCGATAACGCTGCAGCCTAAAGTCAATGGCTTTTGTGAAATCACTGCGGCAGATCCTCGGGCTGCGGCATCTTCGACGAAATCGTGCCCATCTGTATTCCGGCCGGTAAGGGCCGCGAAAACACCACCCGGGCCGACCTGATCGGAACGGTAATGAATCCCTGTGACCAGTGGATCCACAGGGTTTCGGGAACCGGGAACAACCCTTTTGATGTTGCCGGCTTCAACTTCCTCTATGAGCTCGGAAAGCCTCATGCTCCCTCTTTTTCCTTTTCGATATTGTCCTGTTCTGCAACAACCGGAGGTATATCCATGTAATTAAAGGACTCACGGATAATATCGGCAAAAACAGGAGCTGCTACCATTCCGCCGTAATGACCGACTTTGGGATTTCTTACCACAACAAGAACAGCCAGTTCGGGAGAATCCACAGGTGCAAAACCTGCAAACACGGCATTATACTCGCTGTCAGCATATGTGCCCTGGCTGTTTAAAATCTGTGCGGTTCCAGTCTTACCGCATACCCGGTAACCCTCCGGTGCGGCCTGAGACCCTGTGCCGTCAGGCTCGGTGACCGCCTGCATCATGTTTTTCAACTTATCAGCGGTCCCGGGAGAAACTGCCCTTCGTATAGCCTCCGGCTCAAAGCGTTTATGCAGGCTTCCGTCAGGATTGGTTATTTCCTCGACAATCCTGGGCTTCATAAGCACCCCCTGGTTGGCGATAGCCGAAACCGCAGCAGTCAACTGAAGTGCCGATGCAGTGATTCCCTGTCCAAAAGATATGGTGGCATTGTCGATTTTCCGCCAGTTCTTGTAATGCCTTAGACGTCCCGCCGTTTCTCCGGGAAGTCCTATGCCGGTCTTTTCTCCGAAACCGAAATCGCTCAGATTGTCATACAGCGTCTTAGGACCGATGGCCCGGCCAATCTTTACCGCGCCTATATTGCTGGAATACTTTATCACTTCTCTCAGGCTCATTTCCTCATGGGGTTTGATATCCCTGATGGTAAACCCTTCTGTTTCATACTCCCCGCCCTCGCAGTCCACCATTGTATTCGGTTCGTAGAGGCAGGATTCAAGGGCAGCTGCGGCAAGAAATATCTTCATGGTTGAACCGGGTTCAAACTCGTCTGAAACAGCCCGGTTGTGCCAGGTTTCCTTTGAGGAACGTTCGAAAGTGTTGGGATTAAAAGTCGGATAATGCGCTATTGCCCGCACCGCACCGGTTTCGGGTTCCATGACAACCGCGATGCCTGAGTCCGAATTAAATTTCAGCACCGCCTTTTTGAGGGCTTCTTCTGTGGTGTACTGGATCTTGGAATCTATTGTCAGGACAAGATTTTTTCCTGCCCCACCCCGCTCTGAAGACCCTGTTCTATGAAAAATACGGCCCAGGGCGTCCTTTACCACCGTCCGCTGCCGCATTTCACCTTTAAGATAATCATCGTAGTAATATTCAAGCCCTTCCAGGCCGTTTCCGTCAACACCTGAAAAGCCCAGCACCTGGGCGGCCAGATCCTTGTTGGGATACACCCTGGAATATGTATTTACAAATTCCAGGCCGCTGCCGATTTCACTGTTTAGGCTCTTTGCACGAGATGGGGAGGCATTGCGCTGAATCCAGACAAACGGCTTGTCTGAATTGAGTTTGCCCAGCACCTGCTCCTTTTTTAAATCAAGATTCTTTGAGAGCAGCGCAGCCGCCCTTGCTTTATCAGGGATCAGATGAGGGCGGGCACCGATTGACACAACGCCCGTACTTACAGCAAGCTCTCTTGAATTTGTATCATATATTGTGCCCCTTTTTTCCCGCATTTCAACGCGACGACTGTATTCCCCCGAAGCAAGCTCCGAGAGGTGCCCCTCCTCGAACACCTGAAGATGAAAAGCCTTGCTCGCAATCACCAGATAGCAGAGGACAAAAAAACAACTGGCCCAAACAATACGGCGATTGCGTCTGGCAATACGTTCTTTTTGATCTCCATTACTGTTCATGGAACAATGACCACCTGCTCGGGTTTGGGCGTTATAAGCCCGTGTTCATCCCTGGCCCTGGCACCCAGGACCTGGGGCGACTTGAGGCGCCCCCGTTCAATCATTAGCTTCTTTCGGGTTTCCAGGAGTTTTTCCTGCCTGGATTCGGCCTGCACAATCTCATAGCCCGTTCTTCTGAACTGTACTGCACACCACGTATCGAAAAAAAACTGGGCTGCCATTATTACTACCAGCAAAAGCACCACCGCCATCCTACGAAGCGTAAATACCGGGGTGATATGCTTTTTATTTGCGTTCACAGTCCCCCCGAAAAAACATGATTCTAGTTTTGTTCCAGCTTCTCTGCAGCCCTGAGCCGCGCGCTTCTGGCCATGGGGTTTGCCCTGATTTCGGCCTCTGACGGCTTCCTGACCTTACGGGTCAGCACCCTGAGAACGGGCTTTTTGCCGCAGGCGCATACCGGAAAATCCGGAGGACACTGACATCCGGCGGCAAACTCATTAAAACGGCGCTTTACAATCCTGTCCTCAAGGGAATGGAATGCTATAGCGCAAATCCTTCCTCCGGGCTTTAGGTGCGCCACCGCATCGTTTAAAAACGAGTCAAGAACCTCCAGCTCCCTGTTGACCGCTATGCGAAGCGCCATAAACGCCCTGGTTGCAGGATGAATTCTGCTTTTTGCAGCTGACTTGCGACCTACTGCCCCGATTATGAGTTCGGCCAGCTCCCGGCTGGTTTTAATCGGCGCGTTTTCCCGCTGCTTTTCTATTTTTCGGGCGATTCTGCCGGCCTGCCGCTCCTCGCCGAACTCCCTTAAAATCCTTGTCAGATGCTTTGCCCCTGCGGTGTTTACTATATCGGCCGCGGTCTCCGGGGACTTAGGATTCATGCGCATGTCAAGAGGCTCGTCCTTTTTAAAGGAAAAGCCCCTCCCGGAAAACTCTATCTGGTCATAAGAAAGCCCAAGGTCGACCAGAATCGCATCAACCGCGTCTATATTAAGTGAAAAGAGGATATGAGAAAGGTTTGCAAAATTATCATGAACAAAACGTATGCTGTCGGCCCAGGGCGCAAGCTCTTGCTCTGCGTTCTCTATTGCATCCGCATCCTGATCAATGCCTATTAACAAACCGCCCGGCAATATTTTCTCAGCTATAGCCCCGGCATGGCCGGCACCGCCGAGGGTGCAGTCGACCACAATCTTTCCCGGCGCGCAGTTCAGGTAATATATTGCTTCTTCGCGCATTACGGGAATATGATTATAAGCCATGGTCTACAGCCCTAGTCTGGCAATCTCGTTGGAAACCTCCCCATCTCTCAGATCCTCTTCGCGCAGCTTGCGCTTCTCCTCGTTCCAGTTCTCCAACGACCAGATTTCAAAATGATCGAGAACACCTACAACCATTATGTCTTTTTCCAGGCTCGCATAATCCCTGAGGGACTGGGGGATTAAAATACGACCCTGCCTGTCAAGGGGGCATTCGGCAGACTCTCCGATAAAAATGCGCCTGAAACGTCTCATAGCCGGGCTTTTTTCCGCCATCTGCAGTATTTTTTCCTCGACGGCTTCCCAGCTTTTGTAGGGATAGGCGACCAGGCCCTTCTCATCAAGGCCGGGGCCGGAAAGCACCAGCCCGTTTCCTCCGTTGTTTCTGATCACCTCCCTGAAACGCGAGGGAATATTGATGCGTCCCTTGGCATCTATTGTATGGTACGAACTCCCTCTGAACATGTCCCTCCCCTTTCAACCACTTTGCACCACTTTTCTCCCAAAACTTACAGTGACCGAAAGATTTGTCAAGGAAAAAACACAACTTTTCTTTAATTTTTCAATGTAATTTTAATGGGTAATGAAAAAAGAGGACAGTGGTGTAAAGTGGTTGAAAGTTTAAAACCGACACGAATGGCACTTTCCGGGCATTTTACGGCAAACCCGGAAATTTAAAAATTTTTGTCCACACTTTCGAAAACAGGAAATATAACGGTATCTATCTCCCCGGTTTTTTCAGCTTTTTTAGCTCCCTTCGCTTGTCAATGGGCAGGATAAGAGTGGGATACCTTTTGATTCTGGAATTTTGGGATATATAGACCACCGCAAAAAAGCATATGGCAATTGGTCTATGGCAAGAACCGAAACCTTTGCGGTCCCGCCGTTGGCCCTGCCTGCGAGGGCCATGGGCAGATCAATGAAAAACTTTTACTCATATCCCTGTCAAATGATTTCCCAGGAGAGACACGGATATTTTACGCCCTGGCAACTATAATTGTGCAGAGCCCGGGACACACATGCGCTTACACATGCGCTTACAACTTTACATACTGATCGAATCCTGTTATAAAGAAGCAAAACAATCATGGCAACAGCCTGACAGAAATCGCCGGAAATGATTCTCAACACCCTGTTTCCAGTCTTTGCAGTCATTGCATTAGGATATGTGCTAAAGCACACCGGTTTTGTGCCCGCAGTTTTTTTCCCGGCATCTGACCGGCTGGTATACTATGTATTTTTCCCCTGCATGCTGTTCTGGAAAATCGGTACCGGCGGCCCGCTTACCCGTATAGACCCCGGACTGATCGCATCGGGGCTGTCAGCGATTTTTCTGATTTTCATCCTCAGCACGCTTTTTATTATTGCTGCAAAAGTGCCGGCATTTAAAGCAGGGAGCTTTTCGCAAAGCTGCTACCGCTTCAATACCTATATAGGAATGGCGGTAATTCTAAATGCCCTCGGCGATAAAGGAGTTGTAATTTTCGCGATCCTCATCGGGGCACTTATCCCTGTAATTAATATTCTGTCTGTGGGAATACTTATCTGGTTCTCGGAAAAAAGCGCGCCGGCAAGAGAAAAACAAAAGTATCTTCTCAGGGCGCTTGCATACAACCCTCTTATCCTTGCGTGCATTGCAGGGGTGGCGTTTGCTGTTTCCGGTCTAAACCTTCCGGGGTTCATAGACAACACCCTTTCCCTTGTTTCAATGGTAACGCTTCCCCTGGCCCTGATTTCAATAGGCAGCGCATTTTCATTCAAAAAATTCGGGGGGCATTTAAAACCGGCAGCCGCTGCCGCGGCATTCAAACTGATCCTGCTGCCGGCCGCCGGGGCCGGTTTAATGCACCTGTTCAACGTGGAGGGGATATCGTTTCAAACCGGAATGATCTATTTCTGTCTTCCCACATCCACAGCAATTTATGTCCTGTCCTCTCAGCTTCACAGCGACACTGAGCTGGCTTCGGCGGCCATAGTGATTTCCACCCTGTTTTCGTTTGTACCGCTTTCCGTGGTGCTGACATGGATATAAGGCGCCCGGCCTTGCAGGTCGGCCTTGCAGCTTGACGGGAAAATCTATTATCTTTAATATAAAGCTGGTTTGTTTGCCGCTTGTTTATGGATATATGCATCTCAGAGGTTATAGACCGGGCTAAAACCGGAATTTAAAACTTTATTTAATCAAACACCTCAGCGTGACCGTATGACAAAATACGATGTTGTTATAGTTGGAGGCGGGCCCGCCGGGCTTTTTGCCGCATATTACCTTTCCGAAAACTCGGGGCTAAAGATCCTGCTCCTGGAAAAAGGCAAATCCCCGGATAAACGCAAATGCCGGATCAATGGAACAGAGGAATGTCCCGGATGCCGGCCCTGCGATGTATTATGCGGAATCGGGGGAGCCGGCCTTTTCTCCGACGGAAAGTTAAACTTTATCCCCAGGCTGGGCAAAACCGATCTTACCCAGTTTATGCCGCTCTCCGAGGCACGCGAATTAATAGATGAAACAGAGGCTGTTTTTGAAACCTTCGGCATGACAGGGCCTGTTTTTCCAACCGATATTAATCAGGCAAGGGATTTTCGCAAACATGCAAGGAAACACGGCATTGATCTTCTTATTATCCGCCAGAAACACCTGGGAAGCGAACGCCTGCCGGAACACATAGGCCGGATGCAGTCGGTGCTCAAAGATAAAATAACCATACGAACCATGGAACCGGTCGTTGATGTTGTACCGGAAAAGACCGGGGAGATAAAGGTGATATCCGAGAAAGCCGAATACCTTGCCGAATCGGCAATCCTGGCCCCTGGCCGTGCAGGTGCCGAGTGGGTTTCGCAGCTTGTGCAGAAATACGGCATAAAAATGCACCACAGGGGAATCGAGGTGGGGGTGCGTGTAGAAGTGCACAGGGAAATCATGGATGATCTGTGCGGCGTGATATATGATCCGACATTTTTCATCCAGACGTCCAGGTATGATGATGAAACCCGCACCTTCTGTACTAATCACGGAGGTTTTGTAACCCAGGAAAACTATCACGGCTTTGTCTGCGTAAACGGACACGCCTTCATGGACCGCAAATCAGAGAATACGAATTTCGCCTTTTTGTCAAAGGTTATATTGACCGACCCTGTAACAGACAACCAGGCATACGGGGAATCCATAGGTAAACTCGCCTCCCTGATAGGAGGGGGAAAGCCGCTTCTGCAGCGTATGGGGGACTTAAAACGGGGCAGGCGAAGCACCTGGGCACGGATTAAAAAAAGCACAATAAGCCCCACACTGAAAAACGTGGTATGCGGCGATATAGCCATGGCGCTTCCCGAGCGGATCCTTGCAAATCTCATGGAGGGCCTGGACAAACTCAATCAGGTGGTGCCGGGTGTTTCAAACGATGAAACCCTGCTCTATGCCCCTGAAATAAAGTTTTTTGCCACCCAGGTTGAAACGCAAAACACGCTGGAAACAGCAGTACCCGGGCTTTTTGTTGCAGGCGACGGCCCGGGGGTGGCCGGAAACATCGTATCAGCTGCTGCCACGGGCCTGATACCGGCCAAGGAAATAATCCGGCGCAAAACAGGGCGAACCTGATTTACAGGCTACCGCCGTATGCGCAGCCCCTCGCCGGCCCGGGGCATAAATATCTCGTAGCCCTCTTTTTTCAAAGTATCGGCAAAATCGCTCATTTGGTCCTCTTCTCCGTGTACCATGGCAATGCGCTTTACCTTGAGATTCGATTCCTTTAGAAACCGAAGCATTTCGTTTTTATCGCCGTGGGCGGAAAAACCCTCCAGGCTTACAACATGGGCCTTCAACGGATACTCCTTGCCCATAAACCGCAGCATGGGAGGCTCTGCCTTCCGGCCGTTTTCCTCGTATTCAAGCCCCTTTTCCTTAAGCCTTCTGCCCAGGGTGTGAGCTGCCATGTAACCTACTATAAGAATTGTATTTTTTTCGTTATGAATTTTGTGACGCAGATGATGCAGTATCCGGCCGCCTTCACACATCCCCGAGGCAGACAGCACAATATGGGGGCTCTGATCGCGCATAAGCGCCATTGACTCCTCCACGGACTCTGTAAAATGTAGCTGGTCAAACATAAAAGGATTTAACCCTTCCTTTAAAAAACTGCTGTGGGTCTGTTTGTCATAAACCTCGGGATGTTCGCCATACACCCTGGTGATGCGGCTTGCAAGCGGGCTGTCAACATATATGGGCACCTTCGGCACTTCGTTGTTATTATAGAGTTCATGGATAGCATGGAGCAATTCCTGGGTTCTGCCGAATGCAAAGGCGGGTATCAGAAGGGTGCCGCCCCGCTCCACAGTTTCGATGATGATCTTTTTTAACTGCGGTGTCATGTCCGCCACGGGCTCGTGCATCCTGCTTCCGTAGGTGCTCTCCATTAGCATAAGGTCGATTTGACGGTCCTCTTCGTCAAACTGCATTTCCGGATCCCGGATAATGGGGTTGTCAAAACGGCCGAGATCTCCGGTATAACAAATATTGTAATAACGGCCTTTTTCCTTTGCCCTGATGATTGTCACCGCTGAGCCCAGGATATGTCCTGCTTCATAAAAGACGCATTCCATGTCCCGGCCCACGGTCACCCGGTGCTTATAGGGCTGTCCGGCAAAATGAGACAGAGCCTGTTCGGCGTCCTCCATTGTATACAATGGCTTGACCTTTTCGAGTCCGTATCGGTCCATATAGCGCTCAATTGCATCATCATCAGTACGGCCGTTTTTTTTGAGACGCTGCTTGATCTGCTCGGGACTTATGCCGGTCATATCCGCAACCGATTCCCGCACTCGCTTGTAGTTAAGATAAGAGGCATCCGACTCCTGGATCTTTGCGCTGTCCGGCAGAAGATAATGGCAGGCATCGGCTGTAGCCCTGGTACAAAACACATGGCCGGTAAATCCTTTTTTTACCAGCAGGGGAATCCTGCCCGAGTGATCGATATGGGCGTGTGAAAGCACAACATTTGCTATAATGGCCGGGTCAAAGGGCATAACCCGGTTTTTTTGATCAGCCTCGGTCCGTCTCCCCTGAAACATTCCGCAGTCGAGCAGGATGCGGTCTTTTTCGGTTTCCAGCATGTGCATGGAGCCCGTAACCTCGCGGGCTGCACCATAGAATCGGATCTGCATAAAACCTCCCTCCGGCTCCCGGCAACCAGTCCGGAAAGCCGCTGAAACACATTTCCAGTTTACCCTTGCGGACATAAATGTTATAAATATTTTTTATAACATAAAACAGTAAAACATCCATTATGATTATCATAAAGGCACGCAATGGTCATGGAGTTTGAAGGCCCTGAAAAAAAACTGGAGATTATTCTTTGCCAACCCGATCCCGGGCTCAGGTCCAATGTGGACAAAAGGTGGGATAAGGTGGTTAATGCAAGCGGCGCCGAGATAGTAAGCGGCATCTCCACGTACGAGATGGACGCCTACCTGCTTTCGGAATCAAGCCTGTTTGTATGGGATGACAGGGTACTGATGATAACCTGCGGCAAAACAACCCTGGTAAAGGCCGTGCCCGAACTTATCCGCACAATAAGGCAGAAGAGAATCGCCTTTTTCTTCTATGAAAGAAAGAACCTTATGTATCCCCAGGCCCAGCCCTCTGACTTTGAAGCTGACGTGGCGGTGCTCACTGAACAATTTGCAGGCAAAAGCTACAGGCTGGGCCCTGCAAATCACGATCATGTACATATCTTTTATGCTTCTACACCGGGCAATGCCAAAGAAATGAACCCGCAAGAAGAGGAAGACGAAACACTGGAACTTCTCATGCACGACCTGGAGCCTTCCGTGCTAAGGGCTTTTATCCCGAAGCCGGGCGACCAGCCCGCAGACATAGAATCACGAACCGGCATAGACGGCCTTTATCCGGACATGTTAAATGACAGCTTCGTATTTGAGCCCTACGGCTATTCCATGAACCGGATTTCAGGGCAATATTACGCCACCATTCACGTGACGCCCGAAGAAACCGGTTCCTATGCAAGCTTTGAAACCAATGTTGCCGAATCAGACTACACGGAAAGAATAAGACAGATCATTGATATTTTCAGACCCGGCCGTTTCACCCTGGTTTTTACCGAGGCAATATCTGACAGCGACCCGGGCGAAGGCAAGCTTCCGCGGAAAATAGAAGGCTACCGCCGCTCGGAGAAAAGCCTATACGAATTTGACAGCGGCTACGGGGTACTTTTTTCAAACTGGGAGCGCTGAAGGATTAAATTTTCAGCCAAAGGAGAAGTTCACGAATGGCGGAGAACAGCGACAAGCTCAACCTCTGGGTCGCCGAGACCCACAAGGACATAGTTTCCCTGGGCTTCAGAGTTAAAGAGACCCTTTTTTGCAAAGCCAGTGAATATCAGCAAGTGGATGTCATAAAGACGGCCGGGCACGGGGGCATGCTCCTAAACGACGGCATTGTAATGGTCTCGGAACGCGACGAGTTTGTCTACCACGAAATGATAGCCCACGTACCGTTATTTACCCTTGCAGAGCCCAAACGGGTGCTTATTATCGGAGGGGGTGACGGTGGCACCGCCCGGGAGGTGCTGCGGCATAAAACAGTGGAAAGAGCTGTAATGGTGGAAATCGACTCCGTGGTAGTGGAAGCATGCAAAAAGCATCTTCCCTCCATTAGCGGCTCTCTGGATGATCCCCGCCTGGAGCTCCTGATAGAAGATGGTGTAAAATTTGCCGAAAAATGCAATGAAACCTTTGACGCTGTCTTAATTGACTCCACAGACCCCATAGGTCCGGCCCAGCCGCTGTTTGACAAGGCTTTCTACGAAAACGTCTCCCGACTTCTCTCTGATAACGGCATCATGATCTCCCAGTCCGAATCCCCTTTCTACGACCCTGAAATCCAGCGCTCAATGTTTTCAAACCAGAGGCCTTTTTTTGAAAAAATTCACATGTACACCTTTTCCACCCTTACCTACCCGGGAGGGCTGTGGAGTTTCGGATTTGCATCAAAGGGGACGTGTCCGATAAAAGATTTTGATCCTGCGCGGGTAAAGGCTTCGAAACTTGAGACAAGGTACTATAACCCCGCTGTGCACAGGGCTGCTTTTGCCCTTCCCGAATTTATAAACAATGACCTGACCGGATTAATAGACCCGGTTCCCCTGTAAACCACTTGAAACGTTAAACAGGAAGCGGAGGCTGTCATGAGCATCAATGTTGTCAATAAAATAGACGACCTTGTAAAGGTAAATACGATTTTAATCAGCGTCTCGGACAAAACCGGGCTGGAAGAATTCGTGCCCGGCCTGGTAAAAGCCAATCCCAACATCAAAATACTTTCCACCGGCGGCACCTATAAACAGATAGAAAAAGTCCTGGGCAAAAAGGCGGGAAAAGTGCTCATGCCCGTATCAGAATACACCGGCCAGCCCGAGACCCAGGGCGGTCTTGTGAAAACCCTGGACTTTAAGATCTATCTCGGCCTGCTCACAGAAACCCACAACCCGGATCACCAGAAGGATTTAAAACGAACCGATGCAAGACCCATAGACATGATTGTGGTAAACCTGTATCCTTTTCAGCAGACCATAGAGGCACCTGAGGCAACCCCGGAAAAGGCCCGCGGCAACATAGATATCGGCGGCCCCTGCATGATCCGCGCGGCTGCAAAGAATTTCATAAGGGTCGCCCCGGTGGTGGATCCCAGGGATTATCCCGAAATCCTGGAAGAACTTGAATCAGTTGAATGTATGACCACCCTGGAGACCAGGGTAAAACTTGCGAAAAAGGCTTTCTCTCACACCGCCGCATACGACCAGGCGATTGCCAATTATCTAAGGGAAACCTCTTTTAATGATATACAGAAGGCATATGAGGAAATACTTTAAAAAATTCAAATATCAAAATCTGAAACAAATACGGAATACTAATATTTATAAGCTGTATTTTTTTTCTAATGGAGTAATGTGATATGTCTGATGATCTGAAAAAAATGTATAAAACCGTTATGGATGATCACTTCCCGCCGCGCATGGAAATTGCGTTCGTGGACGGGGAAAACCGCCAGACTCTGTTTTACGAAAAGGTGGACTGGGTGATCGAAGGGGTCAGAAAGGGACTTCGCTACGGAGAAAATCCGGGCCAGGAAGCGGCCCTTTACAGACTGACAAACGGCAACCTGGTGCTCGGGGAAACCCGCACCATAGAACCGGGCCGGTACCTGGCCTCCGACATAGAACTTCTGCAATCAGGCAAGCATCCGGGCAAGACAAACCTGACCGATGCGGACAATGCCTTAAATATCCTGCGCTACTTTACCGATAAGCCCTGCGCCATTATAGTCAAGCACAACAACCCGTGCGGTGCGGCCATATCGGATAATCTCTCAAGCGCATATCAAAAAGCCTACATGGCCGACCGCGTTGCGGCATTCGGCGGCTGCATAGCCGTGAACCGGGCCCTTGACAAGGCAACAGCCGAAGCCGTGGCAGACCAGTATGCAGAAGTCATCGTGGCACCTGAATATGAAGACGGCGTCACAGAGATCCTGGCAAAACGCAGGAACCTGCGGGTAATAAAGATCGAAAACATAGAACGGCTCCAGTCCTTTGTGGGACAAAGGGTGGTGGAATTTAAAAGCCTTGTTGACGGAGGGATAATAACCCAGTGGTCCTTTGTGCCCGAAGCCCGCACTGAATCAGACTTCAGGCTTGCCGAATGCGAATACAAGGGGCAAACCTACAGGATCAACAGGCAGCCCACCGAACAGGAGCTTGCAGACATCCGCTTTGGCTGGCTGCTGGAATCAGGGGTAACCTCCAACTCGGTGCTGTATGTAAAAAACGGAGTATCCGTGGGCATAGGCACCGGCGAACAGGACCGGGTCGGGGTGGCTGAAATAGCAAGGGATAAGGCCTACAGAAAGCTTGCAGATCTCTATTGCTTCAAAGAGTACCAGGTACCTTACAACGAACTTTCAGATCCGGATAAAAAGGCTGAAATAGATGCCCGGGTAAAGAAGGAAAAAGGCGGACTTACAGGCGCCACAATGGTAAGCGACGCTTTTTTTCCGTTCCGGGACGGAGTGGATGTCGGACTGCGCGAAGGGGTAAGCGCAGTGGTTCATCCCGGCGGATCACTCAATGATTACCAGTCCATCGAAGCCTGCAACGAGTATAACGCCACCATGGTGTTAACAGGTCAGCGCAGTTTCAAACACTAAGCCCGTTTGTGTTACCTAAATTGAGCGATTTAGGTGTTATAAACCTTCATCTCCCATGCGCCGGACTGTAATCATGTTGGTGGTCCCGCTCTCCCACATGGGATGGCCGGCCGTGATGACAACCAAGTCGTTTTCCCTGGCATATCCCTTTTCAATGGCAAATCCGGTGGCCCGCTCAAACATTTCATCAGTATCCCGGGTATAATCCATGAGCCCGGGAATACATCCCCAGTAAAGGGCCAGGCGCCTTACCGTCTTTATTTCGGGAGATACGGCTATTATCCTGCTTTTCGGCCTGAACCTGGCTATCTGGTGGGCGGTGTAGCCGCTCTTGGTGGTTGCGATAATCGCCCTTGCCGACAGGTGATCAGACAGAATGCAGGTGGCATGGGCCACTGATTCTGATATCCGGGTCTGCAGAATCTCCTGAAAGGACTTTTCATACGGATACTTTTCTTCCGTTACCCCGGCTATCCTGGCCATGTATTCCGCCGCCCTGACAGGGTGGCTTCCGATAGCTGTTTCTTCTGAAAGCATAAGGGCATCTGCGCCGTCGAGAACCGCGTTTGCCACGTCCGCGGCCTCGGCCCGGGTCGGCCTGGGAGAATCCAGCATGGAACGCAGCATCTGGGTTGCGATAATTACGGGCTTTCCCGCCTCGTTTCCCTTGTGAACCAGCATTTTCTGGGTGCCGGGCACATTTTCCAGGGGGATTTCTACACCAAGGTCCCCGCGCGCAACCATTATACCATCTGCCGCATCAACTATGCCGTCTATATCATTTAAGGCTTCGTGCTTTTCTATTTTTGCGATCACTGGAGTGTCTCTCCCGGCCTCCGAAATTATCTCCTTTGCCCTGAGCACGTCCCCGGCGCTGCGGACAAAGGACATGGCTATATAATCCACATCACTGGAAAGACCGAACTCAAGGTCTGCCCTGTCCTTTTCAGTGATTGCCGGGGTCCTCACGGTTCCGGAAGGCAGATTGATTCCCTTGTATGAAGTCAGAGTTCCGCCGGTTATGACCTCGCAATGGATCTCCGTATCCTTTATACGGGTCACCACAAGCTCCATTAAACCGTCGGCCAGCAGAATGGTATCTCCGGCGGATACGTCTACGGGCAGATGTGTGTAGCTTACCGGAACCCGGTTTCCGCGCCCCGTAACCGGCTCCGTGGTCAGTATAAGCAGGTCCCCGGTTTTAAGCTGTATGCCCGGAGGCTCGATTTCCCCGACCCTGATTTTGGGGCCGCGCAGATCCTGAAGGATAGCCACGGGGCTGCCGGCCTCCCGGGAGGCAGACCGTATCATCCCGATCATATCCGCGTGATTCTGCCTGCTGCCATGGGAAAAATTAAGCCGGGCCACGCTCATACCGCATTTTATCATTTTGACGAGAGTATCCTTGTCCGCGCAGGCAGGTCCTATGGTGCATACGATTTTGGTCTTGGGCATTTCACCCCCTGTTTATTGTTAAAATTCGAAAATCCGGACCCCGGCCCTAAACGTATTATCCCAGGAACACGGCAAACCTGTCTCTTGCGGCATCCACGTGCTGGATTGTAATCCGGGCAAGGTCGCCGGGCTTTAATTCAATCCCCCCGGAAGCGGAAAGCTTTGCCTCCATCAGATAATCGGGCAGAAGAATGGTGTAGCCGTCCCTGCGCCTGTCGAGCACAATTGCCTCTGCCTTTGATCCTGTCTTGCCCTCAAGGTATTTAAGAAGCCAGAACCTCAGCCGCCTGTTTTGCACAAGGCGGGCGTGGGCAAGAGGGGAATAAAGTACCTGCATCAGTTCCTCGATCTCGGAGCTGCTGTACGGTTTCTCCATTCCAAAGCAGGCCCTGAGCTGGCGCTGGGTGATCAGGTCAAAATACTTGCGTATGGGAGAAGTAGCCGTAGTATAGGCATCCAGCCCCAGGCCGGAATGATGCTCCGGGGCGGTGCCCAGAATCGCCCTGGAAAGCATGCGCCTTTGCATCCAGTTCTGAAACAACGTCCCCTCGTCGCTGCCTGAATACAGCCTCCCCCTGGGATGAAGCTGGGAACGGAAAACAGCAGGCATGCCTTTTTCAACCAAAAAACGGGCCATAATCCAGTTGGCAATTATCATCATTTCCGATACAAGAAGGCGCCCCGGGCTGTTGCGATCCATGATCTTAACCTGGATATCATCCCCGCTGGATACGCGTACATTAATCTCGGGCAGCGATATCTGCACTGCCCCGTTTTCAAGGCGTCTGCGGTTAAAAGCCACGGCCGCGGAGCCAAGAGCCCGAAGACTCTCATCGGAATCGGCCAGCCTGTCGGCCTCAAAATAGGTTAGCTGGCGTTTTACAGATACCAGGGACGGAACAATCTCCCGGTCAACGATTTCGGCCTGAGGTGTTGCCGTGAAAAAAACGCTTATGGCCGGGCGCACTTCGCCTTGGATAAGGCTGCACAAATCTTCTGCAAGTTCGGCAGGGAGCATGGATATCTTTCTGTCAGGCATGTAAATGGAGGTCCCCCGGGATACTGCATCCTGATCTATTATGCCTCCTCTTTTTACCCAGGCGGCAACATCTGAGACATGCACCCCGATGCGCAGGTTTCTTCCCTCCCGCTCCACGCTCAAAGCATCGTCGAAATCCATGGTGCCCTGGCCGTCTATGGTAATCAGATCCAGGCCTGTTAGATCCCGTCTTTGCTCATCTTCTGTTATTTGACCGGATTTTTCACGCAGCTCGGATACTGCCTCTTTTACCCGGTCCGGAAACTCAGTGGGTATTTCATAGCGCAGCAAATCAAGATTTTCGTTTCTGTCCCAGTAGCCGGCGCGAACCATCACGGAAAAGACAGTGTCCGAAGCGTCTGCACCGGCTTTTGAAAGCATCGCCTTTGCTGCCGCATGATCCCGGCTTTCCTTGCCGTATAAATAATAGGATTTCAGTATATCCACGATCTCCGAATTTGCTTCAGGCGGCGCTGATCCATTGCTCAGCACGTTTTTTATCCAATGGCCGCCTTCTTCTATGAGCTTCTTCCGGCGCTCCTCCGCCTGCCTGCGGGAAATATTGTTTTCCACCACCTCTTGGGAATGAGGGAAAAACATCTCATGGCTGAACTTAAAATAGATCCTGTTTTCAAAAAAAGCGCGTATAACCGCAGATTCGCAGTCGCTGTCAGGCTCGCCGGAAAAGCAGAATGAGGTCATGGTCTCCAGATCTATCCATTCCTCCAGGGTATGCACTGCCTCCCAGATTTCCTTTATATCAATATGCCTGCTCAAGGCCCGCCTTTTCTCCGCGGTTTCCTTCAGGTGCTCCACGACCTTGTCCCGTCCCCGGGCGAACTTCACCCTTGACCGGGAGACGTGGTTCAACCTGCTTTCTTTCTGGTTGACCTCCCGGTTGTTTTCATTTAACAGCCGGAGGCGCCCGTCCTTTTCCTCCAGAACTGCGGCACATATTATCTTCTGCTGGTCTATATATTCAACTATGGTTCCGGGTTCCATATATTCCTTTACTGATTATTTATGTATAAATAAAAAAATAAAAATTTTTCATTCTGATTTCGGACATCAACCAGTATACATATAAATAACCATGCGCACAAGCACGGTCAATGCACGGTCAATGCACCACCGGCAATCCGGGGAGAACATTTGTCAGTACAGCGGCGGGACATTTCCCGGACGGCAAGATACCCGGGAATAAGCGCGGTCTGGTTATCAGGATGTGTAGATAGGCGGTGCTATTTGTGCACCTGCAGACTCCCCTACTGCCTCTTTACGATAAAAGAGATTACCCGGTTTCCTTCGACTTCCTTTACAGTGACCACGTATTTGCCGACCACGATCTGCTCCTGCTCGCGCGGGATTCTGCCTATCTGTTCAAGGATATATCCGGTAAAGGTCTCATAAAAGGATGATTCGGGGATATTCATCCGGAGTTTTTCATTTACTGTCTTAATATCAGCGGAGCCGAGCACCAGCCATTCTTTGTCCCTTATTTTTACAACAGAGGGCTTTACAATGTCGGTTTCATCCACGATATCACCTACAATGGCTTCGAGCACATCCTCAAGACTGACCATGCCCGAGACCTCGCCGTACTCATTGACAACGATTGCCGCATGCTCCTTTTTGCGCTTGAACTGGTTTAAAAGCTGGTCAAGCTTCTTGTGCTCAGGGACAAAATAGGGAGGACGCATGATCTTCTCGATATCAACTCCGTTCTCT
Organism: Desulfobacterales bacterium; assembly: GCA_046540355.1. Classification (GTDB taxonomy): domain Bacteria; phylum Desulfobacterota; class Desulfobacteria; order Desulfobacterales; family Desulfosalsimonadaceae; genus Desulfosalsimonas. The sequence continues at coordinate 37,092 of JBKHFD010000010.1, forward strand.
GAACGTATCTCCTGCTTGAAAAGATCTTTTACGTTTATTATGCCCACCACGTGATCAATATCGCCTTCTATGACTGGAATGCGGGTAAAGCCCGACTGGAGAATTTTCTCCAGGTCCGGTTCCTTTTCGCGTTCAGCCACGAACATGTCCGCACTCGGGGTCATGATTTCTGAGACGTTTACATCATCGAGCTTAATGATATTGTAGATAAGTTCGCGCTCTTCCGGGTTTATCTCTCCCCCCTCATGGACAACATCCACGAAGGAGATAAGCTCCTCTTCCGTCACGGGCGGGCTGCCACGGGAAGCGCCCGCAAGCCGGGGGATAAAATTTAAAAACCAGATTACCGGATAAAACAAATAGGACAACCAAAATAAAGGTAGAACCACTGCCCTGGCAATGACCACGTTGTGCTGGGCAGCAAGTGTCTTTGGAAAAATCTCGCCGAATACAAGTATCAGAAAAGTCATGATCCCGGTGGCAATCCCCACCGCATAACTTGCAAGATACTGCATGGTAACCGCCGTTGCCAGAGAGGAGGCCCCGATATTTACCAGGTTGTTTCCGATAAGGATAGTGGACAGAAGCCTGTGCGGATCCTCCTTCATCTGAAAAATCAACTGATTGGCCCGGCTGCCTGAGTTGGCAAGGTATCGGGCCTTGGTCTTTGAAATCGAAAACAGTGCCGTCTCTGACGATGAAAACACTCCTGAAAACACAATCAGTACTGCAAGCAAAACGAATTGTCCTGTCATGTCTCCTGCTCCTGTGCCCCCGGTCCGGGCACGGGTTTGTTATTGTTTGATTTAAAGTGAATATCTCTTTGCGGAAAGGGAATTGTAATATTGTTTTCCCTGAACCTTCTGTCAATATCGAACCGAACATCTGTTTCAACAATTAAAAACCAGTCTATGTGCGCCCAGAAACGAAGCTTGAAAATAAGGGCGCTTTCCGCGAAATCCGAAAACAGAACTTCCGGGTGCGGACGTCTTAAAATCCGGGGATGCCGGTATGCAACGTCGGTAAGGATCTGGCGCACGAGCTCTGTATCAGAACCGTATGCCACCCTAACCTCTATGGTTCTCCTGATCCGTGCATCCCGAAAACTCCAGTTTGTAAGGCTCTGGCTGATGAAATCCGAATTCGGGATTATAAGATCCGCGTTATCAAAGGTGCGCACCTGGGTGGCCCGCACGTTTATCTCCTTTACCGTTCCCCATATCCCGCCTATTTCAATGACATCTCCCACCTGGATGGGACGTTCAAACAACAGGATGACGCCGCTTAATAAATTATTGAAAATATTCTGCAGGCCGAAGCCTATTCCTATACCCAGGGCACCGAACACCACGGTCAGAGCGGTGCCGCTTATTCCCATCATTCTTAAGGCCACCAGTATGCCCGCCGCCCACAAGACATAACCCGTAATTCTTACTATGGAGTCCTTGAGCCCGGATTCCAGCTCGGTGTCCCTTAAAATCCATTCCCGCAAAATCTCCTTGATTACAACGGAAAGCGTGTAGATGATCAGGAGCACGATTACAGCATAAACAAAGCCCATGAGGCTTAGCTGGAAATCGCCGAGGGTAACCTTATAATTGATTGTATGCAAAAAGTCTTTCAGAAATGTCTTTGGAGCACCCCATGCCACAAGCAATGCAAAGACCGCACCCGCCAGACCGCCGATCCTGAAGACCCTTACAAGCAGCCAGCGCATCGGATAGGGCTGCCCGTCGGCAAGCTCGTCTCCGTCTGCATCCTCGGAACGCTCTATATGGGCTGGAACGTCGGATTCCCGCAGAAGGCGCATTAAAATTGCTGCCAGAAAAATCACAAGCACGCTCTTTGCCAGCCCCGAGTACCAGTATACCGCCAGTCCTCCGTATCCCGCCAGCTCCGCTGCAATACCCGGCAGAACAAGGCAGACCCCGAGTGCTGCAAAAACAGGCTTGAACCGCTTAATACGCGAACTTCCGGCAGAATCCGAATCAGGGTCTTCGCGCAGAACCAGGGCGGAAGACCTTAGCGCCCATAACAGAAGAATAAATTCAAACAACAGCCTCCAGGAAATCAGGGTAATGCAATTGTAGCACACCACCCTGCTTATGAAAAAATACCCTGTTCCATAAATAAATACTCCGTATAACAAATGATTC
>JBKHFD010000011.1:0-38540 GCA_046540355.1 Desulfobacterales bacterium
AAAAAAATATTAAAAATACTGCCTTGAAATTGTTTCTGCTATACAGGCCGGTTTTTCGCCTCCCTCAACCTCGATAACCACTTTCCACATGAGCTGGACCCCGCCTGAAACCTCCTCTGCATCAAGCAGGGTAACCCTGGGGCGAATCCGGCTTTCCGCAGGCACGGGCGCGGCAAAACGGACTTTGTTTAATCCGTAATTGACAGACATTTTTGCAGGGGGCAATTGTAGTGTATCTCCCATTATCCTTGGTATCATAGAAAGGGTGAGAAAGCCGTGGGCAACGGTTGTTTTATAAGGGGATTCGGCTTTCGCCCGCTCAGTGTCAATGTGAATCCACTGATAATCGCCTGTTGCCTCGGCAAAAAGGTTTATCTGCTCCTGGGTTATTTTATACCAGTCCCCCAGGGCAATCTCCTCTCCAATTTTTTCGCGGAGCTCATCCATTGTATTGAATTTAATTTTGGCCATAAGATATTAACCCTTTCAGAATCCTTTAATTATTTCCGGTTTGATCCAAGTCTATACCCTCAGGTAATCATCATCTGCTATCATAGCACTTAAAGCCTGTGTGGACAAACAATATAAAGTCGGCTTCGGTTTCCCTGAGTTTTCCCGATTGTTCATGTTTTCAGGAAATTTCCGCTTTTCTCCCAGGTTTTCAATGACCTGATTTTGCCTTGACCCTGCGGAATAACGGATAAATCAGCGTTTATTAAAAACAAGGCGCCGCCTTTCGGCGCCGTCTGACAGCAGCACTTCATCGGCATTGATGCTCCGGATCCGATAGTCCCGGATCCTTTCTCCCTCGCGGCAGATCCTGCCGTTAATAACCGCGAATCGTTTCTGCGGCGATACTGACCATGAAACGGCATGAAGGGTCAAAGATTTATCCCGAAGAATTTCAGGCCCGGACTTGCTGCCGGATGCGGATTCAGATTCTGATTCGGTCCCGGACTTGGTCCCGGATTGAGGCACTGCCGCTGTCACGGGTTTAGCTTTGGCAGGATCGCCGGGTTTTTCCTGCTTCCGCGTCTTTATTGGCAGCAGGCTTTCTTCACTTTCAAACACGGCCGGATATTTAACCGAAAAATCCTCCGGCTCTTCTGCGGGCTGTTTTTCAGTCTGCAAAGCCTGGGGACCGGAGGCATTGGCCGCAGCCGCCGGGTTCTGCCCGGCTGTCACCAGCACCGCGGTTTGCCAAACAACAGCGCCGAAAAGAAAAAAAAGGACAATTCCCGCCGCAATCAAAAACACCGGTCTTGCATGGATGTGGGCCGCGGCCCGGGATAAACCGCCTGCGCCATTCTGTGGCCAAGAGTCGGCTGAACCTGATTCAACCTCTGTTTCCAGTTTTTTCAGTGCGTCAAGAATCGCGCTCAAGTGGTCTGTTCCTTGTTAATTCCCGGGTGATCCGGACCCCTCCGAAGAGGCAGCCAGCCTGTATAACATTATTTTTGTTGCGGCGCCGCCGAATCCGTCCACAGGCAGCCCCTGGCCGGCCTGGATCTGTTTGATCGCCCTGCGGGTTTTTTCGTCATAGGTTCCGTTTATCGTAACATCGGTTTTGCCTGAGGCCTTCAAAAGTATCTGCAGTCCTGCTATGGAATCGGCATCTGCGTCCTTGCCTATCACGCCGGCTATCTCCCTTGGATTTTCCCAGAGCACGTAAGCTTCCCCGCTCCACCAGGCGGCTGCGGATTCAACGGGGATCCGGACGCTTTTTCCGGCTTCGGGATCGTGGAAGGCGATTTTTTGACGATCCAGGCTTAAAGCCGCCAGAAAGACCCTCTGCATGGTTTCAGGATGATTAAAAGAAAAAACAGCCGGAAGACCGAGACTTCTTATCAGGGATAAATCCCCTTTTATCCTGTAGACCTCGAGCCCGTGATCTTCGGCCGCCTTTGTTATAAAGGCTTCTTCGTTATCCATGCTCGAATCAGGCATATTAATATTGCTGCGCCACGAAGAAAGAACCCGTGATAGGCTTTTTTGAAGTGAATCAGGGTTAAGCCCCGAGAGCAGAGCTTCAATTCCGGGTGTCTGCCTGTCAAATCTGAGCTTAACAGTCTGTTTTGAGCTGACCGACCCGGAGATTTCACCGGCATTGCCGCTTTGGAGCATACCGTGCAGGGAAGTTAAGTTGATCCACCCGAACTGCTGAAAAATAATAAATATAAATGCAGCAGCCAGACATGCCAGCATAAGCACCGGCACGGGAGATATATTGTTCCCGGCTTTTCGCCCGCGGGTGCCGGCTGAAAGCTCGGATACGGCATGGTTTGCAATCCTGCCGGTAATAGTGTGCTTGTTTGCTGAAAATCCAACAAGCAGCGCCCTGTCGCATATAATATTAATCAAGCGGGGCACCCCTGCGGAATACCTGTAAATCCGGCGAAGAGCCCTGCGGGTAAATTCAACGCGGGGCCCCGGGGAAGCCACATGGAGCCGGTGAGCTATATACTGCCTGGTTTCTTCATAAGTAAGCGGTTCAATGCTGCATGACAGGGAAATGCGCTGGGCGAGCTGGCGTAGTTGACGGGAGGCGAGTACGCGGCTTAACTCTGGCTGGCCCACAAGTATCATCTGCAGCAGTTTGTCTTTGGTTGTCTCCAGATTGGAAAGCAGCCTTAGCTGTTCGAGAACATCTTTGTCCAGATTCTGTGCCTCGTCGATAATCAGGACCGCACGCCTGCCTTCCTTCTTTTTTTTAATCAAGAAAGCGTTGAGTTCGTCAATTAACTCTTTTGTTGTTTCAAAGTCCGAACGGATTCCAAACTCGCTGTTAATTGCCCGCAAGAGGCCCTTTGCACTGAGCCTGGGGTTGAAAATATAGGCGGTTTCCAGGCCGTGGGCCATGTTTTGCAGAAAGGCCCGGCAAAGAAGTGTTTTTCCGGTTCCCACCTCGCCGGTTATTTCCACAAAACCCTCGCCCTGGGTTACAGCGTATCTAAGATGTGCCAGGGCCTCTTCATGGCTCCGGCTCAAATAAAGATACCCCGGGTTGGGTGCCAGCTTAAAAGGCTTTTCCCGAAATCCGAAAAAAGAATTATACATGTTATGTAAACTATCTCCTTTTCTCCTCGGGCGGGTAAATAAAGCCGGTTGAAATCATAAAGATTTTTACCCGTCTTATCCGGTTTGGTCAAGCCTTATAAACTTTTTACAGGAAAACCCCGTTATGATATTAGAACAATTCATCGTTTAAACCTCTTGCAGAATAAACAATCTTGCAGCGGTTACAGGCATCCCCCTGCCCCGGGATCGGCAGTGGAAGGGCAGAAGCCTTGTAATAAACCATTGTAGGGCGCCGGGCCGTGTGCTTGTAATAAAATTTGCCCGGCCGGGCCAGACTGTCTCCGAGCTTGCCTCGGAAACAGAATGGATGCGCTATTTGTCGCTGCACCGGCTTGAGGAAAAATTCTGGGCCGTCTGGCCTCCCTTGGAATTATCCACACTGCTCCCATTCCGCTTTTCCACAACCGGGTACAAAGGCACCGCAGGCAGGATCGCGGATTATATCAATGGTGGCGCGGAGGCCGCCTGGACCGTTGGCTGGCTTCCTGCCGGCATCCGAATATCGGTATGCAGGGAATCCGGGATTTTGAACATTTTAGCGCATTTGACGGACGGAGCCGCAGGCTCTACGAACTTATCGGCACCCATGCGCTCAGCCTGGTACTGGTGGCAGGCAGCTACTGCCGCAACCATGACGAAGACAGAATCGGCCTGGATGAACGGGGATTTCCCGTTAATGCAAGAGACCTGTTTGATGAGGCATGGATGCACAGCGTACTCGAAGATATTTTCATTAATTATTATGAAGGGTTTACAGGAAGGACAAAACCCTTTCCACGTATTGCCGGGTCTCGGGGTACGGCACATCGCCCGCATACCGTCTCACAGTACCTGGTCCCGCATTATAGGCTGCAAGGGCTTTTTCAAGGCTTCCGCCGAAGTCATGGAGCATCTGTTTAAGGTACCTGGCGCCTGCATCGATATTTTCCCTGATATCAAAAGAATCGCTTACACCGAGTTCATCGGCTGTCCCGGGCATAATCTGCATAAGTCCCCTGGCCCCCGCCCTTGATACGGCAAATATGTCAAACCCTGATTCCGCGCGGACAACCCCCTCGATCAGCCTTTCCGGCAAATTGTATTTTGAGGCAGCAGCGGAAATGGACTCTTTTATCGCCTCCATCGGGTTTTTATAATCTGTGATTTCACTTATTTTCCCGGTGCTCTCGGGACGTTTGCCGCCGTCTTCCCAGGTGATTTCTTTTGTCTCGGGGTTCAGAAAAATTTCCGTTCCTTCGGGAATGCGGGTATACGGTTTGTTATGATTGGATTCTGAATGGATAATATCCCAGCATTCGTCTGCGTAATCCCGGTGACCGGCCATAAGATGAGATACCGTGGGTTGCCCGGAGGAAATTCTGCCCAGGCTGACTTTCTCCTTACCCCCGGATTCAGGGGATTTGTAATGTTTGCCCAGGGCTGCGCCAAGCTCCTGTTCAAATCCCTTCTGCTGTCCGGTGTTTTTTTCGCCGGCAGCCCCCTTCCCCTGAAAAATGGATGTATGTGCCTGATAAATCTGCATATTCATACATGCTCACCCGCTGCTTAATGTTTACTTATCCCCGGTTCCGTTCATATTATCCCCTCTTATATTATATCGGTTACGGATTCCTGAAACTTTAGAAGCCTTAGCCGATCAACAGCAAGCACGGCAACATCCCAGTTTTTTTCCACCCTGCCGGCGAGCAGATACGGACGTCCCGGTTCAAGCTGTTCCCGGAGGCGGCTGTATGTCTGCGGGAAAAAAACGGTTTCAACCATGTCTGTCTCGTCCTCAAAGGTAACGAATTTCATGGGATCCCCGTTTTTTGACAGTATCGTTTTGCCGGTGATCAGCCAGCCCGCAAACCTGACTTTGCAGCCGGCATTAGCAGCTACGTCTTTGGCTTTGACCGTGTTCATGCCGTTTAGTCTCCCGGAAAACAATGTCATGGGATGTCGATCGCACAAAAAACCAAGCACCGCATATTCGCGGCGCAGGCGCCGGAGCATGTCTTCTTGCGGCAAAGCAGGGGCGGCCCCGGGCTGGCAGTAAGCCGGAAAAAGAGGAAGACCGCTGTCTTCATGCAAGCGTGTTTTCCGCCACTTGCTGTATTGCCAGAGAATTGCCGGACGGTGTTTTTCGGGATGAAATCTGTCCAGGGCTCCGCTGGCCACAAGAGCACGAGCTTCGGCTTCATCAGGCCGCACGCGGCTGAAAAAATCTTCAACGTTTTCAAATCCGCGCATGGAGCGTTCCCTGATAATGCGCTGCCGGGTTTCAGCCGAAAGATCCCTTATCGCCAGGAGCCCCACACGAATGCTTCCGTTTTTGCCCTTCCACCTGATGCGGCTTTTTTCAACGTCAGGATGCAGTACTGTAAGTCCCATGCGCATGGCTTCGGAAACATAGGCAAACGCGGAATAAAATCCTCCCTGGTTGCTTAATACGGCAGCCATGAATTCGGCGGGAAAATGGGTCTTCAGATACGCGGCCTGAAACGAAACCTTTGCATACGAGGCGCTGTGCGGCTTGCAGAATGAATACCCGTTAAAACTCATTATCATGCTCCAGAATTTTTCAATATCAGACTGTCCGACCCCCTTCTGCCGGGCGCATGCGGCAAACCTGTCAAACCAGTCCCCAAGGCGGCTGTACCGATCTTTCCTGGACATGACTTTTCTCAGCCCGTCGGCCTCTTCATGGGAAAAACCTGCCACATGCACGGCAACCCGAGACACATCCTCCTGGAATACCATCAGGCCGAGGGTCTCGCCGAGCACATCGGCTGCAAGCGGATGGACCGGCTTCCAGCCGCCTCCGCGAAGCCTGCGGACGTACTCCTGGATCACCTCGTTGGCAGCCGGCCTGATAATTGATGAATGAATAACCAGATGCTTAAAGTCACCCCTTTGGGTTTTTTTCTGCAAAAGCCTCATGGCGGGGCTTTCTATATAAAAACACCCCATGGTATCGCCCCTGGCAATAGATGCGCAGGTGGAGGCATCATCTTCAGGATTCCATTCATCCTCGCTGAATGCCAATCCGTTTTCCCTGATATCAGAAACCGCATCCCTGATCACCCCAAGGCTCCGGTTTCCCAGAAGATCGATCTTGACCAGCCCTGCGTCTTCAACCCCGTCCTTGTCCCACTGCAGAAAAGGCATGCCTCCGGCGGAATATTGAACCGGCGCGTAGTTTTCCGTCTTCTCAGGCGTAATAACTACCCCGCCCGGATGCAGTGACAAACACCTGGGCAAACCTGCAATATGCCGGGCAATTGATGAAATTTCAGCAGACGGCTCCGACCTGCCCCTTGTCAGCCCGGAAATTTCCCTTTCCGTAAGTCCGAATACCCTGGCTGTTTCCCGAAGTGCCATGCGGGGACGGAAACAGACATGATTTGAGACCATGGCCGCCCGGCCCGCATATTTTGAAAATACCCCGGAAACAACCCCGTCGCGCTCATCCCATGCAAAATCAATATCCAGGTCAGGCGGATCCTTTCTGCCGGGGTTTAAAAACCTCTCAAAGTAAAGGTTGTGCTTTACAGGACATACATTGGTGATACCGAGACAATAGGCCACAAGAGATGCTGCCCCTGAGCCGCGCCCGCAGGTGCGGGGGCTCTGGCTCACAATATCTGAGACCACCAGAAAGTATCCGCAGAAACCCATTTTGATGATGATTTCAAGCTCATGCTCAAGCCTTTGCACCACGGGCCGGGACAGTCTTCCGTATCTTTGCTTTGCCCCGTGATATGCGGCCCGCCGAAGACGCAGGGCGGCCTGTTCCGGGGAATCCTCTTCATAAGGAGGCATTACGAGCCCGAAGTCCGGTCCTGCAAAATCAAGCCGCTCTGCTATTTTTTTGGTATTGCAGACCGCCTCGGGACAGGCTGCAAACCTGCGCATGTATTCTTCCGGCGGAGCGAGAAAGGCCTCCTTTGAAGCTATATCCCGCGGCTTTAGGCCAAAAAGCGTCGTCCTGCGGGAAATCGCCCGTAAAACCCGGTGAATTTCATGATCCCCCGGCGCGTTAAAAAAACTGTCCGGAACAGCAACCAGGGAAACATCCAGCCGACGGGCCGTTGTTCTGAGCCGGTGCCCGGGAGGCATTGGTTTTACCGGCATGGCAGCAGCCACATCCATGCCCGAATTATGGAAGAAGCACAGCAGTTCCGGATCAAAGGCAAGCACCATCAAACCTTTTGAAAACTCCGCCAGCGCAGATTTAAGTTCAAAATCCGCATTGGTATGACGCCCGGCAAGCAGGCGGCAGAGGTTTGAATATCCGCGTCCGTCCTTAACCAGGCACACTGCGCGCGCGGCGGTTTTACGATCCGTTACTTCAGCGCCCACAACCGGGTGCAGACCTTCCTTTCTGCATGCTGAAATAAATCGCCACAATCCGCAGAGATTGTCCGTATCCGTGAGCGCCAGGCTCTTGTAGCCCAGTTTGGCCGCATGCCTGCAAAGTGATTCCACGCATGATGTCCCCTTCATGAAGGAATATCCGGAATGAACTGCAAGAGGGATCATGAGCCGGCAAAAGTCCCGGCCATAAACACGGCGTTGTTGCCGAAGCGCTCCCTGATGCGGTCTGCCGCATAAGCCAGGGCGTTTCTCTTTTCGCGGATTTTAACGTTCTGCGAAAACAGTTCCATCTGGACCTGCGGGGCGACCGGATTTGGGCAGCTTACACACACGCTGTTAAGACGAACCCGCCGAAGCCAGGCCTTTTTAAGAAGGGCGCGGCAGGTTTCAAAAAGGGTGATGTCGTCCGCAGAAGGCGGCTCCAGGCTCATTCTCCGGAAGCAGTGCAGACCGTCGGCATATTCCGCTGCAATAACAAGGCTTCCCGCAGCCCTGCCGCGGCTGCGCAGCTCGGCCCCGATTTTTTCCGCAACCCCGCATATTTGCCGCTCTGCAGCATCAGCAGCCGCGATACCGGAGGAAAATCGGCAAAAAGCGGATATTTTCCGTGGTTTTTGCCGTGCAGGCAGCACCCGCGATGTATCGATCCCGCGCACTGAATCATGAATAAACCCCGCACGCCGGCCGAATATTGTCTCCAGGTCTTCAAAGGAAAGAGCGGCCACCTGCCCTACCCTTTCAAGGTTAAAATCCCGCAGCCTGCCTGTGTCTGCTGCAGTGATCCCCGGAAGCAGGGAGACTCTGAGAGGTGAAAGAAAAGCCGGTTCCTCGCCCTGGCCGACCACGCATTCGCCCACCGGCTTTACCACCCGGGTGGCCACCTTGGAAACCAGCTTGTTGGCGGCAACAGACCAGACCGGCCTGAGCCCGAAGCACTCCCTGATGCGCAGATACATGCGTCTTGCTGCATCATGAGGGGGCCCGAAAAGCCGGCCGGTTCCTGTGACGTCGGCAAAAAAATGGCCGTCCGCATCTCCGGACTCCGCCAGCGGGGAAAATTCGGATACCTCTCTGAACAAGGCTTTCATGGCCCGATCGTAAAGCTCCGGGCTGGGCGGAACCACCACCGCGTCCCTGCACATCCGCCTGGCACGGAAAACAGGCATGGCCTTTCTCACCCCGGCCTGGTAAGCCTCCTCACTCATATCATATACAGGCGCCCTGGCCCCTGTATACGGGGCCACGATCAGGGGGCGTCTTTTAAGGCGGGGATCGGCGCGCTGCTCCACCGAGGCTGCAAAATCAGCCACGTTTATATGTACAATCGCCCGGGTGGGAAATGATTTGATAGTGGAAACCATGGTTAAAGCCTCTGCATGACCTCGGGGCCGCGCTGAATCCCGATTACCCTGCCCTGGACCAGCACCCGGTCGAAACTGCACCTCATCGGCTCATAGTCCGGGTTTTCCGGCTTCAGCAGGATATGATCGGGCCGGGCAAAAAAACGCTTTACCGTGGCTTCCTCGCCGTCTATTAGCGCGGCCACGATTTCACCGTCAGAGGCAAACTGCCGGGGCCTGCAGATTGCACGATCGCCGTGCAGAATCCCCGCTCCTGTCATGGAATCCCCCCGGACACGCAGGGCAAAAAGGCTGGTGCCTTTATACAGGTCCGCATCCACCACGATGGTCTCCTCCCATTCCTGCTGGGCATACATGGGAAGTCCGGCGGTGATGCGACCGATGACCGGAACCTCGCGAAACCTCTGAAATCCCGCGGTCAGGCCGGGCCAGTTGAGCAGGTAAATGTTTCTGCCGTAACGGCCCTGCCTTTCCACAAGACCCTTTTCCGCAAGCACCTTCAGGGTCTGGGCAACCGCCGTGTGGCTTATGCCCAGATCAGCGGCAGCCTGACGCAAAGACGGGGAGGTGCCGTCCGCCGCGATCCTTTCCCGCAGATAATCCAGAAGCCGCTGTTGTTTGGGCGTTAACCGCTTTTGCATTATGCCTCCGGTTATGCATTTTTAAAAAAGCATAACCGAGGCAAATGTAAATGTCAATGTAAAGTTTATGTAAAGTTTATGTAAAACTTTTCTGCGGGCTTCAGGATGCGTGCTTTAAGGAAAATTTTTCAAACATCTGTACCAGCCCCGCGCCCAGGGTATATATGGAATGAATGCTCAGGTTGTCCTCCACGCATTTGTCAAAAAATATCTGGAGATTTGATTCCATCCCCTCTTCGGGCTCCCAGTAGCATATAAGGATCGGCGCCTTTGGCAGGGGATAGAGAACCACGGCAATATCTGCGTCAAAACTGGTTTCCGTCTGCCTGCCGCTAAAGACATCAAGCATGTCATTGAAAAAGTCCGTATATGTATCAGCAATCCGTTTAAGCGGCTTTACACATCGCTGATCAAAAAGAGCCGCACGTTCCCTTCCCTCTCTGATCTCGCGAAGCGGCACCCAGTCCCCGGTGGGAGGGGTGCCTTTTGCATTTAATATATAATCAAATACCGGCACCGTAACCCAGGGATTTGCGTGGATCTGTGTATGGATGCGGCCCTCCTGATCCACCTTGAAATCTTTGCCCATCACCTTGATATTTATTCTGCCTTTATCATCATACGGCGCGTCCAGCCGCCGGGCCGCCTCGCTTAAATCCGTGTTCTTTATTCTTTTACGCAGATTTTCCACCCTGTCGTCCACGTTCAGGTTAAAGCCCTCCTCAGATTTCTCCTGCCGGGCGTTTCCATCATAGGCGGCGGCAATTTCAGGGTCGACATACGGGCACTCAGAAAGACTTCTCCTGCCTTTGAACACCGCGGCCGCAAAGGCCATACACGTTTTTTCATTGCACTTGCGGCAATTTGTTTTTTCCAGAAGGTTATAGATTTCCATCGGATTTGAAGCCTGTCTCATAACCAGTCGCTCCTGTCTTGTTTTTGGTATTTCAAATGTTTTTGTTCATATGCTTGGAAAACCGAATTTTTACTATAATCATTTTTTTGGAATATGCATCCCCTGCCACTTTAAGTGGTCAATTTCCTCCAAAACCTTATCAATATATTCCCGGAACACATATGGGAGAAGTCCGATATCCGGATGTCCGGGAAAAACTGCGATCAAGTTTTCGGGATACGGGCCGCGGCGGGGCAGTTTTTTAGTTCACCACATTCGGGCCGCAGGCCTGCAGCGGCTTGACATCCGGCCAAATCACTGTCATATAAGAGGCAAAAACATTCCAAAACAATCTGTCCCACAAAAACACCCCGGCCTCCGGGGAAGGAAAGAGAGCTGCCATGAATAAGAAAAAACGCTGGCTGATCGGAGCCGGTGTCATAATCATACTTGCAGGGATCGGATACATTGCCTTCTACTTCCTTTTCCTGGATTTTCTTGTTGATTACTGGTGGTTTGATTCCCTTGGATACGGCAGGTATTTTTTCCTGAGAATATTTTACAAATACCTGGTTTTTGCAGGGGCCACCCTGTTTTTCTTTGTCCTGTTCTTCCTTAATTTCTGGGTAGCCTCGCGTTTTCTCGGCGGGGGAATGTCGGGGCCTGATAAAAAAGAAAAAACCCGGAAAATACGCTACAAAGAGCTTGCGCGCATGTTCCGCACCGGCTCCATGAAGATTTACGTGCCGCTTTCCCTTGTGCTTTCTGTTTTTATCTCACTGCCCCTGTTTGAAAAATGGGAGCGTTTTCTTTTTTACCTGTTCGGACCCGGAGCCGGGGTATCAGACCCCGCCTTTGGCAGGGATGCAGGCTTCTACTTATTTTCTTATCCCTTATATACCCTTCTTGAACAAAGACTCCTTATTGCCGCTGCAATAGCGGTTGCAGCATCAATTATTTTATACAGAATCGAGCGGCGGATGCTTACAGGAAGCGGCCAGAGCCTTCCCAAAGGGGCGAAAATCCATCTCAATGTGCTGGCTCTGTTCCTCGCTGTTCTTGCGGGATGGGGTATCTTTCTGAATCGCTACGGGCTTTTGTTTAATGCCGGGCACATGCCTCTTTTTTTCGGGCCGGGCTTTACCCAGATGCATGTGGATCTGCCGATGATCTGGGCTGCGGTTGTACTGTGGGCGGCCGCCGTGATCGGGGTTCTCTGGTATCTTAATTTCCGCAGGGGTCTGTGGCCGGCCTCTGGACTGGTGCTGCTGTTTGTAGGCGTGTTTCTGCTCGGCAGAACAGATTTCATAAACGAAGCCGTCCAGACATACCTGGTCGAACCCAATGAGCTGTCCAGGGAAAAACCTTATATTGAAAACAGTATTTCCGCCACTCTGAATTCATACAATTTATCCGACGTAGAAGTCCGTAATTTTCAAGTGGAAAAAAGCCCCTGGGGGCGCACAGGCAGATCAATAGCCGAAAACATCGAGAATGTGCCCGTATGGGACCGCCACCTTCTTGAAGACGTATACGATCAGCTCCAGAGCATAAGGCCCTATTACAACTTTACCGGTGTTGACGTTGACCGGTATAAAGTTGAAGGCCGCCCCCAGCAGGTAAATCTTGCTGCACGGGAGCTTAATCTTGACAAGCTCCCGGATTCGGGCGGAAAGTGGACCAACAGGCATCTTCAGTATACCCACGGCTACGGGCTGGTAATGACCCCCGCCGCCCAAAGCGGCGAGGAACTAATGCGCTGGTTTATAAAGGGCATTGATCCCGAATCCGAATTCGGACTCGGTGTATCAAGGCCGGGAATATACTTCGGCCTGGAGGATCTTGATTATGCAATCGCTCCCAATGACCTGGGAGAGATGGATTTTCCAATTGGGGATTCATTTGCCGACACCGACTATGAAGGAAATGCCGGAATCCCTGTTAATTCGCTTTTCCGCAAGCTTTTGTTTTCAATATACTTCAGCGACAGAAACATCCTTTTTACAAGCAAGACCAACAAAGACAGCAAGCTGCTGTTCCGCAGAAACATTATTGAGGCGGTCAACCACCTGACCCCTTATTTCAAACTTGATTCCGACCCCTATCTTGTTGCCACGGAAGACAGCCAGTTCTGGATACAGGACGCATATACCCGATCCAGATGGTATCCCAATGCAGAGCCCTATGACGAAAACGAGGGCTACAATTATATCCGAAGTTCGGTTAAAATAGTTATTGACGCCTACAACGGCGATATAGACTACTATATTTCCGACCCTTCTGATCCGCTTATAAAAGCATACAGCAGAATTTATCCCGGTCTGTTAAAACCCATGGAAGATATGCCGTCGGACATAAGGTCACACGTTCGTTATCCAAAGGATATTTTTCAGATCCAAATGAACATATATAAAAAGTACCATCAGAAGAACGCGCAAACCTTTTACAGGGATGAGGACACCTGGGAATTCGCCCACCAGAAGGAAAGAGAAGTCCGGGAAATCGGCTCCCAGTCTATGCAGGCATACTACCTGACCCTTGATCTTTTAGAGAAAGGCAAACCTGAATTTTTGCTCATATCTCCCATGGCCCCGAAAAACCGACCCAATTTGCGGGCTCTTGTAATCGCGGGATGCGACAGGCCGAATTATGGAAATTTCTACGTATACAGCTTCCCCAAGGGAGTGCAGGTATACGGGCCTTCCCAGATAAGCGCTCTCATAGACCAGGACACAAGGATTGCCGAACAGTTCACCCTGTGGGATCAGGCCGGCTCTGAAGTAAAAAGGGGCAGAATGCTCATCCTGCCCATTGCAGACGTGGTATTCTATATTCAGCCCGTGTATCTGAGCGCATCTGCAGATCTTAAAATCCCTCAGCTCCAGCGCCTCATAGTAACGCAGGGAGACGTGGTGGCAATGGATGTTTCCCTTGAAAAAGCATTCGACAAACTACAAAGCAAATTTCTTCTCGAAGAGGAAACGCCGGTTTCTTCTTCCCCGGAAAATGGCTAAGATCTAATGTATAAAACCGGCTTTTTCTAATATACGGTCAAATTATGCGGCGGTCTACAAAGTACCTTTCAGCAGCAATTCTGGTTTTGTGTCTGGTTTTGATTCTCCACTCAGCCTCTCTTCTGCTTTCCCCCTTGATTGCAGAGCGGATGGAACACGCCGTTGGCAAAAGACTGAATGCGGATGCTGAAATAAACGGTCTTACAATAAACTTTTTTTCAGGCATAAGCATTGATTCCATTACGGTTGCTCCGTTTGACCCGGATACAACGGAACCCGAAGCCGGAGTTATAGACCTCTCTGACATAAAACTCGATCTTTCTCTTGCCTCCTTTGTTTCAGCCGGGTTTCTGCCAAAAAGCATTGAAATAGGCGATATTAATGCCAGCCTGAATACACAGAGCCTCAACTGGCTTCTATCCCTTAATTTAGGAATGAATATTTCCGAAAAAATGCCGGCGATACAAGTTCGTGACGGCTCAATAAGCTTTGATCATCAGGCTCTTGAAAAGCCGTTTCACATAAACGACCTAAAAATCAAGGGGCCGGCGGGAGAGATGATTTCGGTAACCGGCAAGACCCGTTTCGGGGATAAAAAGGACTGTCTGGATTTTAAGATGAACCTGGACTCCTCTTATGCACAGGCGGAAATACGTGCGGAAAACTTCGACATATCCACCCTGTCCGCACTAAACATACCGGAAAAAATCTATGCCGGTATACGGCCCGGTTTGGGTGAAAAACTCACCGGCAGGATATCGGCCCGTATTTCGCTGAAAAGCCGTACCGTTACACTTCAAAACGGCTTTTTCCATTCTCCGGGAGGAAGCCTGGAAATTTCTTCGGGCGGAATGGGCTTTGACGGCAAAGGAATAGAACGCGCCTGGGTGCGGGCAGAAGCAAAAAAAATAAATCTAACCACAGTCAAAGATTTCATTAAAAATCTTCAGGTGAACAAAACCGCAGAAGCACAGATAAAGGGAGGAAAAATAAATATAGACGGTATTGCGCGCTGGGGCAGAGACGACGGCCTTGATTATCAGGCTGACGTATCGGTAAGGGACGGCTCGGCTTATCTTTCTCAACTGAAAACCGGGATAGATAACATAGAAGCTGAAATTGAAGTATCATCGCCCGGGAAGATAAAAATCCGCAGATCCGCGGGATGGGTTTCAGACGGGAAAATAGAGGCTTCCGGATTTTTCGATATGCAAAACAGGGCGGCAAAGAATTACCGCATGGAATTAGATCTCGAAAAGATCAGGGGAAACGATGGCATGCATCGTATTCTGCCTGCAAACGTAAGAGAGGTTATGGAAGATATGCAGGTGCAGGACCCTGTAGTCAGCGGAAGGATAGTGCTGGCATCAGAACATTCAGATGTGGAACTTGAGGTAACTGCTCGCCGGACCAGGATGCCGGGCCTTCCCTTTACGATCTTAAATCCAGGGGCGGACATAAAATGGAATTCAGGCAACAAAAAAATTTACTTCAACCAATGCCGGGGAAATATTGACGGAGGCTCTCTTTCCGGGAACATGGTTTTAAAATACGACGGGCCGGTTAACGCGGATTTCAATCTTTACGGCAGACGCCTGCCGATAAACCGGGAACTGCGTCAATGGCTGGAGCTTGATAAAACTCCCTGGAAGATAACCGGCGGCTATGACATTGAACTAAGGGCCTCAAACTGGCGGTCCGGGGAAAACTCGCCTGCCGGGGCGTTGAAGCACCTCCAGATTCAGACTGATCTAAGAGACGTGGCAGTTTCCCACTCCGAACACGGGGAGGTTGCCGGCAACTGGTACGGGCATTTGTCAATGGATGAAAATGGCCTCAGGCTTACAGATTTCAGGGGCGATATATTCGGGACTGAATTTCATGCAAGCGGTACAATTCCGGGACACGATCTCCCGAAAGCACAAATCAGCCTGGAATCCGAAAATATCGCCCTGAATGAGGAGCTATACAGCCGTATCCCGTTTGGAGAAAAACTAAAAAGAACAGGTATTAACGGACAATGCGAGCTAAGAGCCGAGCTTGACGGCCTCCACAGTGGCTGGATGCCTGAAAGCGGAAGCGTGTCAACAGTTATCCACAGCCTGAATACAGGAGACGGCATGCCGCACCTTAGCGCCGGCGGCACCGCGCGCTTTACGTTTTCGGCTCCCGAGGCCGAAGATATCGGCGTGGAAGGCGTATTTGACATCAACAGGATCAGCCTTGAAAAATTTGACGCAAACCGGATTTCAGGCGACTTCTCCTATAACGACGGCAAAATAAAAATCCCCGGGGTTAAAATCAATGCTTACGGGGGAAACATCAGAGTGACCGATTCAATTGTAAATATCGAAAAAGGCAGCTGGCGGACAAAACTCTTACCAGTGAGGATGGACCTTGAAAGCATCTTTGCGGCATTCGGCATAACAGGCAGAAACACTCCGGCAGGCAGCCTTCGCGGAGAAATTGAGCTTAAGGGAAACGGGCTCGATTCCGAAGCTGTTTCAGGCAGCGGTACAATAAAGGTTGCACGCGGCATGCTCTATGATTTTCCTATATTTGCCTCGGTATTCAATGTACTGGATCTGCAGATCCCAAGACAGCGGCCGATAACCGATGCTTACGGTTCCTTTGACATAGAAGACGGAAGGATTACCATAAACGACCTGCTTTTAACAGGGGGCACGGTTCCCATGCACACCGAAGGTTCCCTGGGAGTCAAAAAAGGGGTGGACTTCAGAGACCAGGAGATTGACCTTCTGATAACCGCGGCAAAAACAGACGGATTTCTTGACCGGGTTCCACTGGTTAACTGGATAAAACATTATACCCTGGATTTGTTTAGAAGACTTGCAATGCAGGTAGAAATAAATGGAACAATCGGGGATTACAAGATAAAACGCCTTTCCAGTCCTGTTACAACACCGATTGAGAGAATGTGGTCGCTTATGGAAAAGCTCGCCCCCTCATCATCGGAAAGAGAAGGGCTCGTGCCCGGCCCGGCTCAGGAGAAATCTCCATAATCATTGCGCACCAGTACTTCTCTGGGCTTAACGCCGTCCGAAGGTCCCACCACGCCTTCTTTTTCCATGAGCTCAATAATCCTGGCGGCCCGGTTGTAACCGATTCTCAGATGCCGCTGAACCATGGAAATCGAGGCCTGGCCGGTCTTTGTCACAAGAGCCACCGCCTCGTCGTAGCGCTCGTCATAGTCCTCTTCGTTTCCACCTTCTTTTTCCGGCGCCGAAGCCTCCACCACCTGATGATCATATTCCGGTTCCTTCTGGGATTTTAAAAACTCGATGACCTTTGTAACCTCGTCCTCGGATACAAATGCGCCGTGTATTCTTTGAAGTTTTGCCGTGCCCGGAGGTAGAAAAAGCATGTCTCCGTCTCCGAGCAGTGTTTCGGCGCCGCTTGTGTCGATTATGGTGCGCGAATCAATCTTGGAGGAGACCTGGAAAGAAAGTCTGGTCGGGAAGTTCGCTTTTATAAGGCCCGTAAGTACATCCACCGAGGGCCTCTGGGTGGCAAGGATAAGATGAATTCCAGCGGCCCTTGCCATCTGGGCAAGCCTGGTAAGGCTTACCTCCACATCCCGGGAGGACACCATCATGAGATCTGCAAGTTCATCAACTATTATCACTACGTAAGGCAGCCTTTCAGGTGGCTCCTCCCCCTCGGGCACGTCCTGCTTTGCGATTTTTGCATTGTACTGATCAACATTGCGGACTTTTTTCTCCGAAAGAAGTCTATATCGCCTTTCCATTTCGCGCACAGCCCAGAACAGTGCGTTGGTGGCCTTTTTCATGTCCGTGACCACAGGAGCTATCAGGTGCGGGATTCCGTCATAATTTGCAAGCTCGATCCGCTTTGGATCAATCATAATGAATTTAACTTCCTCAGGGGTTGCTTTAAAAAGAATGCTTGCAATCATGGTGTTAAGTGCCACGCTTTTTCCCGTTCCAGTAGCGCCGGCTATTAAAAGATGCGGCATTTTCTGCAGGTCCGCAACAACGGGATATCCTACAATGTCTTTTCCAAGGGCTATGGTAAGCCTTGATGCTGATTTCTGATAAACCCCGGATGACACAATATCCTTGAATCCCACAACTTCACGCTTCTTATTCGGAATCTCGATTCCTATCACCGCTTTTCCTGGAATCGGGGCTATGATCCGAACACTTAACGCTTTTAATGCAAGGGCAAGATCGTCGGAAAGATTAACAATCTTATTAATCTTTACCCCCGGGGCGGGTGAAAACTCATACCTGGTAATCACCGGGCCGGGCAACACCTCTGTGACATTACCCTGTACCCCGAAATCAAGCAGTTTGTTTTCAAGAAGCTTGGACTGTTCCTGCAGGTATTGCCGATCCACCTCTCCGGTCTCAGATTCGATGTCTTTAAGAAAATCCAGGGGCGGAAGCCGGAATCCGTGTTTGATTTTCATGGATTCCAGCTCCTGCTGCCTGGGTTTTTTTACTGCGGAAGCCTTCTTTGCCGGGGCCGGCTCCTGGATCGTAAGCTTTGAAGAGGGTTGTGTTTTTTCCCCGGTTGCCTTCCCTACTTCAGACGGCTTTTTATTGCCGTCTTTACCGGATTCGCTGTTTTGTCTTTTCCCTTTCCTCCGGGAAATACCCGGCAGGGGAAGACGAAACCGCCGGAGGAGGCGAAAAAAACCCTGAAAAAAAATCACAGCCCGCGACCAGGCGGCAGCGGTGATCCTTAGCAGGTTTCTTGAAGCCGATATCAGGGATATGCCTGTAGTCAGGATAAATCCTATGACAAGAACAAGCAGGAGAATAATCAGTGCGCCGGCACGGTTTGCATATTCATGGAAAATCACTGCAACCGGCTCTGCGATCATTCCGCCGGAGGGATAGGCAGTGCCGAAAATTACGTAGCCGTCTTTAAACAGCGAGGCAAGTGCCCCGGTTCCCACCAGCATCAGAATGCCACCGGAAGCTTCAAGCCAGGGCGACATCCTCGAATCATGAGTATAAAACCTTATGCATGTTAAAAAAAGCAGAACCGGGACCCAGAAAGCTCCCAAACCGAAAAGACCCGTAAGAAGACCGGCCGTGTAAGCCCCTGCAAGACCGAAAAAATTCACAACCCTGCCGGTCTCGGAGGCGTGATTAAATGAAGGATCGGCAGGGCTGTATGAAAAAAGGCTTATCGCGGTAAAAACCACCAGAAAAAAAATAAAAATACCTGCAATTTCCTTTCGGAGAGTCATTTGCGCCGGTTTTCCTTAATTAAAATTTCGGTGCCCCCGTGCTATACTTCAAGTATAAACGGAAGTATCACGGGCCGCCGCTTTAGTGTAAAGTTGAAATACTCCCGCAGGGCCGCCGGCAGGCGCTGCCTGACAATTTCCGCTGTATGCGGAAGATCAGCTGCCTCATCAACTATTTCCAGCACCACGCACTTGGCGTCCTCGATTATGTGGCCTGTTTCGTATTCGAAAATAAATCCCCTTGATACTATTTCCGGTCCGTAAACCACGAATCCGGTTTCCTCGTCTATTGCAATTGTTACCGCGACCATTCCCTCTTCGGAGAGCAGGCGCCGCTCTTTTAAAACCAGACGGCCGACATCACCTATGCCCTTGCCGTCAACAAGAACACGGCTTGTGGCGATCCGCTCGCCGATCCTCCCGCCCTGCTCATCGAATATTAATACATCACCGTCTTCTGCAAACAAAACCCGCTCCCTTGGAATCCCTGATTCTGATGCAAGCTGGGCATGATGATATAAATGCCTGTATTCGCCGTGAATCGGGATAAAATACCTGGGCCGGACAAGCTTTATCATCATTTTCAGTTCGTCGCGAAAAGCGTGTCCGGAAACATGTATATCAGAAATCTTTTCGTATATTACATTTGCACCTTTGCGAAAGAGATTGTTTATAATCTTGGCGATGGCCTTTTCGTTTCCGGGTATGAACTTTGAGGATAATACAACTGTATCGCCCGGCTTGACACGAACCTGTCTGTGCGTGCCGGTCGACATTCTTGCCAGGGCAGACATCGGCTCTCCCTGACTGCCGGTAGTCATAATTACAAGCTGTTCTTCCGGATAACGGTCCACCTCATCAATGGGAATTTCAGTGCCTTCGGGTATTTGTAGCAGGTTGAGTTGTTTTGCAATCCTGGTGCTAAGCTCAATGCTCCTGCCGTTGAAGGCAATTTTACGGCTGCTGTTTTTTATAATGTTTACGACCTGCTGTATTCTTGAAATATTGGAAGCAAAGAGCGCAATAATGACTCTGCCGTGACTGTTTTCAATAATGTTCCGGAGGCTTTTGCGAACTGTTGCATCAGAAGTGGTCCTGCCTTCGCGCTCCACGTTGGTGGAATCAGATAGTAACGCAAGAACCCCCCTGTCCCCGGCCCTGACAAAAGCGTCCACATCTGTAGCCAGCCCTTCAATGGTGGAATCCGATATTTTGAAATCGCCCGTATGAACAACAAGCCCTTCCGGAGTGTCAATAGCCATGCCCACACCGTCTACAACACTGTGATGAACCTTTATGAATTCAAAGGTAAACGGATCCAGGCAAAGCTTTTCTCCGGGCCTTATGACATTTAATGATGCCGGGGCAAGCAGCCCTTGCTCCTCGAGCCTGTGGGCGACCATTCCCAGGGTAAAGGCGGTTGCGTATACAGGCAGATTGACCTCTTTTAACAGAAAGGGTAACGCACCTATATGGTCTTCATGGGCGTGGGTAAGAACAATTGCTTTGAGCCTGGATTTGGATCTCAGGAGATATCCCATGTCAGGAATCACGTAATCAACCCCGAGCATATAGTCCTCGGGAAACATAAGACCCGCGTCTATGACCACAATTGAACCCCTTGATTCTATGGCCATCATGTTTAAGCCGATTTCGCCCAGTCCGCCCAATGGTATGATTTTCAGCATTTTGCCACGCACCTGCCGGTTGTTTAATAATTATACGGCGATATCGAGCTCGTTTATAATTCCGTCTATAAGGCTGATAAACCAGGCCTGCTGGGCACTGGTTGCATACCCCATGCACTCGCAGCGCATCCTGTTGTGGGTGCGAACCAAAAACTCCCCGACCAGCGCCCCCGGCTTTAACTGCAGTGCAAAATACAGGGGATGACAGTCTTCGTGGGAGGCCTGAACATGGGTATAATATTCGGGATCCAGCGGCACCCAGTAGACCCGCTCAAGCACTGCAGAGCCGTATCTTTGTGTTAAAAGATATTTAAGCCTCTCCAGATCGTTTTCGCCAATCTCGTCGATAACGTATTGTTTCATTTTTGCAGAAGTATCACATTAATGTCAGGTACGCAAGCTTGCTATAATTCTCGCCATCCTTCATGTTCCAGCAGTCGCAGTTTCATTTCAGTTCCCCCTCCAAAGCCTCCCGCCGCTCCGGTGCTTTTTATCACCCTGTGACACGGGATAATCAGGGGAAAAGGGTTGGCTGCCATTGTGCCGCCAATAAAGCGCGCCGCACCCGGCTTTCCGGCCGCTTGCGCAATTCGGCTGTAAGAGAAGACTTTGCCGAACGGAATCCGGGATGTTATTTCAAGCACCTGCTTCTGAAGCACGGTTACTTCCCGGAAGCAGAGCCATTGCCAGGGCGGATCAATGGGTTTTTTGTTGTCGAAATATTGCCGGATCATCAAGGATACGGCTTCTGCATGCCGGCAAGCCTCCGCACTGAGCGGCTTTTCCTTAATACCGCCGGTATCCGGCAGATTGCCGCCTGTTGAAAATGTTCCTGGCAGGTAAATACGAAAGACGCGAAAAGGATCGGGTTCAAACACGATCCTGACCGCTCCGAGCCAGGTATGGATATCCATAAATGTCATTTGTGTTTCTCTCCGGATGAGACGGGATCTGGATAAAAATTCTGGCCGGGCGGGCATTGAAATCGGCAAGACCCCGGCCATCTTCAAAGAGAAATGGCCGGGGTAAAAAACTAGCAGCCTGCGAACTAGATTTCTTCCACGGTAATTGCGCCGGGCTCGCAGACCTCGATACAGCTTTCACATCCCAGGCACTCCTCTGCATTTACAGGGACTGACTTGCCGTCCTGGATTTCAAAGACCTCAACCGGGCATACATCCACACATTCCTCGCAGCCTTCACACTTGTCAGCATCAACAGTTACACTAAAAGCCATTTTCCATCTCCTTTCTTCTGATCAAATCAAAAATTAAGTATTTATAAGCACGGGGCCATTCTTCCGGCATTTGCCTTATAAGACTTTTCTCAATATACCAAATGACAAATCAAGTCAAGGGGCATGTTTCTATTTTTCAATCTCCTTGTCCGCCCGGAAAAGCAGGCAAACCTTTCGGTTGAAACCTGAAACTCGGTATACATTTATACCGAAGCCGTCATTCGGAGAAACATCCGGGATGTCTTCGCAAAATTTTTCAGGCGGCTCCGTATTTTCAAACATTTCCTGCATGGCATCGACTGCAGCCCGGCTGGAAGTAACCAGCACCCCGGGAGGTTGAGGATCGGATTCCATAAGATATAGCCACGCCCTGAGTCTTGATTCACTCATATACCCTCCGGTGTCAGGAACCCTGGGCGAAGCCCCGAAGCCGTCGGAAAAACCAGTATCCTCCTGCTCAAATCCCTTTATCCGGGAAAAAAGATCCCTTGCGGCACTGTCCGTGCGAAAGAGTTCGGTTTCGAGTTCAGCAGCCTGCCTGTCGTATTCCTGGGCAAGGAGCAGAAACAGCCTTGCGTTGAATACCGGATCCGGCGAAGCTTCAGATTCTTTAGATCCTTTCAGGATTTCCGATTTTATCTCAGGGGCAAATTCCTGATTGTAAAAGCCGTCCTGTCCGATTTTTTTCAGGGCGGCGGCAACTTTTTCGTGCATGCCGGCCCAGTCGCGGAACTGCCTGGAAAGCTCTCTCAAGCGACGGTCTTCTCCTGTGACCGGATATCGGGGAACAATTTTTCCCTCCCTTTCAAGTTCAGCCATCTGCTCAGGGAGCACCCCCTTTACAGGCTGATATACCACAACTTCACCAAAGCGGGCTGAACAGGCATTCGCCATTTGCCCTGAAATAAACGTAAACGGAAAAAAAACCGCAGATTGAATACTCATGATTTTTCTATCTTTTCATCTTTTATTTCAATTCCGGCCTGTTTAAGCTGTTCGCGTATACGGTCGGCCTTTGCAAAATCCCTGCGCCTGCGCGCCTCTGCCCTCTCCTTTATCAGGGCCTCTATTTCCGGGGGATGGCCTTTTCTGGAAAAATCGAAAAATCCCAGCACACGGTCAATATCGGCAAACGTTTCAAGAATCTTTTCCGCATCCCGCGCCCCGAGTCGCCCCTGTGCAGCCATCCTGTTTATCTGCCGGATCTTTCTAAACATCACAGCCATGGCCTGAGGCATGTTAAGATCGTCATCCATGGCATTTATAAAGCCCTGCCGGATATCATATGCTATCTGGTCGATTTCGGTCTCACCTGATGCTTTGTCTCCGGCATCAGCCGCATCCTGAAGCGCGCGCACGCATTCGTCTATCCTTATAAGGGCTTTTTTTGCCTGGTCAAGCTTATGGTGCGCATATTGCAGCGGCTTTCGGTAATGGGCCGTAATCAGCCAGAAACGCACCTCCCTTGCATCATGACCCATGGCTTTCAAATCCTCCAGGGTCGGAAGGCCGTGTCGCTGATCACCGAAACGTTCTTCTGCGAGCACCTGTTCGCAATGGACCCAATAGCGGGCCAGCGGCTTGGCTGTAAGCGCCTTTGCAATGGCCAGCTCGTTTTCATGGTGCGGAAAAACCAGCTCCCTGGTACTGGTGTGTATGTCGTAGGTTTCTCCCAGATGCTTCATGGAAATGGCCGCACACTGTATATGCCAGGAGGGCCTTATATTGCCCCACCGGGTTTTTACGTAAATGCCGCGTTTCAGCTCTGAAAGCCGGGCGCGCTTGAGCAGCGTAAAATCCCTTGGATTGTCCTTTTCATATTCGTCAAGATCCACGGTTGCTCCCAGCTTGATCTTGTCTATATCTATGCCTGAAAGCCTGCCGTATTCTTCAAACGAACCTATGGAAAAATACAGGGAGCGCAGCTTTTCATAGGCAAAGCCCTTTTCGTAAAGCTGTTTTGCCAGCTCCACCATGTCGCCCACATGCTCGCTTGCCCGGGGATATACATGGGCCGGGAGGATGTTTAAGGCCTCAAGATCTGCTTTGAAAAGCTCTATATAATAATCCGTGTATTCTTTAAGCGACTTTCCCGCAGCCTCTGATCCCTGTATTGTATTGTCGTCCATGTCTGTAATATTCATCACATGGGTGACTTCAAGATCCCGGTAGGCAAGATACCTGCAGAGAAGATCGGAAAACACAAACCGCCTGCATTCACCGAGATGTATACGCTTGTTTGCCGTAGGACCGCAGGTGTACATGGAAACCCTTCCGCTCCGGATAGGGTCAAACGGCGACTTGGATCTTGTAAGGGTGTTGAACAGGTGAATTTCGGCCTTTTTCTTTACCGAAAACAAGGGCGTGCTCAAATAGCGCTCGCCGCTGTCGGGAAATATAACCACAATGGTGCCCTCTGACATATTTTCCGCTTCGCGGGCGGCTATCACCATGGCGGCGCCGCTGCTCATGCCTACAAACAAGCCCTCTTCCAGGCCAAGGCGCCTGGTCATCTCAAAGGCATCCTCGTCGTCTATGTTTACTTTTGCATCCAGCCACTTCTTTTCAAAAATCTCGGGCCTGTAGGCCTCCTTTAGATTTTTAAGACCCTGGAGTTTATGGCCCAGGTACGGCTCCACCCCTATGATTTCTATTTTTTCGTCATATTCCCTGAACTTTCTGGCACATCCCATCACGGTGCCGGTGGTGCCCATGGTGGCAATAAACTTTGAGATTTCCCCGCCGGTCTGGGCGATGATCTCTTCAGCGGTTCCGTTATAATGCGACTGCCAGTTGGCGGGGTTGTTGTACTGATCCGTCATGAAATAGCGCCCGGGATTTTCTCTTACCAGGCGGTAGACCTCCTCAATGGCTCCGTCAGTACCCAGGTGCCCCGGGGTGAGAAGAATCTCAGCACCCCTGGCCGCCAGAATCTTGCGCCGCTCCATGGAAACAGCCTCGGACATGGCAAGAAGGAGCCTGTAGCCCTTAACCGTGCATACCATGGCAAGGCCGATTCCGGTATTGCCGCTGGTGGCCTCTATAACGGTCTTGTCCGGAGTAAGCTCCCCGGATCGCTCGCCGGTCTCTATCATGGCAAGGGCGGGCCGGTCTTTTACCGACCCTCCGGGATTCATGTATTCGAGCTTGGCCAGAATCCTGACCGCCGGGTTGGGATTCAGACTCCGGATCTCCACCAGCGGTGTGTTGCCTGTTGCATCTAGTATGGAATAACTCATGGTCATATGATCATTATTTATAAATACCGGGCAGCCGGTCAAATTCTGCTTCAATGGCGGTTTTCACATCCTGCTGAGTCCCGCTTGCATCAATAACCCTTATACGCCCGGGCTCCTTTTGGGCAAGCGCAAGATAGCCTTCCCGCACCTTCTCGTGAAATTTTACGCGCTCTTGTTCAAACCGGGTTTCTCCCCTTTTTCGCGATCCCGACTCAATCTGGAGCCATGCACGGGATAGCCCTAGTTCGGGGGGAAGATCAAGCAAAAAAGTGATATCCGGCTTCAGGGTGCCGAAAGCCATTCTGTTGACCTCGGTGATAATATCTGCCGGAATCCCTCTTGCTGCTCCCTGATACACTATTGTGGAATCTGCAAAACGATCACATATCACGGTTTTTCCGGCTTCAAGGGCCGGCCTGATAACGCGGCCCGCATGCTGTGCCCTGTCTGCCTCATATAAGAAAAGCTCCGCCATGGCATCAAGTCCGGCATTGCCGGGATCAAGCAGAATGGCCCGGATTTTTTCGCCCACGGCCGTACCCCCGGGCTCCTTGGTGACCAGACAGGTATGGCCGAGGCCTTTCAGGTATTTTGCAATATGAGGGATCTGTGTTGACTTCCCGGAGCCCTCAATGCCTTCCAGTGTAATAAACATGATCGGAAATGTCCAAGTACTGACTATGATGCGGATTCCGGCTTACCCCTGTAGAAAAAACGCTCCAGTGATCTGTGATAACCTGTCCAGTCTGCCTCCGGATCCTGGTTTTCCATGAATTCGCGGATGCCGTTTATCTTGGAGTCAATTTCATCCAGGTAATTGAGCAGAACCGCTTCCAGGGTTTTAGGAGGCTCCGGGGAACCGAAGTCCCTTGTTCCGTGATGGCTTATAATCAAATGCTTGAGCAAAAGTGCAGTCTTTGAGCTAAGCGACGGAAGGTCCGCCATTTTCTGCTCCAGCATACGGATTCCTATAACAATATGGCTGACAAGCCTTCCCTCGTCTGAATAGTCAATTCGGGTATCATAGGTGAATTCATGGATTTTTCCTATATCATGAAGTATTGCTCCGGCAATCAGCAGGTCCCGGTCAATGCCCGAATAATGCCCTGTAACCCTTTCAGCGAGAAGCACAAGCGAAAGGGTGTGCTCAATTAATCCGCCTATATAAGCATGGTGCATCTTTTTAGCCGCCGGGGCTTTTTTGAAAAGCTCCATAAATTCTTCATCCTGCCAGAATTTTTCAAGAAGCTCGCGCAGAGGATCGGATTTCAGGGTTCCTGCCACGGCTTTCAACCGTTCGGCCATCTGCCCGGGATCCCTGGCGGTTGACGGAAGAAAATCGGCAAAATCGATATTGCCGGATTCCGTGGCCATGGATTTTACCACTACCTGCAGCTCCCCTTTGTATTCAGAGACAAGCCCCTTGACGCGGACAAAATCACCGGCTGCGGCACCGGAAGCTATCTGTTCCACGTTATCCCAGACAACTCCCCGGATTTGCCCGGTTTTATCCGAAAGTGCAATGCTGAGATAAGGGGCCCCGTCTTTTTTATGCCCCATGTTTTTCTTAGAAAGAACAAACAGATCACTTAATGATTCGCCGGGACTCAGCTGATTTACAAAACGTTTTTTCATCCGGATCATGCCCCGCAATTGCTGAATTTACGCAAATTGTTGCCCCTATTGGCTTGACTTTTTTTAGTATCCGGTTTTTTATACTGGAAATTAAGCCGTGCATCAAGTTATTATTCGCATCCGGTTTTAATGACTTTTTAGCGTACCTGTTATTTCAAAAGCCGTACACGTGTAATCTGAATTTATATGCAAAGAGCAAAAGCTTTAATCATTCTAATTTATATGGCAGCGGCACTGGCCTGCCTTTCGGCCGCATACGTTCCCACTGTCTTATGCCAGGAGTTTCTCGAGCAGGTTGACCGGAGCGGCGAAACATGGCGGATTACCGCTGACAAGATCACTTACCAGCCGGGGACAAACCGGTATACTGCCTCGGGAAACGTTGAAATAACCCAGGCTAAAAAGCAGCTCCTGGCAGATAAAGTCGTATTAAACGAAGATGACATGACCGCAGAGGCAGCAGGCAATGTAACCCTTACCTCTGAAGACGATCGGCTGACTGGAGACCGCCTGAATATGAATCTGGAAACCGATACAGGTACGTTGATTCAGGGCCACATTTCTTTCACAGAGACCGAGTTGCGCCTCCGGGGAAAAAAGATCGAAAAAACGGGAGAAAATACATACCATATAACCGAGGGATCGCTTACCTCATGTGAGGGACTTCGCCCGGACTGGCAGATTACGGGAAAACAGGTAGACGTAACTATCGAGGGCTATGGATATGCATCCCATTCCGCGTTGTGGGCCCGGCGTCTTCCGGTAATTTACGTGCCCTGGTTCATGTTTCCGGTAAAACTGGAACGCCAGAGCGGTCTTCTTACGCCAGAGGCGGGATATTCGGACAGAAGAGGCGCTGAATACGTTCAGCCCTTTTTCTGGGCAATATCAGACAACACTGATGCAACTCTCTATTACCATCACATGAACCGGCGCGGAGAAAAATTCGGAGTTGAATACCGCTACATGCTCTCCGGGGATTCAAAAGGCACGTTCATGGCAGACGGCTTCATGGACGATAAAATTGACGACGGAACCCAGGAGGCCACGGACAAATGGGGTTATGATGACGACGATGAGAACAACGTTATACGGCCAAATGACGAGCGATACTGGGTACGCATGAAGGCCGACCAGGAGCTTTTGGCTGATACAACGGCCAGACTGGATATTGACGTTGTAAGCGACCAGGATTATCTGAGGGAATTTTCAGACGGATACATGGGACACGAGACCACTGATGATTATTTTTCTTCCGAATTCGGCCGCGATATAGATGATGAAAACGACCCTGTTCGCACAAACCGTTTGAATATAAACAAAACATGGTCATATCAAAGCATAAACGCCGACCTTGTATGGTACGATAACGTAATAAAACGACGGCTGAAAGATGAAGACAACACAATTCAGCAGCTTCCCAGAATTCAATACAACGCGCTCAAACAGCCGTTTTTCAGCGATACAGCCGGCGGCCTGCTGTTTGGCTCCCTTGATTCGGAATATACATACTTCTACAGCCGGGACAATATTACCGGTCACCGCATGGATCTTCACCCCAGATTCTACCTCCCGCTTCAGGCGGGCAATTATTTCAGCCTTGAGCCGTCGGTGGGATTCCGCCAGACAGCATGGTATATTGATGCTGACAGGGAGTTTTACGGCGATGAAAAAGAGCGCTACATGCACAGGGAACTCTATGATGCAGAAGTGGACCTGAGCACTGATATAAACCGGGTCTTTTCCGTTGAAAAGGGCCGGGTGGAAAAAATCAAGCACGTGATAATTCCCAGGCTCTCCTACGGATACATACCTGAGAAGGATCAGACGCAATATCCCAAATTTGACGGAACCGACCGGATCGAGTCCAAAAACAGCCTGGCACTGTCGGCTACAAACCTTTTTACTTCAAAAGCAGCTTCACCCGGCAAAAACAGAAGCGATGAGAAAAATTATACATATAACCGGTTTGCCAGGTTCTTTATTGAACAGGCCTATGATTTCAGGGAACATGAAGATTCCTCAAAAGCCTGGATGCCGCTTTACGCAGAGCTTGACATTAGCCCCGGACATCTGGTCGAGCTGCAGGCCGATGCCAGCTGGAACCATCAGGATGATGAACTCGATACCGGAAATCTGTCCGGCCGGCTTTATGACAGGCGAGGGGACGAACTTAAGCTGGAATACAGATATAACAGGGATTCCACCGAAAGCATCGATCTTTATGCAAAAACCCGTATAACAAGAAAGCTGTCCATTTTCGGCAATTACGAAAGAAACCTTGAAACGGAAACAGATATTGAAAAGGGTTTGGGAATGCGCTATGAATCCCAGTGCTGGGCGCTGGAACTTGCCTGGCAGCAGGAGGGGGAACAGGAAGATGATGATACCCGTTATATGGCAATGATTGAATTGCTGGGCCTTGGCGGATTTGGCGAGACGCTGGATAATAGAGAATAATCTGCATAACCCCTTGACTTATTAAAAATTTATGGATAATTATAAATATAAATTACAATCCGGCAATACCATAGAGCAGGAGGAAAAATGAACAAGCTTGAAATGATATCCGCACTTAAGAAGGAAGCCGATATTTCAAAATCCGAAGCAGCCAAGGTTGTACAGATCTTTTTCGACTCCATGGCAGATGCCCTGGTAAACGAGGAAAGAATAGAGATCCGCGGACTGTGCAGTTTTTTTGTAAAAAATTACAAGAGCTACACCGGAAGAAACCCCAAGACCGGCGAAAAAGTTCGTATACAGCCCAAAAAGCTGCCTTTTTTCAAGTGCGGCAAGGAGCTGCGGGAACGGGTTAATGCAAAGGCAAAGACTTAATCGGCAGCACCTGTGGGCGGATTCAATAAGTTAATAGGTCAGCAGCGCCCGGTCAGAATGCTGTGCAATGCACTGGAAAGCGAAAAACTCCCGCATGCCCTTCTTTTTACCGGAGAAGACGGGGTGGGCAAGGCAACCGCGGCCCTCGAACTTGCCAGAATCTGCAATTGCCGGGAAACAGCCTTTAAAGACTACGCACCGGGATCCGACGGTGAAAAAAAGGATTTCGCCGCATGCGGCAACTGCCGCTCCTGCAGAAAAGCAGAACGCGGGGTGCATCCTGATATTTACCGTGTGAAGCCGTCCGGCGGTTATATCCGGATAGATCAGATCCGCTCCCTTTACGGCAGCCTGGCTTTAAAGTCAGATACAGCCGCCACAAGGGTGGTTCTGATAGAGGATGCGCACCTGATGAACAAGGAAGCCGGCAACGCGCTTCTTAAAATTCTGGAAGAGCCTCCGGAATCAACGGTCTTCATATTAACCGCCCCGGACGCCGGGAACCTGCTGCCCACAATTGTTTCCAGGTGCCGCCATATCCGTTTCAATCCGATCCCGCAAAAGGAAATGGCAGATCACCTTGTCTCCAACATGGGATTGAACCGGGATCATGCCATGATTACGGCTCTGCTTGCCCGCGGAAGTCTGGCCAGGGCGATTAATATGGCTGAAATGGCTGAGGCGGACTGGATAAATTACCGCAACTTTATTGTTGACATGCTCATACGGCTGCCCGGATTGTCGTCCTCATTCAGGCACGCCTTTGCCGAAATCATAGCATCTGACCGTGATAAACTCGAAGGCGTTTTTGAAATAATGAAAAACTGGTACAGGGACCTGGCGGTGTTTTTAAGCAGTCCGGAAAAAATTTACAACCACGACATATACAGCAGGGTCAGGACCGCCTCAAAACAGATACAGGCCGACCTGATAATTGAAAAGGCGGATGCTGTTGTGCGTGCGGAAAATGCCATATCCGGGAACGCGAATCCAAGGCTTTGCCTCGAGGCCCTTATGACCAGGCTGGCACAGGATTGGCACGAAACCGGCCGGGAAGCTTAACCTACGGGCAACACTTCATTTGTAAAATTCATTTAAATGATATAACTTGTGCATAATATGACATCAGATGACTCTCAGAACACAAAAAAAAGCAAGGTTAAAATCGTCGGCATAAGATTTAAACCCGCAGGGAAAATATATGATTTCAACGGAGGGGCCTATGTATTAAAAACCGGAGATGAGGTAATCGTGGAAACCGAGCACGGACTTGGTTACGGAACGGTTGCCACACCTCCGGAATCTGCCGATGAAGGCTCGGTGCGCCAGCCGCTGAAAAAAATATACCGGCCTGCAACCGACGAAGACCGCGAGCAGCAGGAAAAAAATTCGGAAATTGAAAAAGAAGCCTACGAATACTGCCGCGAATGCATTGATTCACTGGAACTGGAAATGCACCTTTTCTCGGTTGAAAGCAACTTCGACGGAAGCAAGCTTACCTTTTTCTTTACTGCGGACTCCAGGGTGGATTTCCGCAAGCTGGTCAAAATGCTTGTCAAGCAGTTCAGGACCAAAATCGAAATGCGGCAGGTGGGAATCCGGAACCAGGCGAAAATGTGCGGGGGCGTGGGGCGATGCGGAAGGATACTGTGCTGCACCGCATTTATGACGAAATTTAACCCTGTAACAATAAAAATGGCTAAAAAACAGGGACTGTCTCTCAACCCCACAAAAATCTCCGGTGTCTGCGGAAGACTCATGTGCTGCCTGGCCTTTGAGCACCAGGTTTATGATGAGTACGAAGGCCGACAGGAAAGCGGCCGCCAAAAAGAATTTGAAGACAACCACGAATATACAGACGGGAATTCTTAAACAATGACATCTGCCTTTTATATCACAACACCGATATATTACGTAAATGCAAAGCCGCACCTGGGGCACACCTATACCACAATCGCGGCCGACGTCGCCGGACGCTATCACCGGATGAAGGACGAGAAAACCTTTCTGCTTACCGGAACAGACGAACACGGCGACAAGATAGTAAAGGCCGCGGAGGCAAACAATACAGATCCCAAGACTTATTCCGACAGGATATCCGCCCTGTTCCGGGAACTGTGGCCCCATTACAGCATATATCATAACCGGTTCATAAGAACCACTGATCCTGAACACATCGCAGTGGTGGAAAAAATTCTTCAGAAAATTTACGATTCCGGAGACATTTATTTCAGCGAGTACGAGGGGCTTTACTGTTATGACTGCGAAACCTTCTACACCGAGCGAGACCTGGTTGACGGCAAATGTCCCGATCATGGAAAGGAGCCGGAACTTATAAGGGAATCCAATTACTTTTTCAAAATGAGCCGGTACCAGCAGTGGCTCATTGACTACATTAAAGAACATCCTGACATGATCCGTCCGGAACGCTACAAAAACGAAGTTCTCGGATTTCTGCGCGAGCCCCTGGATGATCTTTGTATTTCAAGGCCCAAAACCCGACTTAAGTGGGGCATTACACTGCCTTTCGACAACAATTACGTCACATACGTCTGGTTTGACGCACTTATAAACTATATATCGGCCCTGGGATATCCCGACGATGAAAAATTCGAGACCTTCTGGCCCAATGCACACCACGTAATTGCAAAAGACATTTTAAAGCCTCACGGAATTTACTGGCCTATAATGCTAAAGGCCGCCGGAATCGACATATACAGACACCTCCTTGTTCACGGCTACTGGAATGTTGAAGAAAGCAAGATGTCAAAAAGCCTTGGAAATGTGGTTGATCCGATTTATCTTAAAGACAGATACGGAAGTGACGCGGTCAGGTATTTTCTCATGCGGGAGATGACTTTCGGGCTGGATTCCAGTTTCTCCGAGGTTGCCCTGATTCAAAGAATAAACTCGGATCTGGCAAACGATCTTGGCAACCTTTTTTCCAGGGTACTTGCCATGTTTCACAAGTATTTCAGGGGAACGGTTCCCGAATGGAATTCAGGGAAAAATCCGAACCCTGAATTTGACCTGAAAACAGGGGCAAAAGAGGCGATCAGGAACTTTACCGCAGGCATGGACAGTTTCGAATTTCACAGGGCTCTTGGATCGGTTTGGGAATATATAGGCAAAATGAATAAATACGTTGACACTGCCGCTCCCTGGGAACTGGCAAAACAGAAAGATGCCCGGCAGCAGCTTGCCTCTGTTATCGGTGGTCTCCTGGAAGGACTCCGGGTGGTATCCGGGCTGATTTATCCTGTGATGCCGGACACGGCGAAAACAATGCAGAAACACCTGGGACTGGACCCGGAACAGCCCTTTTACCTGGTAGG
Source organism: Desulfobacterales bacterium (assembly GCA_046540355.1). Taxonomy (GTDB): domain Bacteria; phylum Desulfobacterota; class Desulfobacteria; order Desulfobacterales; family Desulfosalsimonadaceae; genus Desulfosalsimonas. The sequence goes on from JBKHFD010000011.1 coordinate 32,557, forward strand.
CGAAATTGAAAAATGGGGAATGATAACCCCCGGGACATCGCTGCCAAAAGGCGTCTCCCTTTTTCCCAGGCTTGACCAGGAGGCAATTTTCGCAGAATCCGGGGAGAAAAAAACCGAACAATCCAAAGCCTCCGATATTGCACCTGAAATCAACATAGACGATTTTGCCGCTGTTGATCTCAGGGCGGCAAAGGTAATTTCCGGGGAAAAAGTGCCAAAAACAGACAAGCTACTCAAGCTTGAACTTGATCTGGGCTTTGAGAAAAGAACCGTTGTTGCCGGAATAGCACAATTCTATACCCCCGAAGAACTCACAGGGAAAACCGTTGTCGTGCTGGCGAACCTGAAGCCGGCAAAACTCAAGGGGATCAAGTCGCAGGGAATGATACTTGCGGCGGTCGGGGAGGAAGACGGCTCCGTGGCCGTCCTCGACCGGGATGTAGAACCAGGAACCCGTTTGAAATAAACGGCCGGTCAAACAATGGCAAACATATTCAAACGCAAATCCGGGAAGTTCAAATATGTCGGGCAGGAGGGCAATGCCGCCTGGCGCCGCTATCAGCGAAGCTTCAAAAAAAAATCCGCAAAACGAAGGACTCTTTCAAGACTTCCGCTTTACCTGATTCTCCTGCTTGTATCCGTATTAATTTTAAAGGGAGGCTTCTATCTGCTGGGTGGAGTGCTTGCAGGCGCTAATGAAAACGAACGGGACGAAGGTGACAGCCCCGGCATAGTTCGCATTGAACGCCCGGAGATACGGAATCTGCTGGAATCACAGGATTTTGTCAACACTGAAGACCCGGTTATCAGAAAAACAATAAACAACCGTGAATATGTCTTTCACACCACACTGGATCCCGATCTGCAGCGTTCCGTGGTTTCAATGCTTGACAAAAAATGGGCCAGACATATTGCAATTGTGGTCATGGATCCCGGGACAGGCAAAATCCTTGCAATGGCATCGCACGACAAAAACGATCCGGATGCAAATCCCTGTCTCAGCGCCGATTTTCCCGCCGCCAGTTTGTTTAAAATAGTCACCGCCGCGGCCGCAATCGAGAACTGCGGCTTTGATCCGGACAAGGAATTACCCTATAACGGCGGCAAATACACCCTTTATAAATCCCAGTTAAAGGACACTGAAAACAAATACACCAATCGCATCACCTTTGAGTCCGCCTTTGCCCAGTCCGTCAACCCTGTTTTCGGAAAAATCGGCAAAAACCATCTGGGCGGGGATACGCTGGAAAAATTCGCCTTTGATTTCGGATTCAACCGGGAAATAGGGTTTGACCTTCCCCTTGAACCAAGCATTGCACCGATTTCGGAGCATTCATACAACTGGGCTGAAGTCGCGTGCGGTTTCAACAGAAAAACCCGCATATCACCGATTCATGCAGCTATGATGGCAGCTTCGATAATATATAACGGCAGAATGATGAAGCCGCGCCTGATCGATAAGGTAACCGTAAGCAACCGTAAGGTTTACCGGCAGAAACCGGAATCTATACGTCCAGTGAGTCCGCAGACGGCACTTATGTTAAAGCCTCTTATGCATACATCCCTTACTTCAGGCACTGCCCGGGGCAGCTTCATGGACAAAAGCGGCAGAGCAATTCTTAAAAACTTTGAAGTCGGCGGCAAAACCGGCTCCATTAATTACAACCCCGAACAAATACGCTATGACTGGTTTACGGGATATGCCCGCCGCAAGGGAACAAGCAACAAAATAGCGGTTTCCGTTCTGGTGGCTCATGAAAAATACATAGGCATGCGCTCACCGAGTTACTTCAGAAAAATCGTGGAAGCATACTTTCACAACAGTTTTCAAACAGCCGGAGCTCAAAAATGATTCGACTCGTGCAGCACAAAACAACAAAGCTCCTGTCACTGATTTCCAGGACCGCGGCAGGATTATACGAAAAAGTTTATTTTGGAAAAACACCCCGGAGAATACACGGTGACGCAATTATTTTTTTTCCGTATCTGCCGGAGCGCATTTCATGCGGATTAACCGGTATGGTTGCATTCAGGCGTGCCCCGGAGCACTCAAATCCGAAAGATGTAGCAGGGGCTGCCCCGGATTCAATAAAATCCCTGGTGGAGCAAATCGTTTCTACCGGGCTGCCCGAACAAAGTGAGGAACCGGCCGCAATAAGCGAAAACTGCCTTGGAGGCCCGGATACGGCTGCAAAGCTTTTTGACCAAATCCGGGAGCTAAAGAAAAACGATGGTTTCTACAGCCTGATGAGCAGCGAGCCCTCAGTAAAAGAACTCTCGCTGATCCTGGAAAATTTAAATTCTTCTGTGGACAGGGAATCGGCAAAATTCCGTTACTGGATGGGCAGACTTCCGGCTGAAGTCTTTGATATGATCTCGGTCAGGCTGGAGGCAATGAAAGATGCCGCATGGAGCCTGAAAACCGAAATCCTGGACAATATAGAAAAGGTTGGCGCTCTTCTGGCTAATGTGCCCTCGCAGCCAAAAGAAGCCGTCTCTGCAGCAAGGCAGATAAATTCAGTATTTAACAGCATTGACCGCCTGGAGGTAAGAGGCAGGGATTCGGCCGGAATCTCCCTGATGTTTGTCCTGGATAACAAGACATTTGAAAACTTTGAAAAAAAGATCAGGGAAAAGGGCCTGCACCAAGAGTTTGAAACCCGGAAAAACCGGAAACTGCTAACAAACAAAAGCATCTCTTTGCGCCGCCACCATGAGGGAGACGGCAACAGTCAAACTGCGCTTGCTCTTACGTATAAAGTTGCCGCCGAAATCGGATGCCTTGGGGACAATATAGAGTTCTTGCGTTCCCAGATCAGCAGTGACAGTATTTTTCAAACACTTTTATTGACAAACCACCTGCATTTCACAGTCTCTGCCCATACCAGATGGGCCTCTGTCGGTGAAATCAACGAAGCCAACTGCCATCCCGTTGATGCCTGCACAGCTTCAACCTCAACAGACGACAACGGTATCATCCATGTAAGCTTAAACGGAGATATCGACAATTATCAGAAGCTAAAGGCAGTCCACCGGGCGGCCGGCATATTTTATCCCGATGAAATCACTTGTGACACCAAAATCATCCCTGTGCATATAGCATCTTATGTAAACCAGGGCTACGGAATAGAAGAAGCCTTCAGGCTTGCGGTAAACGATTTTGAAGGCTCTCATGCCATTTCAATGCACTCGGATCTTGCTCCCGGAAAAATCTTCCTGGCGCTTAAGGGAAGCGGTCAGGCCCTGTTTGTGGGCCTGGGCCGCGATCATTACATTCCCACATCCGAGGTCTACGGGTTTGCCGAGGAAACCAGCGATTTTATCAAGATGGACGGGGAAGCGGCAACAAGGGATGCCGACGGAAGAACCGTGACCGGACAGATCTGCACTGTGGACCAGGATTCGCAAGGGGGACTTTCCGGGATTTCCGCAATGTTTTACGACGGCGGCCCTGTTGAATTCACCGAAAATGACATAAGAAGGACCAGTCTTACCTCCCGGGACATAGACCGTCAGGAGTTTGACCACTACTTTTTAAAGGAGATCTCAGAGTCGCCGTTTTCTGTGCGCCGCACCCTGGAAAACCGCTGGAAGCTCATAGATAAGGACGGACGCAGATACGAAATCAGGCTCGACAACACAAACGTGCCGGAAAAACTGGTGGAGCTAATCGGCAGCGACTCCGTAAAGAGAATTCTCTTCATAGGCCAGGGCACCGCCGGGGTGGCGGCTGCTGCATGTGCAGACCTTATGCGCTACTATATAGACGATCCGAACATGAAGATCGAATCCGTAAAATCTTCCGAACTATCAGGCTTCATGCTATATGACAAGGACGGAAAGCAGATGGACGATACCCTGTTGATCCCCATAAGCCAGTCCGGCACAACCACTGATACCAACAGGGCAGTGGACATGGCAAAGAAAAGAGGGGCATGGTCCATCTCTATTGTAAACCGCAGGGATTCGGATCTTACGTTTAAAACAGACGGAGTGTTATATACAAGCAGCGGCCGGGATATTGAAATGTCGGTCGCCTCCACAAAGGCATTTTATTCCCAGATTATTGCAGGCGCCGTACTGGCCCTGTATATGGCCCAGGCGACCGGGAAAAGAGGCAGGGCGTTTGTATCCAATGAAATCAGACAAATGATTCAGCTTCCTGATATAATGGAAAGGGTGCTTTCCATGAAGGAGCAGATCAGGACTTCGGCCAGCCGCCTGGCCCTTAAGCGAACTTACTGGGCGGCCGTGGGAAGCGGTCCCAACAAGGCTGCTGCCGATGAAATCAGGATAAAGCTGAGCGAGCTTTGTTATAAAACAATCTCTTCTGACTTTGTTGAGGACAAAAAACATATAGACCTCTCCTCAGAGCCGCTGATCATAATATGTGCGGCAGGCACCCGAAGAAGCGTAATAGGCGACATTGTTAAGGACACCGCCATTTTCAGGTCCCACAAGGCTCTTCCGGTGGTAATTGCCGACGAACACGAGGACAGGTTTGACGACTATGCTGAAGATGTTTTCCGCGTACCGCCGGTAAGTGAACATTTCGCCCCTATCTTAAACACGCTTGTCGGCCACATGTGGGGATATTACGCAGCCCTTGCCATTAACGAGTGCTCCAGATTTCTCCACGAGTTCCGCGAGGATTTGCGAAAAACTATAGACACCCTTGCAGAGCGCGGCATGGATATATTTGAGGTGGTACTGGAAAAATCCTTCAGGGAGAAAATTCTTCAGTTTTACCAGGAACTTCGAAAACGCCAGTCTGAAAACAGACTCCCTGCAACTCTTGCCATCCAGGAGTCGACAAACCTTGTGCTTCTGTTGAAATATCTTTCAGGCCGGCTGCCCATAGCGGATTTTGAGCTTGATTTCGGGGTTAAGGGAACCGCAGGGAATATGTTCTCAATGCTTTTTTCCTCCCTTGCAGAGGCCATAAACGCCATGGCAAGACCCGTGGACGCAATAAAGCATCAGGCAAAGACGGTTACCGTGGGAACCAGCAGGATTGAAGAAAAGGCAGAGGGCCTGCTGTTTGATACCGTGTTCACACTGAATTTCAGCATTGAGCATCTGACCATAAACAATATCATAGTGCTTAGAAACATCCAGAGAATTATCGAAAAAATAAACGGCCATACCTTGTACAAGATTTCCGGGGTCAACCTCCTTGGCGAACCCACCGACGAGACCACCATCAAGGTAAAAGACAAGCAGGGAACATCGGCCGCCCTGGCCTCCCGTGCGGAAAGCGACAGGACGCTTAAGGGCACCAAGAAAATAATAGTGCGCGAAGGCAACGTGTACCTGGGAAAGGGAAGGAAGGATGACAGAAGCATCCTGATAATCCCTCTTATTTCAAGCGATCCTTCCAGACCCAACATGGTGGAGCACATGCTTCTGCTCGATATCACCTTTAAGGAAGACGCAGATCTTCAGACAAAAGTCCGGGCTCTTGGCGGCAAGCACGAACACATAAAGAACCTGGTGCAGGAAAACAATATAACATGGCGCGACAAACTGCTGGACCTGGTTGAAATGGACGAGCTTTTCGGCAGATCCGCGGAAAAAATCGCGGAAAAAATTGTTCAAAACGCAGACTGATTGAGTGCCGGCATTTTTACAGCCATTTCTTACGTTTAAACCACCATAGCATAGCTGCAAGAATCACCAGGAAAACCGTCCATACCGCGGGGTATGAATAGCGCCATGCAAGTTCCGGCATGTGCTCGAAATTCATTCCGTATACACCCGCCAGGAAGGTAAGCGGGATGAATATGGTTGCAATCACGGTGAGCACCTTCATGACCTCGTTCATCCTGTTGCTTATCCCGGTAAGATAGATATCCAGCACTCCGGAGAGAATATCGCGATGGGTCTCCACGGTATCAACAACCTGAATCGTATGATCGTATACATCCCTATTATAATCGATCATCTTTAGCACTATAAAAAGCGTATCATCGTAATCATCAAGC